>DGXZ01000006.1:0-5264 GCA_002396485.1 Spartobacteria bacterium UBA5019
AATGCAGTTTTCCACTTTTGAACCGGCGGCGACACCAGAATCTTCTGGGGTGCCTTTTTAAAAATCGAATGCCTTGATTGCGGCGACCTTTTCTTGTTGTGAAAGCTCCTTCTTGTTGGACATGCCAACCGCGCCGCTGTTTGCGATGCCAATCAGGCAGGCCAGCACGCCTTGAAGAACTGTGAGTTCAGAACTGGTGGCGAGCAGCTCGCGGAATTTGCCATCAAAAATCGGCCGCATGAGCGAGCCGAATGCGGCACAAAAACCAAGGGCCACCTACATGCCGCGAGCTATCCCGAGATAGCTCATGGTAAGACCAAAAGTGAGGCCGCCGATGCCAGTGGAAGAAGACGCCGGGGGCAATGCGGTTAATGCTGGCTTCGAAGAAATCCAGGCCGATGTGTGTGCGATCGAAGACTCTGCCTTGCACGAGGTCCTCCATAATGGAGTGCGAGGGGTCGTCGATCATCACCATTTGGTCGCTCTCCCAGCGAACGCCGCGGCTCACATGGAGCAGGGTTTCAGGAACGAATTGCAGGGCCGACGAGATTTTATCCGCGAGGTTTCTGGTTGGGTGGAAATGCCCAGCGTCTAGGCAATAGAGGACTTGATTTTTCACGGCGCAGCCGAAGTAGAACACGTGCGTGCCTTGCCAGGATTATTGCCAGTCGCCTGAATGTCCCCTTCGAGGACGGCGTATTGATCATGGGCGGAGGTGATCGCTCCCCATCAACGCACCCGTGCCAAGGCATCCCTCGGATCACCATTTTGACATTAAAAACGGACGTACTCTCCATCCCTTGCAAATCCTTTTCTTCGCAGAGGGAAGCGGGTAGTTGCAAACGGAGTCAGGTCAACATCGGTGGTTTTCCTCCTGCCGGGAATTTGGCACCGCTAACGGCTCGATCCCAAGACCGGCTGGGAGGAACATTGGGTGGAATTGGATGGCTGGGTGTTGCGGCGATTGATCGAAGAGGGAGTCATCAATAGCCAACAAGGCGTCTTCCAAGGCGTCGAGAGCAGCGTAATCGCGGAGCTGTTTGAGAAGCTTCACGCTCTGCTAATGAGTCGCCGCCAATACACCGTGCCAGAACTGGCGAACACTGCTCACGAACTGATCGGACTCTGCGCGGAATTGCCAAACGCTGCAAAAACTCCATGGAAAATCGCGAGGGTCGCGCGCTGTGCGCAAGAGCACATCGCCGAACACCAGAGTGAAAATGTGGAATTGGAGGCCCTCACAAGAAAACTCGGCGCTGTTGAAAGTGGACTCCTTAGTTTGAATTCAGGGCTGCAACGGCCGCGTCAAGTGTGGCGGAGTTTGAGATCGAGATGACAGGTGTTCCCTTGCGGATGCGTCCCACGAGACCGGCAAGCACGCCGCCGGGACCGAGTTCGATGAATTGCTCGATGTGCAGGTGGTCGATGAGATATTCGACGCTCTGCGACCAGCAAACACTGCCGGTGACCTGGTCGGCCAGCGTGCGGCGGATCGTGGCGGCATCATTGACTGTAATGGCGTCCACATTGCAAACGACAGGGACGCGCGGAACATTCATAGGCGTTTCGCCTAGAGCGGCGGAGAGTGTCTGGTAGGCAGGCTCCATGAGGCGCGAGTGGAAGGCACCGGCGACTGTAAGTTCAACGGCCTTTCTGGCACTGTATTCCTTGGCCAAGGAGACGGCGACAACGATTTTGGAGGATTCGCCCGAGAGGACGATTTGTCCGGGCGCATTAATATTGGCGACATCCACATCTGCGACGGCGGCCAGTTCCCGCACGCGGTCCTCCTCGCCTCCAATGATGGCCGCCATGGCACCTTCCGAACCCTCGCAGGCTTCCTGCATGGCGCGGGCGCGCTTGTCCACAAGGCGGAGTCCGGTCTCAAAATCGAAAGTTCCAGCTGCAGCGTGGGCGGTGAACTCTCCGAGCGAGAGGCCGGCGGTGGCTTGAAAATCGAGGGCGGGGAATTTCTCTTTCAGAACGGCAAGGCAGGCGAGGCCGTGGACATAGAGTGCTGGCTGGCAGACAGAGGTGTTGGTGAGTTCCTCGGCGGGGCCTTCAAAGGCGATTTGGCTAAGTGAATAGCCAAGGATTGAATCGGCGCGATGGAAAAGAGCAGCGGCACAGGGATACTCGGCGGCGAGATCCTTACCCATGCCAACGGTTTGGGCTCCTTGGCCTGAGAAAATAAGAGCGGTTTTTTTCATAAATGGATGAAGACTGGGTGCTGGTGATCAGTGCCAAGCCGTATGAACGATGGTGTAAGCGAGAGGAATGCCAATGAGAAGGTTAAAGGGAAAGGTGACCCCGAGGGCAAGGCCGACATAGACACTGGGATTCGCCGCTGGGAGGGCAGCCCGGAAGGCGGCCGGAACGGCGATGTAGGATCCGCTCGCGCACAGAATCGAAAAAAGAAACGCATCCCCCTCCCGGAATCCGCAGAAGTAGGCGATGAGGAGTGCACAACCACCGGAAATGATCGGAAAGGCCAGAGCAAAGGCGACGGAAAAAATGCCACCCGCGCGCAAATCCGCAATGCGCCGCGCGGCGACCAAACCGAGATCCAACAGAAAAAAACACAGCATGCCCGGGAAAAGCTGGCTCACAAAAGGCTGAAGCGCCTTGGCGCCGGATGCCGGAGTCACCATTCCCGCTAGGAGACTGCAGATGAGGATGAGAACAGATTTGTTGGCCAGACACTCGTGGAGGACGCTCGCCCAGGAAAGTCCATTTTTGCCGGCGTTGGTGCCATTCAACCTCGCCAGAACAAGACCACTCAGAATAGCCGGGCTCTCCATCAAGGCCAGTGCCGCCACCATGTAGCCGCCAAAGGGAATCTGGCGCGCATCAAGATAGGATGCGGCCGTCATGAAGGTGACCGCACTCACCGAGCCATAAGTCGCCGCCACGGCCGCCGAATCAGGCACGCTGAACTTCCTTCTCACAATAGGGTAAACAATCAGAGGAATCACAAAGGAAGCTGCCGTGGCGATGAGCAAAGGCAGCACAATCTCCATGGACATCGGCGTCTTTTGCAGTTCATTTCCACCTTTAAACCCCAGAGCAAAAAGTAAATACAATGAGAGAACCTTTAAGAAGGACTCCGGAATTTCAAGGTCCGACTTGACGATCACGGCAAGGATGCCAATTAAAAAGAAAAGGATCGCTGGTTGTAAGAGATATTCCAATGGACTCATGTCTGGCCGAAAACTAAATAGGAATTTGATTTTGGGAAGACCGAAGATCAAATTTAAGAAAAACCAAATGAAAATACTCCTCGCTATCGCCGCCATTGCTCTCGCAGGCTGCAGCTCCATGCCTAAACAACCGCCCCTCCGCACCGTGGATCACGTGAACCTCAGCCAGTTCATGGGCGACTGGTATGTCATCGGCACCATTCCCTGGTTCGTCGAAAAAAACAATGTGGGCACGATGGATATCTACAAACTCCGGCCCGACGGAAAAATCGACATCCGCTACGCATTCCACAGAAAATCCCTCGAAGCCCCCCGCCAGGAGATGAAGGCCACCGCCACTGTGGTGAATACCAAAACCAACGCCGAGTGGGCCGTGCAATTTCTTTGGCCATTCAAAGCCCCATTCCTCGTCATCGATCTCTCGCCGGATTACCGCCACACCACAATCGGCTATCCCGACCGCAGCCTCATCTGGATCATGAGCCGTGAACCAGTGATGTCTGAAAAAGACTACACCGCCGCTCTTGAAAGCGCCCGCGCACAAGGCTACGACATCTCGCGCATCATCAAGGTGCCTCAAAAATCTCAAACCACGCCATGACCACCTACATTTACGAAACCATCCCGGCAGATAACTCAACCGAGCCAAAAGTTTTCGAGTTCCAGCAACGCATGACCGACAAGCCACTCACCCAACATCCCGAAACCGGCGAACCCGTGCGAAGGATCATCAGCGGCGGCCTCGGCATCATGCAAAAAGGCAATGCATCCGCCCCTTCCCCTTCATCCTGCGGCAGCGGATGCGGATGCCACTGAAAGCAGCCTAAAGCGGATTCAAGCTCCAGGAGACCTCGCCGTTTTCAGAGACCTCCAGCCATGCCCAGCTTGGCGGGGAACCTTTGTTAGGCTTCCCAATTGTGCCGGGATTCAGAAGGCGACAGCCGCCGACTTGCTCGTCGCGCGGGACATGCGTGTGGCCAGATAAGAGAAAATCCGTTAGCGGCAGCCTGCGGGGCAGGATATGAATGAGGTGAAATGTAATTCCAAAACGATTCAGATCAAGGAATAAAGGCAGGTCTATACCAAAGTCGTTATTTCCAAGAACGCCATAAAATGGCTTACCGATCCCCACACAAGCGCTGAGTGTGGAGAGATTGCAAAAATCGCCAAGATGCCAAATTTCGTCCGCCGATTTCAGCTCGGGCAGAATCTTTTCCGGTAGGATTCCGTGTGTGTCAGCTATGACCGCTATGCGCATGAAGAAGGCACTATAATATGCACGACACCAATAGGCAGCGACATGGAATCCACTGAAGACATCCGAGTAATTTCGCCGATAAAAACCAAACTCAGAGACTTAGATCACAGAAAGTCTGGGCGCCGGCGGTCTTACAGCAAAGCGGTGAGCTTGGAGACAATATCTGCTTTGCTGCTCACGCCAACGGAGTGATCCTGCTTGACGCCGCCTTTGAAGTAGATGAGAGACGGGATACTGCGAATACTGAATTGAGTGGAAACGCCTGGAGCGTCATCGACATTGACTTTGGTGATTGCGAATTTTCCGACGTTCTCATTGGCGATTTCATCCACCACCGGACCAAGCATGCGACAGGGAGCGCACCAAGGCGCCCAGAAATCAACGAGAACAGGCGTGCTGGCGGATTCGATGAAATTGGTGAAACTGGAGTCGTTGAGTTCAGTGACGTTAGGATTGTGCATAAGATGAGAGTGGTTGGTTTTTTTGAAAATCGAAGGTTCAGCTTAGCATTGTCCAGACTTGAATTCCCAGTGAGAGCAAGGCCACGAGCGTTGCGGCAATGCCGAGAATGAGATCGGAATTGCCTGCTTGACCTTCGGCCACATTGGTTGCGGCGGCTTCTGCAGGAGCGGATTTGTTTTCGCTCGGAGCAACTGTGGCTTGAAGAGGCTTCTTAAGATTCATCGTGGCCTGAGGAACGGATTTTGTGGCTGTCGGCAGGCTGATTTTTGCGGTCTGCTTATTGGGTGATACCGAACTGGCAGGCGCTGCCGGAGCGGCAGGAACCACTCCAGGCGCTTTCGGCA
>DGXZ01000006.1:5499-5772 GCA_002396485.1 Spartobacteria bacterium UBA5019
TTGATCGCCACGGCAGGCGCTGCTGGAGCGACCGGAACCACTCTAGGCGCTTTCGGCAAAACAGACGCGGCCGGAATCTTCGCCGCTTCGCCAGCAACGGCAGGCGCATTGATCGCCACGGCAGGTGCTGCAGGAGCGAGCGGAACCACTCCAGGCGCTTTCGGCACAACAGGCGCGGCCGGAATCTTCGCCGCTTCGCCAGCAACGGCAGGCGGCTTGATCGCCACGGCAGGCGCTGCTGGAGCGACCGGAACCACTCCAGGCGCTTTCGGC
>DGXZ01000006.1:6008-32393 GCA_002396485.1 Spartobacteria bacterium UBA5019
CGGTTTGATCGCCACGGCAGGCGCTACTGGAGCGACCGGAACCACTCCAGGCGCTTTCGGCACAACAGGCGCAGCAGGAATTTTGGGAGCGAGGTCGGAGGAGACAGGTGGTTTGATAGCTGGAATCGTAAGAGGCGGAGAAGGGGGCAAGACTCCTCCTGGCACAACAGGCTTGATGGCAGGAGAAGCTGGTGCTGGAGGCGGCACAAGCCCGCTGGCTAGCGCAGCAGGCTTGGCAGGAAGGCTGATCATGGCCGCTTCACTACCTTGATCTGGTGGAGGCAGAACCGGACGACGGTTAGGAAGGACAATACGAACGGTTTCTTTTTTGGGGTCGGGCATATGAACTTGGGTGAACTTTTGAGGAGATGAAAAAATTCCAGAAGCGAGGATGTTTGTCAATTTTTCAGCAGCTCGCCTGTGAACTTTTAACAAGTCGAGCCATGATGGCTTTCTGCGTGTGGAGTCGGTTTTCAGCTTGCCGGAAAATGGTGTCGGCATGGGCCTCGAGAGTCGCCTCGTCGATTTCCTTGCCCCTGTAGGCTGGCAGGCAGTGCATCACTAATGCACCCGGCGCGGCGAGCGCGACGAGCTCCGCGTTGATTTGATAGCCTTGAAATTGGGCCAACCGGTAAGCAGCCTCGTCCTCCTTGCCCATACTGACCCAGACGTCGGTGTAGAGCACATCAGCCCCAGCAGCAGCTTCCAGGGGATCCGAGGTCAGGCGGATTTTTCCTGCAGCGCGCTCGAGCAATTCGACGGGGGGGTGGAATTTCGGCGGTGCAGCAATAACAAGCTCAAATCCACAGCGGGCGGCAGCCCAAATCCAAGAGTGGGCCACATTGCAGTCCCCATCGCCAATGAATGCCACGCGCAAGCGGTCCAGCGAACCACGCGTTTCGCGGATCGAAAAAAGATCCGCCAAAATCTGGCACGGATGCTCCTCGTCCGTGAGCGCGTTGATGGTTGGAATGCCACTGAAGGCCGCGAAATCCTCGACATCCTTTTGTGCAAAGGTTCGTATCACTGCGCCGTGGAGCATGCGCCCCATGACGCGGGCCGTGTCGCGGATAGGCTCCCCTCGCCCAAGCTGGATATCGGCTGCGGCAAGAAAAAGAGCATCGCCGCCGAGTTCACGAATACCAACCTCAAACGAGAGGCGGGTGCGGGTGGAGGATTTGGAAAACATGAGAGCCCAGCATTGATGCCGAAGCGGGTGCTCGGCGTGTTGACCACGCGTGGATTTCATGAAGGCGGTGTCGTTGAGGATAGTCTCGATATCCTGTGCTGTGAGAGACTCGATGGAGAGAAGATGTTTCATGGTATGGATCGAGTGCCGTTTCAGCTCGCAGACTCGATGGAGCGGAGGGTTTCGGAAAATTTGGCCACAGCCTCGTCGATTTCAGCGCGAGTGACATTGAGCGGCGGCAGAAAACGCACGACGGTTTCCCCGGCTGGGATGGCAAGCAATCCGGTCGACATGGCCCGAGTCACGACTTCCAGTGCCGGCGGGCGTGTGGTTTTTGGAAAATGCCCGCTGAGCTGAACACCAATCATAAGCCCGATGGCACGGACTTCCGAGATGAGCGAGGTTTCAAGAGCTCGGAGCGATGAGGCCAAGTATTCACCAAGAACCCTGGTGCTCTCGAGGAGTCCGTCGCGTTCGATGATTTCAAGAACTTTCAACCCGGCAGCGCAGGAGACGGGATTCCCGCCATACGTTGTGCCGTGACTCCCTGCGCCGAGCAGATCGCAAAGAGGTCCTCTTTCATCAATGACTTTGCTTGATGCCCAAAACGCGCCGAGGGGAAACCCGTTGGCGATGCCCTTGGCCCATGAGACTCCATCGGGTTGAACTTCCTTTGTCATGGCATGCCAACCGCACCAGTGCCCGGTGCGCCCGAGACCGCACTGCACTTCATCAAAAAGCAGCAGCATGCCGCGCTCGTCGCAGACCTTCCGTAGGCCGAGAAGAAACTCTGCCGTTGCGGGGTGAATGCCACCTTCGCCCTGAACGGGCTCGACAAGGATTGCGACGGTATTGGAGTCGATCGCAGCCCGCACCGCATCGAGATCGCCAAATGGCAAATGCTGGAAGCCAGGCAAAAGAGGGCCGAAATCTTTTTTCACCTTGTCCTGCCCCGTGGCAGAGATGCAGGCCATGGTGCGTCCATGGAAGGATCCTGTGAATGTCAAAATGCCGGACCTGCCCGAGACACTGCCAAAGCGTCGGGCCAGTTTAATCAACCCTTCGTTGGCTTCGGCCCCACTGTTGCAAAAGAAGACCTTCCCCTCTCCAGTGATTTCCACAAGACGCCTTGCGAGAGCTGCCTGTGGGCCTGTGCGGTAGAGATTGGATGCGTGGACGAGCTTTCCAGCCTGCTCGCAGACGGCACTTGTGACCTCTGGATGCGCGTGCCCGAGCGAGCACACGGCAATTCCAGCGCCAAAGTCTAAAATTTTCCGGCCCGAGGCATCCTGGATGAAACATCCAGATCCGCTCTCGATATCGAGATCGAACCGGCCATAGGTGGGAATGACAAAGCGGGAGTAATCTTCAGCAAGCGTGTTCATGGTCTTCAGGAAGAGAAACGGGCGGGACCATTGCTGGTCCCGCCCGGTCCGTCAGGGGATTCCTCGGGAGAAATCTTCCACCGGTTTCAGGTTAAATTTTTAGCGGAATGACCTGCGGTATCCCGCGAGGTTTTTACTCGGGCTTTTTGGCTTCCGAGGATGCAACGGTTTCAACAACCGCTTCTTCGATGACGGCGCTTTCCGTATCGACCCACTCGATGTAGGCCATCGGAGCGGAATCACTCATGCGCTGACCGAGCTTGATGATGCGGGTGTATCCACCTTTACGTGTGGCTGCGCGCGGAGCGACTTCGGCGAAGAGCTTTTTGACGGCGTCTTTTTGACCGAGGTAGCCTGCAGCGAGGCGGCGTGCATGCAGATCACCACGCTTGCCGAGAGTGACCATCTTTTCCGCGAGCGGACGGACGGCTTTGGCCTTGGCGAGGGTGGTTTTGATGCGTTTGTGTTCGATGAGGCTGCAGACCTGATTGGCGAGCAAAGCATCGCGGTGAGAGGTCGAGCGACCGAGTTTAACAGTTTTCTTACGATGGCGCATGGCGTGTTATTTGGATTCCTCCACAGCAGGGAGTTCGATGAGACCCTGATCGAGCTTCATACCGAGGCCCAAACCGAGTTGAGTGAGTTTGTCTTTGATTTCGTTGAGAGATTTTTTGCCGAAGTTGCGGTACTTGAGCATCTCAGCTTCGCTCTTGAGGGCGAGTTGTCCCACGGAAGTGATATTGGCGTTGTTGAGGCAATTTGCCGCACGAACGGAAAGCTCGATCTCGTTGACGCTCATGTTGAGAAGCTTCTTGAGGCGACTGTTTTCTTGGCTAACCTCCTGCGGAGTTTCATCGAACTCAACGATGTTTTCATCGAAGCCTACGAAGACATCCAGGTGGTGACGGAGAATAGCCGAGGCCTGGAGAAGGGCATCATCTGGAGTGATGCGTCCATCGGTCCAGATTTCAAGGATAACTTTGTCGTAGTCGGTGCGCTGACCGACGCGCGTATTTTGCACGGCATACTTGACGCGGGTCACAGGAGAAAAGACCGAGTCGATGGCAATGACGCCGATTGGCTGGTCGGAGCGCTTGTTCTCATCGCCGGTGGCGAAACCGCGGCCAACCTTGACCTCGAACTCCGCCTCGAATTTCATCTTCTTGTCCAATGTGCAGATGATCTGGTCGGAGTTCAAAACCTCGCACTGGTTTGTGCTCTGGATGTCACCGGCGGTGATGACGCCCTCCTTGTTGACTGCGAGCTTCAGCGTGCGGGGCTCGTGGTCATGGGCTTTGAATTTGATTTTTTTGAGATTGAGAATGATGTCCACGACATCTTCAACGACTCCGGGAAGAGTGCTGAACTCGTGCTGAACGCCTTCAATTTTTACCGAAGTGATGGCGGCACCTTCAAGAGAGCTGAGGAGAACCCGACGAAGAGAGTTTCCGATGGTGTGCCCATAACCGGCCTCAAAAGGCTCGGCAACAAAAAGAGCATATTTATCTGTGGATGACTTTTCCTCTTTGACGAGGGATTTCGGCATTTCAAACCGACCTAGACGAACTGGCATGTGTGTGATGTTTCTGCAATTTCGCCGGGTTTCCCTGTACGCTTGAGGCCGACCATCAAAGATGGCGACCACAGGACCAACGGCGGGTTTCTGATAACGCGCAAGCAGGTCTACTTAACACAGCAATCAACATAGTCAAGCCTCTGGAATAGTTTTTTTTCACAAGCGGCCTTTTTCTCGATCCGAGAACACGAATCCGGTAGGCCGTTACCCATGTCCAAGACCGCGATCATTATTCCAGCCCGCTGGGCCTCAAGCCGCCTCCCGGGGAAACCCCTCCTTGAACTTGCCGGCAAGCCACTTGTTCAGCATGTGTGGGAGCGCTGCAGAAAAGTCCGCGAGGCGGATGAGGTGATCATTGCGACGGATGACATGCGCATCGCCGAGGCGGCCTTTGCATTCGGCGCCGATGTGGCGCTCACTTCCGCAAAGCACCCAACCGGAACCGACCGCATTGCCGAGGTGGCAAAAAAATTGGCGGGCTTTGATGTGATTCTGAATGTGCAGGGGGATGAACCCTTCATCGAACCTGCGTTGATCCGCTGCCTCATCGAAGTGCTCCAAAAAGAAAAATCGCTCGCGATGTCAACAGCCGCCTGTCCGCTGGCGCAGGGCGATCTTGAGAACCCGAATTGCGTGAAAGTCGTTACCGGACTCAGCGGCGACGCCCTTTATTTCTCACGTAGCCCGATTCCCTGCGACCGGGATGGCGACGCCAGCCCTGCCCGTTTGCGGCATCTGGGCATTTATGGATACCGGCGGAAATTTCTTTTGGATTTCGTAAAATGGAAACAGACGCCGCTTGAGAAGTCCGAAAAACTGGAACAGCTCCGGGCCTTGGAGCACGGGGCGAAAATCCGCGTTCTCAAAACCAAGGCCACCGGTCCGGGAGTCGATACCGCAGAGGATGCCAAAAACGCCGCAAAGCTTCTGGCAGGCGGCAAAGGCAAGTCCTGAGCTTCTCCTACCCTCCCCAGCGCGCGCCCTCGCTCAGGCTGGGCGTCCAATTGCGGAGATGGCCGTTCGAGTAATCCGTCTTGCCAATCGCCCCGATCATTCGCTTGCCGGTTGCGCGCTTCCATTTTTTGCTCATGCTCTCGCCGGTGTGGCAGCTCCAGCTCTTAATGAAAGCGTCGCGGGTGAAGATATCGCGTTGGATGCGGCCGAGATCGTTTTCATGCAACCAACTTTTGGAACCACTATCGATCTCATTGCTGTAATCAAACATCCAGCAGGCCCGGTTGGAGTGTCCGTAGTATTCAAAATTTACAATCTTCACGCGGTCCCTCGGCTGACCCGCATTCAAATACTCGATCAGCTCCTCACCCTCCTCAAACCACACGAGATTGACCCCGAATTTATCCCGAACCGAAACGATGTTTGCGATGAGATCCTGCTTGTCCTGTCTCGAAGACCGCCGCGTATAGCTGGGTTTGTGAACGAGCCATGTGATTTTCACCCCCGGGCCGGACTTCGCCTGAATTTCTTGAATGCGCACACGTGCCGCACGGATAAAATTTCCCCACCAGCGATCATGTGGCTCGGCCTTGAATTTCTCCCACTCGTGAAGGGATGGACCTCCACTGACGAGGATGTATTCGCGTTGCACCTCGGCCATCGCCGAGAGCACGCCGACCATTAAAAACAGAGCGAGTAATCGAACCATGCCGACAGGTTTGGCACAGGCGCGGATTGATCAAGATTATTCCTGTCCAAAAAAAACCTTCAGGAAGTTTTACTGATACCGCCGGAGGTTTGCTGTATGAATTGCGCCTATGGAAATCATCCCTTTCGCAGCTCTGGGAGTGTCGCTTCTCACACTGCTGGCATCTTTGTTTTTGTTGCACCTCCGGAACAAGGACACGGCTCGATTGACCGAAATTTTGCGTGAGCAATTCGCACAACAACAGACCACATCGCGTCAGGAGCTGACCCAAACACTCGACTTCGCACTGCGCCAAAACTCAGACCCTGTGCGGGAGGCTCTCACCACACTCTCACTCGCTACCAACACGCTCAGGGAGTCATTGGAGAGATCGGTGACAAAATCCTTTGAACTCCAAAACCAACAACTCGAGGGATTCCGCAACCAACTGGACCGCCTCACACAAACGAACAACGAAAAACTCGAAACGCTCCGCACCTCGGTGGAGGCCAAGCTGGCCAGCCTGCAACAAGACAACAACGCGAAACTCGAAGCCATGAGGGCCACGGTGGAGGAAAAACTCCAGACCACACTGGAGCGGCGTCTCGGCGAGTCCTTCAAGCTGGTGAGCGACAATCTCGACAAGGTTCAAAATGCGATGCTCAACATGCAGAGCCTCGCCGAGGGTGTCGGAGATTTGAAGCGCGTCATGACCAACGTCACCCGCCGTGGCGCTTGGGGAGAATTCCAACTCGCCACGATTCTCGAGCAATTCCTCAGCCCGCAACAATACGACACCAACGTGGCCACCAAAGGCGGACCGGAGCGCGTCGAATTCGCCGTCAAACTCCCCGGGCGCTCAAACGACGGATCCAGCGTCTGGCTTCCCATCGACGCCAAGTTTCCCAAGGAAGACTACGAACGTCTGGTTGCCGCAACGGAAAATGGCGACGCGACCGAAGCCGAGAATGCAGCCCGCCAACTGGAAATCCGGATCAAATCAAACGCCAAAGACATCCGCGAAAAATACCTCAATCCACCCGCGACAACCGATTTCGCCATCATGTTCCTTCCGACCGAGGGCCTCTACGCGGAAGTGCTCCGCCGCCGCGAACTCGCCGAAAGCATCCAACTCGAGCACCGAGTCGTCATCGCCGGTCCGACAACCCTTGTCGCACTCCTTAACAGCCTGCAAATGGGCTTCCGAACCCTGGCCATCGAACAACGCTCCAGCGAGGTCTGGCAAACACTCAGTGCTGTGAAAAGCGAATTCTCAAAGTTCGGAGGCGTTCTGGAAAAGGTGAAAAGCAAACTCCAGTCCGCAACAAACGAAATCGATCAGGTCGGCACACGCACGCGCGCCATGCAACGCCAACTCCGCAATGTCGAATCCGCACCGGACGATGCCGCCACCGCACTCTTCGCTAAGGAAACCGACCTCCTCCCCACACCGGATGCCATATCAGACAACTGAGACCAAGAGGTTCCGCGCCAGCTTCGAAGTCAGATCTCGATGGTTGAACCGATAGCGGGGAGCAGCAGTTCCAGCCCCTCGTTGGCGAAGGCCGCCTGCGCTGCAGTGGTATCGATTTGAATAGGCGGGAAAGTGTTGTAGTGGACGCCAACCACTTTTTTCGCGCCGCAGAGTTCGGCGGCTTTGATGGCATCAGCAGCCCCCATGGTGAAGGTGTCGCCTATGGGTAGCACGGCGAAGCGGAGGGCAAATTCCTCCGCGATGAGATTCATGTCGAGAGTGAGCGCCGTGTCACCGGCATAGTAGAAGGAACCCTGCGACGTCTCCACCACGAAGCCTGCGGGATTTCCGCCATACGTGCCATCCGGGAGCGAACTGGAGTGGATGGCGTTGACCATTTTGGCCTTTCCACACGGTAGCGTGACAGTGCCACCGTGATTCATGGGCTGTATGTTCGAGATGCCTTGGCGGCCGAACCAGTCGGCAATTTCCCAGTTTGCCACAACCTTGGCCCTGGTCTGGCGCGCGAGCGCAACCGCGTCGGCAACGTGGTCTGCATGGCCATGGGATATCAAAATCACATCGGCTTGGATTTTTGCGACATCGACCGATGCAGCCAAGGGATTCGGAGTGATGAATGGGTCAAACAACAAGCGGGATCCGCCCGACTCAATCAGGAAACAGGAATGTCCAAAATAGGTGAGTTTCATAGCACGCAAAACAAACCACAACGAAGCCTGGCATGCAAAGGCTACGCTGAGGCGAGTGCGCGGTGCTTCCAATCCTCGGTGGCCAGGGCGACGCGAAAACCATTATGGGCCAATCCGGCTAGCTCATCTCTTGTGAAGGACAGTTTTTCAGCCAAAAGCAGGTATTCGTCCTCGAGCGCGTTGCCAAAGCTAATCGGATCATCGGTGCTGATCGTGCAAACGATGCCGGCATCAAGGAGGCGGCGGATGGGGTGTTGATCTGCGGCAGGCACGACGCCGAGCTTCACATTGCTGATAGGGCACACATCGAGGGCGATACTGCGTTCACGCAGAAGGTCGAGCACCACCGGATCCTCGATGGCCCGGACACCATGCTCGATGCGCTGCGCTCCGAGTTTTTCCACGACATGGCGTATAAAATCCGGACCGCAGAACTCTCCAGCATGCGCTTTGGTGAACTTTCCGGCATCCCTCGCCCGGCGCCAGTAGCTTTGAGCCCAATCCCCGAGAGGCGCGGGTTCTGCCCCGTGCAGGTCGATCCCATCCAGGCTTGGCCAAGTGAGAGCGTCTTCAAGTATGGGAGCCATTTTTTGAGTGTAGCCATCATGGTGAATGCCGAGAAAGACCCTCACCTCAAGCCCTGAAGGCACGGCGGAGCGGATGGCGTTGCAGACCTCGCGGCCGTCGAGGTTCATGAAGTCGATACACCCCGAGGCAAAGCTCACCTCCATGTAGCGGATTTTCCGTGCGAGGCGGTCGGCAAAGACAGCGCAGGCGCACTCGTGGTAGCGCGCGGGGGAAATGAAAAAATCCCCGGCGTAGCCAAGAAGCTCGGATTCGAAGTGGGCAAAGTCGCGGAAGCGGAAATCCGGCGCCCATGAGGCAGGCACGCTCTGGTATTTTCCCGGATTGGCGGCTTGGAGGAGCGGCCAGGGCAGCGCGCCTTCGATATGAAGGTGGGTTTCCGTTTTGGGCAGGGAGCTGATGAAATCGTGAAGGCTGACGTCCATTATTTTAGTGGAGCAAAGAACGCAGCATTTCCTCGAAGTCCGCAGCGGCATTTTGACTGGTGCTCGAGGCTCCCGCAATTCGGGCGCGGCGGCAGGCAGCGGCATGGGCCACAGGGTCCGAGGCCCAATCAAGAAGGATGCCCGCGAGGTCGGATGGTTTCGAGGGATCAATGACAAGCCCGGCATCGTGCTCGGAAATCAACCGTGCAGCCTCCGAGTCCGCCGGACCGATGAAAAGGCAGGGACGCCCTGCGGCAAGAACCCCGTAAACTTTGCTGGGAACCACAAGGCCGCAGAGGTTCGGCCGCATGGTGACGAGGTGGGCATCCCCCGCCGAGAGGCTTTCCGAGAGTTTGGCCGCAGGCTGAAAAGGCAAAAAACTGATGTTTGAGAGCCCCCTTGCCGTGGCGGCGCGCTGAACCTCAGCTCGTCGGGGGCCATCGCCGATCATGAGAAACACGATATGCCGACCTTGGAGAATTTCGGCGGCCTTGAGCACGGCATCGAAATCGTGGGCGAGGCCCATGTTTCCAGAATAAACGACCACAAAGTCTCCTTCGAGGTGGTTTTCACGGCGGAACGGATTGTTTTTATGGTCAATCGGCATCACAGGAGGTGCCCAGTTCGGAATATTGAAGATGCGTGCATAGGGAACGCCACGCTGGACGAGACGGGTTGTCATGCAGCGACCGATGGACACGACAGCATCGCAGCTTCTCAATGCCTGGCTGGAAAGCGAGCGCAGTAAAGCCACGAGTGACTTCCCCTTCGGCAGGACACCGAGTTCCTCGGCAACCTCAGGATAGAGATCCTGCGCCCAATGAATGACCTTGTTGCGCTTGAAAAAACCAATCATCGGACCGAGCACAGCAACCATGGGCGGGTCCGTCATAGTTACCACAAAATCCGTGCGCGGCAGGAGCAGAGCTCGAACAAGCAACCAGGGGATCATGACGAAATAACTCGCGGCGCGCAGAATGACGCTGCGGCGCGAAAGCGCGGCACCGGCGCGGTGGATGTGAACGCCACGGCGGGTTGCCATTTTTGGCTCGCCGGTTTCGCCCGTTGTCAGAACGGAAACCTCCCACCCCCGCGAGGCGAGGGCCTCGGCGATGTCGCGAAGCATTTCTCCCGTCGCACCGGATGCGGGGGGATAGACGCGATTGATGAAGAGGATGGATGGCATGGAATTATCGGTCTTTGGCCGACGGAGATTTTTTAACCCATGGAGTGATGCCGTGGAATATCCAATACGCTGGGATTTTCCACATTTCGATCCGGGCCCACTCATCCTCTTGATTCAGGCCTGGAGGTGTATCCCACCATTCGATTCGGGACGTGGTGACGCCGAATTCGATTCCGGGGATGCGTTGTTGGAAGGTCGCCAATGCACGGCGAGCGTGGAAAGAAGAAGTGACCAGCAAAACGCGCCGCACGCCGGCGGCCTCCAGAAGGGGCTTGGCGAAGTTGGCGTTCTCCATCGTGGATTTTGACTCCCTTTCAATGGTGATGCGGTCATCCGGCACTCCACCGCTCAAAAGTGCGCGGCGATTGGTTTCGTGGTCACCCGTGCCAATGATAAAAACCTTCGAGGCCACTCCCTCGCGGTAGAGCTTCGCGGCGGCGACTGGACGCGCCTGCGACTCGCCGCCGAGGACGAGAATGGCATCGGCTTGAGAAATCGGCGACTCGATGACGAGAAGGCTGCGCCACACTTTTGAAAACCAGACTGGATAACCCACTAAAGTGGCTGCGAGCAGAACGCATGCAAAAGTGACCGCGCAAAAAGCCAGAGTGCGCAGAAGCGGCTTCATCCCAACTTCGAGGCCGCAGCTGCGAGCAGAGCTTCGTAATCCCTGACGCGGTCGGGCAGGTTGAATGCGAGAGCCTTTGAAAGCGATGCACGTCGCATGCGAACGAGTGAGTCACTGTCACTCAGTATGGAGCGAAGACTGTGGGCGAAAGCATGGGGCGTGAGATCGCAGAAAAAGCCGTTTACGGCGTCATCGATCACGTCGCACAACCCTCCAATGCGGCTGCCCACGATGGCCAAACCATGCCTGAGCGCCTCAATACCTGCCATGGGAAGTCCTTCGGAAGTGGATGTCATGAGGAGAACATCCGCCATGCCGAGGCGTTTGGAAACCTCCTCCCCCGCAAGCCAACCCGAAAAGGTGACGCGATCCTCAAGAGCGCATGAGTAGACGAGATTTCGCATCGATTCGGAGAGGGGTCCTTCGCCAATAACCTCAAAGTGCCAAGGCAGGTCTTTGACAAGCTCGAGAGCCTGAATCGCGAGGAGGGGATTTTTTTGAATACTCAAACGCCCAAGCATGACAATGCGCGGCGGGTTTCCCGCTTGAAGAGTCGCTGGAGGAGGAATCATTGGAACCCCGTTGAGAATGACTTTGGCACGGACTCCGCAATTTTTTGCGGCGAGGCCAGCGACGAATCCGCTCACGGCGGTGACTGCGGCGGCTTTTTTCCAGATCGGTTGGATAAGCGGCCCGAGAACACGGAAGAGGGAGTCTGTTTGCTCGGGCACGCCACCGGGAACATCTCCGAGGTGGGCTGTGAGCACGTAGGGGATGCTGGTGAGTTTATGCAGTGCGAAAGCCAATGCGCCGGTGGGAACCACAAAGTGGGCATGAATGACATCCGGCTTCCAAGTGCGGCATAGCTTCCAAACGGGGAGGAAAGCGGTGAGAAGATAAAGAGCCATCTCCGGCACCGAGCAGGTGTCTTCACGCCTGCGGAAAGACTGCGGACGGAGAACAGTGACTTCATTGACCACCTCCTCGCCGGGCAGGTGGCGCAGACCGGCGGTGACGACGCGCACCTCGTGACCATGACGCACAAGCCCCTCGGCAACCGATGCCGCCACGCGTCCCCCACCCCCGCCGACCGGGGGGTATTCGTAGCAGAGGACAAGAATTTTCATGGCAGGAAGCGGTCGTAGATTTCCTCCACGGCGGAGGTCATTCGCTCAACGGAAAAACTGGCTTCGATCTTCGCGCGGGCATTTTGTGCGATGCGTGAGGAAAGTTCCGCGTCTTGCAGCAAGGCAGCCGTGCGTTCGACGAAGAGGGACGCGTCGTCGGAAGGGACAAGGAATCCCTCACGGCCGTCGCCGATGACTTCGGCTATGCCATCAAGCCGCGAAGCCACGACAGGAAGTCCCATGGCCATGGCTTCAAGGAGCGTCATTGGCAGACCCTCGTAACGCGATGGCATGAGAAGGACATCCGCCGCGAGATAGACCAAGCGGGTGTCGGCAACATAACCCGAGAAGATGACACGATCCGCGATGCCGAGAGCGACTGCCTTTTCGCGCAGCATCTTTTCCTCCGGTCCATCGCCGGCAAGGAGGAAGTGAAGACCGGGAAAGCGCGGGGCGAGTTGCGCTGCGATGTCGAGAAATAGGGAGAAGTTCTTCTGGGGATTGAGCCGACCGACGCCGGCAACGACGCGTGCGGAGGCGGGGAGCCCGAGTTCAATGCGGGCCTGATCGCGCCGTGCAGCTGAAGGACTGAATCGACGGAGGTCGATGGCATTTGGCACAAGGGTGACATCGTTCGAGGGGATCGATTCGCGGGTGATTAAAAATTCTCTACAGGATGTCGAAACGGCGACGATGTGGCTGGCAAAGCGGTTTGAGAAGCGGTCCAAGGCGAGGAGAAGGCGACTCTCGGCGCGACGGGTGTCGTTTGTGTGGTCGTGGTTGATGACCACTGGAACTCCAAGCAGCGCACCAAGTGGCTTTGAGATGATATTGGATGGGATGAGGTGGCAGTGGAGGATATCCGGCTTATCCGCAAGCAGACGCCATGGAATCGAGGCGAGATAGAAGGGAAGAAACTTGTGCGGGGAGAGCGAGTGGACCTTGACACCGGCCTGCCTGAGTCGGTCCCAATAAATGCCGTGGCCGTGCATCGTAGCGACTTCGTGGCGGAAGCGGGCACTCCCGCAGGTCGCCAGATTCAGAACAACCTCCTGTGCCCCTCCGAGGTGGAGGCTGTCGATGATATGGAGGACGCGTTTCACGGAAAATTTCTCATCTGCCACTGTTGCCAAACATATTCGCACCAGAGGAAGAGTCGTTCATCGGATTGCCCGGCGAGGTGGGCGGAGAGCTTTTCGCGCAGCAGGGGCGAATTTGCCTCAGGCGCGATGCGACCGCTACGGAGCCAGCTTCCAACCGGTGTGCCGAAGCCTTTTTTGCTCCGGTAGATGATCTCGTGGGGGAGCAATCCTTCGACGGCGCGCTTGAGCAGGTATTTCGTGGTCTTACCCCGGAGTTTGTAATGGTGAGGCAGGCGCCGGGCGAAGTCTGCGACTTCGATATCAAGGAACGGGCTTCGCACTTCGAGGGAATTCATCATGCTGGCGCGGTCGGCTTTGGCGAGGATGCCGTCCTGCAGATAAATCTCGGTGTAGAACTGAAGCGTGCGGTCCACCGGATTCGTGCCGGAGCAGGATTCCCACGCATCGATCGCCTCGCTGTAAATTTCCTCCACGCTGAAGCGGGAATCGGTGAGACGGGCGAGTTCGGAGGGCTCCAGGGCACCGAGCCACACGGGGTTCCAAAGGCGCGCCGGATGATCCAGACCACGCAGAGTGCGTTTGATTTTAAAATCGAGGCTGAGATTGGCGTGCGAGACTGGGAGTCGGGCCGCAAGGAGGCGCAGCGCGGAATGCAAGGGACGGGGAACGAGTTGGGAGTAAAGACCGGCCAAACGCAGAGCGCGAAATGGATCGTAACCGGCAAACAGTTCGTCACCGCCGTCACCGCTGAGGGCAACGGTGACATGACGACGCGCAAAACGGCAGAGCAGCCAAGTGGGCAGAATCGATCCGTCGCCCTGGGGCTCATCGAGCAGATCGAAAATACCGGTCATAGCCTCTAGCGCGGCTTCGAGGCTGAGCGTCTCGGTGTGGTGGGCGGTTTTTAAAAACCCGGCGACTTGAGCGGCAAAGGCCGATTCGTCAAAACTCGGCTCCTGGAAGCCGATCGTGAAGGTTTGGAGTGTGCGATCTTGGACATCTCGCGCCGCCAAAGCGGCAATCGTTGAGGAATCCAGACCGCCACTCAGAAAGATGCCGAGCGGGACATCGGCCACAAGGCGGCGGCGGGTCGCGCGGGTGAGGATTTCAAGCAATTCCGCAGCAAGTACGGATTCACTTTTTTGCGACTCCTCCGGTTCCAGCGTGTAGCGCCAGTACCGGGCAATGCGCGGCGAGCCATCATCCACCGCAAGCGTGAGTTGGTGGGCGGCGGGAAGTTTGTAAATCCCTTCGATAGCAGAGTGCGGGGCCGGGATGAGCGCATGGGCGAGAAACTTGACCCGGGCGATTTCGGACAGACTGCGCGGCGCAAGCGGGTGCTCGAGGAGCGCGGTCAATTCGGAGGCGAAAGCAAAGGTGCCGTTTCGATGAAAGTAATAGAGGGGCTTTTTTCCAAAGCGGTCGCGGGCCAGAAAAAGGCACCGTGTGCGCGAATCGTAAATGGCAAACGCCCACATGCCATTGAGTCGGGAAAGCATCCCCTCCCCCCATTCGCGCCATGCGTGGAGCAGGACTTCGGTATCCGAGTGATCGGTGGCGAAAACATGTCCCTTGGCGAGGAGTTCACTGCGGAGTTCCGAATGATTGTAGATTTCGCCGTTGAAAACAATGGCGAGGGAACCATCAGCGGAAACCATCGGCTGCGCGCCACAGGCAAGATCGATAATCGAGAGGCGGCGGTGGCCCAGAAAAACACCGGCATCCGGTTTTTCAAAAAAACCCTCCGCATCAGGCCCGCGGTGCGTGAGACGGCGGGTCATGCGCTGCAAATCCGCGCCGTCGCCCGCGCCGAGAAATCCGGCTATGCCGCACATCAGACCGGACCGGCTTGTCCCTCGCAGTTCCGGGTTCTGCTGACGAGGTAGATGGATTTGTTCTGAGACTCGTGGAATGTGCGGGTGATCATTTCGGCAAGCAGGCCCATGAGCATACAAATGACTCCTGTCATAAAGGAAAAGACAGCCATCATCGGCAGAGGTGTTCCCGTGAAGTAATAACCCTGCGTCCGCATGTAAAGCGCCCATGCGCCGAAAGCAAACGAGGCGATGAAAAACATGAAGCCCCAGAAGCCAAAAAGATACATCGGCTTGAGCATGTATTTGTCGAGAAAGCGAACGGTGAGGAGATCCATCACGACCTTGAGAACGCGCTCCAGACCATACTTTGAGTGCCCGGTCTTTCGGGCATGGTGGCCGACTGGGAGTTCGGTGATACGGGCGCCGTGCCACTTGGCGTAAATCGGCAGGAAGCGATGCATCTCGCCATAGAGTCGGACGCCCTTGATGACCTCGGAGCGGTAGGCTTTGAGCGAACAACCAAAGTCGTGGAGTTTCACTCCGGAGACAGTCGAGATGAGTTTGTTGGCCAGAATGCTCGGCAGGTTGCGCTGAAGCGCGTTGTCCTGACGATCTTTTCTCCAACCGGAACAGACCTCGAAACCTTCATCGAGCTTGGCCACGATGCGGGGAATGTCCTGCGGATCGTTCTGACCATCGCCATCAAGGGGAATAATGATATCGCCGCTTGCGAAGTCAAAGCCGGCCATCATGGCCGCCGTCTGACCGAAGTTCCGGCGGAAGTGCACGACTTTGACCTGTGGATTTTTTTCCGCCAAGCCATCGAGCAGCTCAGCACTGCCGTCTTGACTCCCGTCATTCACAAAAATGATCTCCCAGTGTTCAGGAAAGTGCCGGTGCATGACGGCCTGAACTTTTTCAAAAAGCGGCCCTAAAGCCTCGCGCTCGTTATAAACCGGAACGGTGAGTGAGATCATGCAAAAATAGAAAGCCCCCCGTTTTCAATTCGGAGGGCGTGGGCATCAAGGCAATCCCGATAAACGAAGCCCTCAGAGGCTCGGATCAAGACGCACGTAGTTGTAGCGTGTTTCAAAGCCCAGCTCGGGTGGAAACTCCGAGTAGCCGGAGTTGATCCATGGAATATCGCTGCGGTAGGGAGGAGTGTAGCCGCCTTTATGAGTAGGGAACGGAAAGAGAGCGACCTCGTAAATCCCATAGCCAAGCCTTGCGAGAACGCGACCGGTGCCGCGCACAAGACCGTAGCTCAGTGCAGCGGCATTTCCTTCCATGTCATTCACAACCGCCCATTGGTAGGGAATCTCAGTGACTCCGAAAGCGATGTTACCAAGTCCGCGACCGAGTTTCCGTGTGGGACCGAAGTCCGATGCCGGCGGTGCTTGAATGTCTGCAACGGCCGTAGCGCAAAGCGCCAAGGAAAGGAGGGAGCAAAGAAAGAGTTTCATATTGCTTTTAGTAAAACACCCGTATCGGTCAGACAAGAACAAAATCTCGGCGGCAATGCTTTCAAAAAACTCAGCGCGTTTTCAACTGGCACTCAGTTCTCGCCGCAGGAGCATCATTTTCGGTCAAACCGAGAAAATCGGCAACAAAGGAATTGGCGGGGTTGTTGCGCACTTCGCTCGGTGTGCCACTTTGCTGGATTGTGCCTTGGTCGATGAGGACGACGCGGTCGGCAACTTCGAAGGCCTCGTCCTGATCATGCGTGACGAAGATTGTAGTGAGGCGCGTGAGGTCGTGGAATTCACGCAGCCAGCGGCGCAGGTCTTTCCGGACCTTGGCGTCGAGCGCGCCGAAGGGTTCGTCGAGCAGGAGCACCTCGGGGCGGTTGGCCAACGCACGGGCAAAGGCGACCCGTTGGCGCTGTCCACCGGAAAGCTGGGTGGGCAGGCGTTTCTCATAGCCTTCCAGTTGCACGGCGCGCAGAAGCTCGGTGACTCGCTCGCGGATGGCGGATTCCGGCGGGCGCTTAGAGCGCGGAAGAACGCGGAAGGAAAAGGCAATGTTCTCGTAAACGTTCATGTGGTTGAAGAGCGCGTAGTGCTGGAAAACAAAGCCGGCCTTGCGTTGGTAGGCGGACAGGTCGGTGACATCGCGGCCTTGGAAAGAAATGCGACCGTCGCGGGCGTCGGCGAATTCCAGTCCGGCAATGAAACGGAGCAGCGTGGTCTTGCCAGAACCACTTGGGCCGAGAAGGGCGATGAGTTCCCCATCGTGGATGTCGAGGGAAACGTCGCGCAGGGCAGGATGGAGGCCGAATCGTTTGGTGATGTTTTGTATGGCGATGCTCATGGTGCGGTTGAGAATGAGGAGGCGCGAAGCTCCTGCTCGGCGCGCCATTCGGCGCGGGTTTTGAGGATGAGAGTGATAATGGCTAAGAGTCCGAGAACCGAAGCAACGGCGAAGGCCGATGCGAACTGGTATTCGTTGTAAAGAATCTCGATATGGAGCGGCATGGTGTTGGTTTTTCCCCGAATGTGGCCGGAGACGACCGAGACGGCCCCGAATTCGCCCATGGCGCGGGCGTTGCAGAGGATGATGCCGTAGAGCAGGCCCCATTTGATTTTCGGCAGGGTGATGCGCCAGAGAATCTGCCATCCGTTCGCGCCAAGTGTCAGCGCGGCCTCCTCCTCTTTCATGCCCTGAGCCTGCATAAGCGGAATGAGCCCCCGGGCCACGAAGGGAAATGTGACAAAGATCGTGGCCAGCACCATGCCAGGAACGGCGAAAATGATGCGGATCTCATGCTCACGAAGCCACGGGCCGAACCAACCCTGCGCACCAAAGACAAGCACATACAGCAAGCCTGCAATGACCGGGGAAACCCAGAGTGGGAGGTCGATGAGGGTTATCAGGAAAGAGAGCCCACGGAACTTGTAGCGGGTCACGCACCACGCCGCTGCAATGCCGAAAACCGTATTCAACGGAACGCTGATCGCCGCGATAACAAGAGTGAGAAGGATGCTATGGCGCGTGTAGGGATCGCGGAAGGTCTCCAAAAAGGCGGCGCCACCCTTCGAGAACGCCCCTTCAAAAACCACAACCAGTGGGAAAAAGAGGAAAAGGAGAAAAAAGACCAGAGTCGCACCGATGAGAAGTGCCCGGACGGCGAGGCTATCCCCCGTGGCGCGGAGGGGCTGGCGGTTGTTGATATGGATCGATGTGGCACCTGGCATTGTGAGAAAAAATTTAAGCCGTTCCGTTGCGGGAGTTGTTCCAAGCTTGGAGACCGTTTGAGATGAGAAGAATCACGAGGGAGGCGCAGAGCATGACAAAACCAAGTGCCGCAGCACCGGAGTAGTCGTATTGCTCCAGCTTGCTGATGATTAGCAGCGGCGTGATTTCCGTTTCGAAGGGAATGTTTCCCGCAATGAAAACGACCGAACCGAATTCACCCACGGCGCGACCATAGGCCAAGGTCACGCCGGTGAGAATGGATGGCAGAAGCGCAGGAAAAATGACGCGCCGGAAGGTTTTCCAGCGATTGGCGCCGAGGCAGGCGGCTGCTTCTTCCAGCTCCGCCGAAAGCTGGAGAATGACCGGCTGGACGGTCCGCACGACGAAGGGAAATCCGATAAATGTGAGAGCAATAAAAATGCCGATCTGCGTGAAGGCGATCCGAATTCCATAAGGCTCGAGGAGAGCGCCGATCCAGTCGTTCGGGGCGTAGATGGCCGTGAGGGCAATGCCAGCGACGGCCGTCGGCAGAGCGAAGGGCAGATCGACCATGGCGTCGAGGATTCTCCGTCCCGGGAATTGGTAGCGCGCAAGCACCCATGCGGCCATGACGCCGAACACGCCGTTCAGGAGAGCCGCCAGAAAGGAAAGCCCGAAACTCACGCGGTATGATGCCACCACGCGCGGATCGGTGACGGTTTGCCAAAAATGTTCCCAGCTTCCCGAGAAGACACGCATGGCCAGCGCACTCATCGGAATGAGGACGATCAATCCCATGTAAAGGAGCGTATAGCCGAGCGAGAGCCCGAAGCCGGGCAGGACATGGCGTCTTCGCATCAGATATTCTGCGCCTCCGAAATCAAGCCCCGGAAACGCTCCAGCATGATCGACATGGCGGCGGTGTGCGCTTTGATCTGGGCCTCCAACGAAGCCGCGTGGGGCGTCTCGAAGACGATCTCAAATGGCCTTGGCTTCTGCGTGGGCGGTGCGCCGAGGATGCCTGTGTAGCCTTGCTCGATGATGCCCATATTGGCTTGGAAGTTGTCGATGCTGCGGTCGAAATTGCGAGGGAGGTGCCGTGAAGCCGCCTCCAGAGCCGGTTCCAGCACATACCGCGTGAGCTGATGTCCCTTGGCAAAGCCATAGATGCCCTCGCTGGTGTCATCCGTGTGCAGCGCGATGATGCCATCGAAAGCGAGTCTCATGAGCTGGCCTTCCAGCATGAGCACCTCGATCTCGCTCGAGCCGCGCCAGAATTCACGATTCAGATCCGCCCCGCTCTTCAGCCAGCGTGCGTTGCGGGAAAAGCCCCAGGGATTGCAGACTGGGTAGATGAACAACTCGTATCCCAGGGCCGGAGCGGGGTTCGCGTGCAGCTCCTGAATCAGATCCAGCGCCGCCAACACGCCGCTCT
Source organism: Spartobacteria bacterium UBA5019 (assembly GCA_002396485.1). Lineage (GTDB taxonomy): Bacteria > Verrucomicrobiota > Verrucomicrobiia > Chthoniobacterales > Terrimicrobiaceae > UBA967. The sequence goes on from DGXZ01000006.1 coordinate 25,465, forward strand.
CCTCGTCGCCATGCACACCCGCAAAAATCCCCACGCGCAGAAAACTGCTGCGATCGCCGGGACCGGTGAAAAGAAAACGCGGGAGGGTTGTTGTGACTCCCCGTGGATCGGTGAACTCAAGATGCGCGGAAAAAAGACGATCCGAGCGGCTCGCGAGCTTTTCCATTCGATTCAACAAGGTAGCAACCGAGCGGCGGATTGCAGTTCCCCTGACTTCAGCAGCGTGGAGTGTTTTCATAAAAGGATTTTCGAATTCGGCCGCCCCCGCTTTCCGCGCGGGGAGCAGCCGTTTTCAAGGGTTGTTCAGTTCAAGGGCGGTAGGGTTTGTAGATGCGGTCGAAGACTCCGCCATCGTTGAAGTGCTCTTTCTGAGCCTTCCTCCAGCCGCCGAAGTCCTCGATCGTCACGAGTTCGATCTTCGGGAATTTCGCCGAATACTTCGCAGCGGCGGCGGCATCACGTGGCCGGTAGTAATGGCGGCCAATGATGTCCTGCGCCTCGGGCGTGTAGAGGAACTCCAGATAGGCCTGGGCGACTTCGCGCGTGCCCTTGCGGTCCACCACCTTGTCCACCACAGCGACGGGCGGCTCGGCGAGAATGCTCAGCGACGGGGCAATAATCTCATACTGTCCGGGATACTGTTTCTGGATGAGATGCGCCTCGTTTTCCCAGGAAAGAAACACATCGCCCATGCGCCGCTCGGTGAAGGTGATCGTCGATCCACGGGCACCGGTGTCGAGCACGGGGACATTCGAATACAACTTCGAGACGAATTCCTTGGCCTTCTGCACATCGCCTCCGTTTTGGCGGAGAGCGTAGGCATAAGCCGCGAGGTAATTCCAGCGCGCCCCGCCGGAGGTTTTGGGGTTCGGAGTGATGACCTTCACACCGTCTTTGGTGAGATCATTCCAATCCTTGATGCCCTTCGGATTGCCTTTGCGGACAACAAAAACAATCGTCGAGGTGTAGGGCGAGCTGTTGTCAGGCAGGCGACTCTGCCAATCCTTCGGCAAAAGCCCCGCCTGATCGGAAATGGCATCGATGTCGTAGGCCAGTGCGAGTGTGACCACATCCGCCTCAAGCCCGTCCACGACGGATCGGGATTGCTTGCCGGATCCACCATGCGACTGGTCGATGGCTATGGATTGGCCTGTTTTGGAGGCCCAGCCCTTGGCGAAGGCTTTATTGACCTCGCTGTAGAGTTCCCGCGTTGGATCGTAAGACACATTGAGGATTGCTTGATTGGCTTGAAGGCTTGTTGCGCCTGCGACGGCAGCCAAGGCTGCGAGTTGGATTATTTTATTCATAGTGATTAGAAGTAAGTTTGGAATTGTGTGGTGATGGCGTTGGCATCGGGGCGGTTGCCGTCATTCGCCGCCCCGCCGATGAAGCTGGTGTAGTCGTATTGCAGAGTAAGTTTTGCGTTGTCGTTGAGGATCCAGTTCAGACCGGTTCCAAATGTGGTCGAAGTCTCGGCCTGCGTATTCGGGTCCGCATAGATCGGGAAGGCGTTCGAATCGACAGTCAACTGCCCAACACGGGCCGTGAGTTGAAGTGCCCCCCACCCTCCGGTCGAGGGACTGAACTTGCGGCGGGGTGAAATGGCGCGGAAGGCGTTATCCTCACCCGTGAGCATGTAGGACGCGGCGATCTGCCAGCCGAAGTTGGTCAGGTTGGTGCTGTATTCCTGAATCGTCGTGCTGTTCGAAGTTGTGTTGAAGCTGCCCACAACTGTTTTGCCATTTGGGCCAACGACATTGGTTTTTTTCACAACCGCCTTGGTGTTGCTCTGGGTGCCGCTTACGCCGACTGTCGACCATGCCGCCTCGGCGTAGAGCCCGAAGGGTCCCCAGAAGTATTGGAGGTTCGGCACGAAACGCACCTGCTCTCCGGGATTCGCTGCTGTGGCGTTCACGGTGGAAGAGCGGTATTTGAAGAACGACTGCTGGTTGGCCGTGGCATAGGTGCCCAGCCCGTTGAGCTGCGGCGCGTAGGTGACACCGGCGCCTGCGGTGAGTTTTTTCAAAGGAACGATGCTCGTCTTGGCAAAGGGGGTCACCGCGAGGCGGGCCTCGAAGTCTTTTGTATTCTGCTCGGAAGCCGAAACATTCGAGCTTCCGCCATCCGGCGCGCCATTGAAGAGGCCGGCGTAATATTCCGCCAAACCATCACCCACATTGCCCCAGAGCATCGCGCCAACCGTGCGGTTCGGAACGAGGTAGGTGGTGGTGATGAGATCGGTGAACCAGCGGGCGTGGGCAGATTGCCAGCGCTCCACACCGATAGGACTCTTCATTTTACCGACCCGCAGCTGGAGCCAATCAAACGCCTTCGCACCCACATACGCATCCTGCACGACCGTGCTCGTGGAGTTGTCCACGCCGTTCGTCTGGAAATCCGTCTGCAATTTCCAATCGAAGTTTTGGAACGCCGTGCCTTCCAGATTCAGACGCGCACGGCGAATCAGAAAGGTGGATGTAGCATCCGGCGTGTTAATAAATGTCCGCAACTGAGGCTGAAGAAGACCGCCAATTTTGAATTTGAAGGCGCCCTCATCGGTGACCGTTGTAGTTTCAACAGGAATGCCGTCAGACCCGACCTCCGTGCGTGTAGTCCGAATGCCGGGGCTGGAAAAATTCAGCCCCTTGGAGTCCAGAGTCACCGATGGCAACTTCTCGAGCTTTTCCTTCAAAGCGTCATCGCCTGGAGATGTCTTTTGGCTACTTTCCAGAGCCGCGACTTTTGCCTCCAGGCTTTTGAGCTGTGCCCGCAAGGAGGCAATGTCGTCCTGGGCATGGAGCGGTTGCACTTGAATGGCACTGATCGCCACGATTCCGAGAATTCCACGAGACAGTCGCTGGGATGTCTGCGTGAAACCCGTTGGTTTGTTTATTATCTTTTTAGTCATTTTATATTTTTCAAAAAACAAAAGCACACCTCCTTGCGGGGATGCATCTGGCAGAATCATTATAACCCTCCAGATGTCGGGTCGGATGAATTCATATCGGGATTGGAAGCCGTCAGGCGAACACGACGCGTTTGACGAATCTCAGTCACACGAGACTCATGCACAACAACCTCAACAACGCCGAAACGGATCCCTCGGATGGCCTGCAAGATTTCCTGTTCAGGCAGTGCCGGAGCGATCGACTTGTTTTGGGAATGCGCACTCATTTGTTGATAGGTTCAGTAATGTTTTATTTTACCAACTAAAAAGGTCAACATTATTTTTTAAAAAAAATTTTGCCGTCGTAGCAGAGTTTATTGAGGGAGACCTCGGAGACTTGGGCGAGGTTGTAGCGGTCAAGGATATTCGCGATGGCATAGCATACAGCGAGCATGGAGGGAGGAAGACCGCTATACTCCTCGTCAGCACGCCGCACCGGCATGGTGGTTCGTCTGCAAGCGGCAAAAACACCTCTTGGCCTACATCCGCTGGATGCCAGCGCGGTAGGCGTCCATTTGCTGGCGCTGGAATGCCTCGGTGCCGAATTTCGCGCGGAAGAGCTCGTCGTTGCGGCGCTGAGCCTGAATCCATTCGCTGCGCGATGCGCTGTCGGAGGGCGCTTTCCCATCAACTGCGACGATAAATTCATCCTGCAAACGCTCCCACTCGGCGACTTGCGTGTCGCTCGTGATTTCCACCTCGGGGTTTTCCACAGTCAGGGATGCCGGCAACTGCAGCCTCGCCTGGGCGGAGGCATCGACCGCAGATCCAGCAGCAGGAATTGGCTTGGAATCCACAGGCGTTCCCCAATCCGCTCCCGAAACGACCGAGGCGACTTGGTGGAGACCTCCGCCGGTCGGGAAGGCAGGTTGCCGATTTTTTTCGGCCGAAGAAGGAGAGTAAGCAAAATTTCCAGCCTGGATGGGCTGGGATTTCGTGGAGCGGTGCACTGTCGCAAAAGCCTCTGCACTCGTATTCGCGAGCGTCTCGCTGGATCCTGCCGCACTGGAAAGAAAACCGCCTCTGCCATCGGGACGATCCTTGGGATCGGCCAAGGGCATGCTCCGCGATGGCGTGGTGCCATCCGATGCGGACGCAGGTTGACGCACGCCGGGAGTTGAAGAAACCGCAGACAGCGCAACCGTGGCAGGAGCCTTCTTTTCAAGATGCGGCTGGAACCGCCAGTCTAAAACTGCCAGCACCGCGCTGGCAACCAGCGCTAAAGCAAAAGCAATGCCAGCAATAACCTTGGGCGTTTGTTCCATGTTAAAAAAACCATTCCGGCGCGGGGATTTGCCCCGCGCCGGGATTTTTTAGGGTTTCGGTTCAGGGCACGAATTGTCCCGGTTCGATGATGCCACCATCGGCGGTGCGCTGGACATTCACATCACCGAGTTTGACCGGCGCGTCGTAATTGCGGAGTTGGGCCGCGATGGCTTGATGAACGGCATACTTTGCAGCATTCGAAGTCAGGTTGGACCGGTAGGGAAGCCTCACATAACCCCAGAGGTCGTAGGAGCCATTGGCAAGTGAGGGCGTGGCGGAGCCAACACTGGTTGGCGTGTTTTCAACCCCTCCTATATTTCCATAGGTGCCAAGGGTTCCTAAAGTATTACCGTTCCATGACACTTCTTTTGCGCCACCTTTGATTGCAGAGTCGGCATCTGAATCTCCAAGAACAGTAAGGTAGATGTCACCGGAATTTCCGCCACTCAGGCTGAGATTGGAGGTCAGTGCTGACAGCAATGGTGCGAAAGTAGCGTATCCGCCGTTACCCACGGGAGTGCTGATGCCCAAGATGCGAGAATCAGTGGCATTTCCGACGGGAGCGGCTGTTGCTGCCCACAGGGCGTGGCTTGTCACTGTGCCGCCTTCGATAACGGCGCGGGCCGAGGCCAGTGTGCCGTTGCCGCCGGAAAGGCTCACCGAAGGCGCAGAACTATAGCCGCTGCCTGAAGAGGTGACCGTGAAGCCAGTGATGCGACCGTTGGCAACCGTGGCTGTAGCCGCGGCACCGCTTCCGCCGCCGCCGCTGAAGGTGACTGTGGGAGCCGAGGTATAGCCCGTGCCGGGCGAAACCACAGTGACTCCGAGCACCGGCTTATTGGTGGTGCTGCCCACGGTGGCGTTGTAAGTCAAAATCGGCGTTGATGTCCCAATTCCGTTGGCAGCGGCCCAAAGGGTCCGGACACCTGAATCAATCCCTCGACTCAGTGGGTAGACCTTCTTTGCGTAATCCGACTGGTTTCCCGTGAGCTGTGACAGGCGCAGTTCGCCATTTGTGTAAAGCTGGCGAGCCAGTTGCGGAGTGAGGTTAAGACCGCTAGGAGCGGCTTTGCTGGCCACCAAGCGCAGCGGCAGGATGCCTACGATCTCATCGGTCAGCGACTGGTAGGTTGTCGCCCCGTTTTCGGGGAACGAGATCGTGTTCGTCCCGATCCAAGGCGTCGAGTCTTGATACTCGTTGCTGATATGGAAGTCTGGCACGGCCAGCGTGGCGTTTGCCGTCGTGCTGGTCAGAACATCCGTGGCTCCGCTGCCTGCTGCCGCACTGTCAGGAATGAATCGAACCTGCTGGCTTGCAGAATTTGTTTTCCATCCGCCAGCTGAACCATTGTAGTTAATCTGAATCGTGACATTTCCCTGGCCTCCGATGGTGGCATTTCTCCAGCGGACGACATTTGCTGTGATGATGGCTGAGCCGTTGTAGGTTCGGTCAACACTGGTTTGACCAAGGAGGAGGTTTTCAATGGCAGAGGTGAGTTCGGTGCGAAGTGCCGGAGCGCCCGCGATGTATACTGTTGTCTGGGCATTTGCCATGGTGGCGAGGCCGAGAGCCGCTGCGGCGGCCGCGAAGAATTTATTAGTTTTCATGTATTTATAAGGATTTAAGTTTTAATTGAAGGAGCTTTTCCGGCGACGAAAGACCACAAAAAAGAGTCCGACGATCGCGAGCAGGATGTAGGTGCCGGGCTCTGGCACAGCGGTGAAGGTCAGATATCCCGCGCTGTCCAGTGCAAAGCTACCCAGATAGGTGTTTGTAGTGGCCAGTGTGGAGCCAGTGTTTGGAGACAGCCACAGGTCAAGGACAGAGCTGGTAGGCCCGGAGTAAGCTCCGGTAAGTGGTGTTTGGTCGACAGCCTTGCCCGAACCCAAACCAAAGCCAGCATTGCTGGTATTGATGCGGGTGCCCCAGTTGTTGGTATCCGCTGATGCCCCGATGTAGGCGACGGAACTATTGGCTGTGCTATTTTGGTTGATGTAGCTGCCTCCGCCGGTTCCGTAACCGAAGGAACTGAACGCGGTGGCAAAACCCGATACGCTGCCGATGGCCGAGGGCGTTCCCGTTATAGAGGTTTGCACGGCTGGATCGGTGCGTCCGCGGGTAACGAACAGCGACCGGGTGGCCAAGCCTGTCACGGCAGAGGTTTCACCTGTGTTGCCGGTCCATCCTACCACACCCCAGCGAACACCGGAGCCGTCGGTGGGGTTATTTGCCCAGGAGGAACCGAAGGCTGAGTTGAGGTCGAGGTTGAGGTTGGTGACGTCGGTCGAGGTGCCGGGAATCACGCCAAACGTTGGATTGTAGGTGCTGCCAAGCGCCCTCGTGCCGTTAAGGCTCACGGGGAGGAAATCCCCGACTGTTCCGATCTTGGCCACAAGGGTGTTTGAAACCCCTGTCTGTCGGAACCCGATGAATATGTCGCCCGGTGTGTAAGTCGTGAGCACAGCAGAGGCGGATGGCGCGGAGAGCGCCAATCCACCTACCGCCAGTGCCAATCGACCGAACCGGAGCAGGTTTGTTTGTATTTTCATTTTTGGATTTTTTAGTTGTTGGTTTTTGCTTCCGATTCCCGATGCCGGGTCATCAAAGTTTACTGACCTTTTTGGTCAGGTTTTGAAATCCTATTAATGAAACTGTTTTAGTCAACTATTATTTTAAAAAAATTTTCGGAGTTTATTGGCGGGGTAAAATCGAATT
>DGXZ01000011.1 GCA_002396485.1 Spartobacteria bacterium UBA5019
TGGAGTGCCCCCGAAATTTGATCCAATTGTTATGAGAGGATTTGTTCTTGTTTCGGGTTGGTTTCGCTGTCTTGCGGAGCGTAGGCCGTAGGCCGAAGCGTAGCAAGACAGCGTGCCGCAAACTCCCCCGGGGTCATCCCCTCCAGCGAGGAATGCGGTCTGTGGTTGTTGTATTTTTCGCGGTGTTCCGCGCTCAGGACCTTCGCCTCCAGTTTGCTGGAAAAGAGTTCCACATTGAGGAACTCGTCCCTGAACCTGGCGTTGAAGCTCTCCGTATAGGAGTTTTGCCATGGCGCTCCGGGTTCGATATAGAGCGTCTTGAACCCCTGTGATTGTATCCATTCCCTGACCTCCCGGGCGACGAATTCTGGGCCGTTGTCGCTACGGATGAATTCCGGCGCTCCACGCTCCGCGACTAACTTTTCGAGGATACCAACCACTTCCCGTGCCCCCATGGCGTGTTCCACCTCCAAGCCAAGGCACTCGCGCGTGTATTCGTCGAGAACCACCAGCCATTTCAATCGCTGACCTCCTTCGGTTTGGTCGAAAACAAAATCGTAGCTCCATACATGATTCCTGCGACCAGCTCCCAACCGCTGGGTTCCTTGCTCGGTGCCTCCAAGCCGCCGCCGCTTGTGCGATTTGAGTGGCAGCCGCAATCCCTCCCTCTTCCAAATCCGGTGCACCCGCTTGTGATTGACCTCCCAACCATTACGGCGCAGATGGCGCCAGACCGTGCGGCAACCAGCGCGCTTTTCCTTGGCAGACAACCTCAGGATTTCCTCCACTAGTGCCTTGTCTTTGTCCAAGCGCTTCAGATGGTAGCGTTGAGTGCTTCGGGGTTGTCTGGTCGCTCGGCAGGCCCGGCGCTCGCTCACATCGAGGCTTTGGCGCACATGCACCACTGCCTCGCGTTTCCGGGCCGGGCCTACCATTTTCCCTCCGCGATTTCCTTCAAGATCGCCTTGTCGAGCGTAAGGTCGGCCACGGCACGCTTCAGGCGCGCATTCTCTTTTTCCAGTTCCCTCAGCCGCTTGAGGGCATCCTTTTTAATGCCTCCATATCGACTCTTCCATCGCTGGTAGGTCGCCACGCTGACGCCAATGGCTCGCACGGCAACCTCGGCTCCTTTGCCTGCCGCGATCAACCCCTCGGCCTCACGCAGCTTTTTGATGATTTCTTCCGGTGTATGTCTTTTCTTTTTCATGAGAGTTTCTACGGCGCTCCGCGCCGCTACCTCTCATAACTTCTGGATCAGTTTTCGGGGAGCACTCCAACTCGTCACGCTGGGCTTCCCTTTCCGTAGGTGGACCATCCTGTCCAAAAATCTGTTTTTAAATAAACATCTCAGAGTTCAGACGCGAAAGACTCGAGGTCGGCGCTGGTGATGGCAGCGCGAAGAAGACTACTGAGTTTTTTAGAGTCGGAGATCGCTTCGATCTCCTCGCGCAGACCCTCCGGGAGTCGCTGAAAACGGATTTCCAAGGCCTCGAGAATGTCCTGCTGCTTGGAAAAAATCAGACCTTCTTCACGACCTTCTTCACGACCTTCCTGGCGACCTTGTTCAGCGAGTGGGCGAGTTTCTTGGCGACCTTCCTGACGAAATTGTTCAGCGAGTGACATTGCGTTTTAACTGAGTTTGGGGTTACTTAGTGTCTGAAGTTTCTTGCGTAATGCGGGCTTGTCAAGGTCACGGTCAAAGATGTAACGCATCAACATCTCCTAACTAACATTTTTTATATCGTTACGAAACAGAATCTTATTTAACCACAAATTACACTGATTAAACGGATAGACGGATGCTCAGGTGCATTCGCGGCGCGAATGGCGCAGGGCAAAAACAAAAACTCTGCAAGCAAGCTTGATCGATTTTTGCTTTTTTTCTGCCAATCCCAGCTTGCTGGGATCATTTGCCTTGCTCGCACCCTGCTCGCTGCACCCTTCGGGCCATCTTCGATGTGCTTCCTCGCACATGCCCAAGGCGCTCGGTTGTGCCAATCGGCAATCCGTGGTTACTTTCCCCTCCCACCGCGCAGCGTCAGTGCTCTGTCGCCTTCTCCGCGCCGAGACCGGTGTTGGCCCGGACCTGAAGCTCGGTAAACTTATCCTCGCATGGAATCTCCTTGGAAAGCAGGGTGCCGATAATGGCTGCCAAGAACCCGATGGGAATGCTGACGAGGGCCGGGTTTTTTAGCGGAAAAAGGGCGTGCTCTTTCATGATATCCGGACTCAGCAGAATCAGGATGATACTGGAGAACAACCCCACCGAGAGGCCCGTCACCGCGCCTGCCGTGTTGAAGCGTTTCCAGAAAATCGAGAAGACGAGCACGGGCAAATTTGCGCTGGCGGCGACGGCGAAGGCCAGGCCGACGAGGAATGCGACATTCACGCCAGGCCCCAAAACAATGGCTATAACAATCGCTGCCGCTCCCACGACGAACGCTGTGATTCGCGCCACACGGACCTCTGCGCCAGGTTGGTGTTCCTTGCCGTGGTGAATGACATTCGTGAAGAAATCGTGCGCGAAGCTTGTGCTGGCGCTGATTGTCAACCCTGCCACGACGGCCAGAATGGTGGCAAATGCCACGGCGCTGATGAAGGCGAAGAAAATTTCGCCACCGAGTTTTCGGGCGAGTTCGGGGGCTGCCATATTTGTCCCACCGTGCGCCGCCACATAGTCAGGACCCATGAGGCTGGCAGCCCCGAAGCCGAAGAAGGTCGTCATGATATAAAAAAGGCCAATGATAACCATCGCCCACACAACACTCGCCCGCGCCGTCTTGGCATCGGGGACTGTGTAGAAGCGAATGAGGATGTGCGGCAGTCCTGCCGTGCCGAACAGAAGTGCCATGCCGAGGGAAATTTGATCCCACGGATTTTTAAAAATCAGACCGGGTGTGAGAAAATCGCGCACGACTTTTTCCCCGTTCGGCCCGGTGGAGGAAATGGCGGAGAGCGAGGAAAAGAATTTGCCGATGTCGAACTGATACTCGCGAAGCACAAGCACGGTCAGAAATCCACTGCCAGTCATCAGGAGCACGGCCTTGATAATCTGAACCCAAGTGGTTGCCAGCATTCCACCGAAAACAACATAGACAACCATCAGCACCCCCACCCCGACGACAGCAGCTTCGTAACCTACCCCGGGAATCAACTGCCGAACCAGCACGCCTGCGCCGACCATTTGGGCAATCATGTAGAAAATCGAAACCGTCAGCGTGCTGAGTGAAGCCGCAGCGCGCACCGGACGAGGGCTGAGGCGGTAGGCTAGCACATCGGCCATTGTGTATTTTCCGGCATTGCGGAGGGGTTCAGCCACGATGAAGAGCACGGTGAGATAAGCCACGAGAAAGCCAACCGAGTAGAGGAACCCGTCGTATCCGTTCATGGCGATCATACCGGCGATTCCGAGAAAACTGGCTGCACTCATATAATCGCCCGCCACGGCGAGGCCGTTTTGCCAGCCAGTGATGCGACGACCGGCGGCGAAGTAGGCGCTGGCTCCGCTCGAGCGGCGGGCGCTGAAGTAGGTGATGATGAGCGTGGCCGCCACAAAGGCGAGAAACATCCAAAGCGCGGTGTGGTCGGTTGCTGCGGCAGCGGCAAGAGGAAGAAAGTCCATATCAGTGCTCCGAAGTGAATCCAAATTTGGCGAGAAGTGAGCGCTCACTGCGATCCCAACCAGCGGCGGCAATCACATAGATGAGTGCCAGAATCCAAGCCATGAAAAACTGCGATAGCGCAAAGAGGTAAGCAATGTTCACATCGCCCCAGACCTTTTGTTTCATGAAATCGGGAAACCAACCGACTCCAACTGGCAAAGCAAAGTAGTAAACAACAAAGAACACCGTTGCAGGAACGACCAGCTTGAGCTTGCGGCGGACCAAGGATTTAAAATCGGCATTCCTCGCAATGGCATTCCAATCGGGAGGGGGCGTATTCGGGGCGGATGAAGGGGATTCGGGACGGCTCATGGACGATGGTCTATCGCCCGAACAGCCGGGAGTCGAGGGAAAATGCCCCCAGTCGAGGAGCTCTGGAGTCCAAAGCTTGAATCGCGAACCGGCGTCTGTTCGGGTAGACTGGAAGCGCTGAATTTGAAAAACGGGCACCCAGGGGCTACCGATGCAGGAGTCGCTCTACGAACCGGGCATGAACGGAGCGATTCATTTTTCACTCTGGCTCAAGCGCCACAGCGGCATGCCGCCGAGCCATTATGTGCGGCGTCCGGGGAACTCCACGAAGAAATCGCATGCAAAGAGGCTTCGTGTTTGCCAAGCCCAGTTTCAGACGGATAGGTTCCCACCATGTTCAAAAACCTACTACCCGCCGTGGCACTGGCGACTTTGCTTTTCACAAATACAACTATGGCACAAAACGCACTCGAAAAGGGTCAGGCTTTCCTGGCTGAAAATGCAACCCAACCCGGCGTTCAAAAAACGGCGAGCGGTTTGCAATACATCATCCTCAACCCCGGCGAGGGCCGCAGCCCAAAGGCGACCGATACCGTAAAGGTGAACTACCGTGGAACACTACTCAACGGCACGGAATTTGACAGCTCCTACAAGCGCAATGAGCCGATCGAGTTTCCTCTGAATGCCGTTATCAAGGGCTGGACCGAGGGTCTTCAACTCATCAAGGAAGGCGGAAAAATCCAACTCTTCATCCCATCGAACCTCGCCTACGGCCCCCGCGGAGCTGGTGGAGTCATCGGGCCGGACGAGACGCTGATTTTCGATGTCGAGTTGCTGAAGGTACTCTAATTCCTTCGGGCCTTGGCTGATCAGATCAGCTCCGCAGCAATCTCATCAGCCACCAGCCTGCCTTCGCGGGTCAGAAAAACCCGTCCGTTCTTCTTGGTTACCAAGCCATGCAGCACGAGTGCAGCAGCTTGGTTTTCCGGGATAAATGTCTCCGGCACACCATCAGTCGTTCGCAGGGAAAAGGCGATCCTCTCCGCGCGGCGGGAGTCGTCATCAATACGCTCCACGAAATCAAAGCGATCCTCGTCTGACAGGACTCGACGAGTATAGTCCGCCGTGTCCGCCACATTCCTTCTCCTCCATCCAGACCGCGTGGAGAATGCGCTCGGACCAAGTCCGGCATAATCCGATCCACGCCAGTAGCCAAGGTTGTGCAGGCACTCCCGACCGGGCCTAGCGTAGTTTGAGATTTCATATTGCGGATATCCCGCCGCCTCGAGTTCGTTCATCGCCACTTCAAAGAAGTCGGAGTCTCGATCCTCCTGCGGCCCCATCTCGCCCCGCTGGAAGCGCTCGAAGAATTCCGTGTCCTCCTCATAGGTGAGGCAATAAGCCGAAATGTGGTCAGGCCCGAGATCAACCGTCCGGCGAAGCGACTCGATCCACTGCCTTCGGGTCTGGCCGGGGACTCCGAACATCAAGTCCAGATTCACATTTGGCACGCCGGCCTCACGGAGGATGGCATAACTGCGGACCGCCTGAGCCCCGGAGTGAACCCGGCCGAGAGTTTTCAGCAACTCCTCGTCCCAAGACTGCACACCCATGCTGACCCGGTTGACTCCAAGGGCCAAAAGTGACTCGGCTTTTTCATGCGAGACTGTGGCGGGATTCATCTCGATGGTGAATTCCTCCACAGCCGAGAAATCGATCCTCTCACGCAGGCCACCAATCAGAAATTTCAGCTGAGGCGTCGAGAGGGCTGTGGGAGTCCCACCACCAAAAAAAACGGTCCTGGGACGGAGCCCTTGAGCCTCGAACTCCGCCTCCCGGAGAACCGCATCCAAAAAGGCCTGAGTCTTGTTCCTGTCAGTGGCCTCCTTGTAAAAACTGCAATAAGGGCAAACCTTCGGACAAAACGGAATGTGGACATAGAGGTGCTGAACCATCGGCAAGACGCACGCTACGCAATGGCAACGCGAACGGCAACCACCTGACTATCGAATGATCACCCCATGGAATGTTCTGCCGCTTGGTGGGACCGATGCCTCATGAAAAGTCTCCGCATTTCAGTCCATGAAGAAATCAGCGTCCCTGAGCAATGGCAAATCACCTCTCCGTTGAATCAAACCTCAGCATGCATCCAAGCGGACAATGCAATCTGGAAACCCGGGATCGTCTGGTTGCGCTTTCAACCGGATGAAGACCTGTTGGGCGAAGGTGCCGAACCGGGATCGGGATATTGGATTCAGGACGAACATGGCCCCTCAGGAGCGAGAGAAATGAGGAGCGGACACACCGTCGAGTGGGGTTGATGTCGGCCGCTCAGCGGAAATTGATTTTTACAGTTCCCTTGGCTTGGAGGCTGTCCGCGAGCATCGGGGCCGAAGCGCCTGGAGATGGAGCCGCTTCGCCGGTGAGGGCATTTTTGAGAGCTCCCTCGACCAGTTGGGCGCAGTGGATTTTTATCGGAGGAAGCGGCCCAAGCGGTTCGGAGAGGGCCTCGCCGGAAAGGCTCAATGCTTCTTGGGGTGTTTTGCCTTTGATGAGTTCCGTCGCCATGCTTGCAACGGCGATGGCGGTTTGACAGCCGAAGGATTGGAAGGTCGCCTTGTCGATGACGCGCTTGCCACCCTCGTCGCTGAATTTGATCCACATGCGCAGCATGTCGCCGCAATCGCTGCTGCCGGCCGTTCCCACCGCATCCGCTCCGCTCATTTCGCCGAGGTTTTTGGGATTGCGGATGGCTTCGTCGATTTTGTCCTGTGAGTTCATTCTGTGGTGTAGCGTGGCAAAGTGACATCCACCTCGCAACTCCACGCATCAATGCCACCTCGAAGGGCGCGGATGTTTTTAAAAGCGTGGCCGGCAAAGTAGGCCGCCGCATCGAGACTGCGTGAACCGGTGTGGTCCACGATGATGATTGCCGTGTCCTTCGGCCAGGTTCCCATGACCTCCTGCAAAAAATCCTGCCCCATGAGCTGAGAGCCTGGGATATGGACAGCCTCGAATTCCTCGCGAGTGCGGATGTCGAGCAGGCGGGCGCCGTCCTTTTGCATGGCCTCGGTGGCCTCAAGCGGGCTTATGAAAACCTTCGCGTCCGCCTCGTGGGATTCCAAAATACGGCCGATGGCCTCGTGCGGATCGATGCCGTCATTTCTGGCACAGACTCCTTCGAGTGTTTCCTCCGGCTGAAAGCCACAACTGGCACAGCCGCCGATGTGGTAATGCCGGAAGAGCGTGCGTTGGGCACCTGGGCACTGCTCCAACAGTTCCCGCATGGTGATCTGTGGCAATATCGTCATGGAGTCGAAGACTAGGCCTTTTTCCCTATCACGCCACGGATTTTTCAGGGCGAATACCGCGCCACGACATCCGAGTAAATATCCAAGAGTCGTGAGAAGACTGTCCTCCAGGAATAGCGTCCACGCGCCTCCTCGCTGGCACGCAATCCGGCGGCGCGAAGATCGATGGTGAATTTGCCCTCGATGGCTTCTGCAAGTGCCGATGGCGAGTTTTCTGTAGCCCACTGCTTCTGGTCGGAAAAAATAATGCGATCCATGTAGCTACCCTTGATTCCAACGACTGGTGTTCCACTCGCCTGGCTCTCCAAGGCAACGAGGCCGAAAGTCTCCTGCACACCGGGATGCACGAAAAGATCGGCGGCGCGGTAAATTCGCGCGAGTTCGGCCGGGTCGGAGCAATACGGCATCCAATGCACGCCGGGCGTTTGATTTTGAAGATCGATCAATGATGAACGCTGTGTACCGTCCCCGAGGCAGAGAAGCTCGTAGGGCTCGCGTGAGCGGGCGCGCAGGAGCGTGTAGGCATCGAAGAGCGTTCGGACATTTTTCTCTGTGGCGAGGCGACCGACATAGAGCAGGAGGCGGGCGTCATTCGAAATTCCGAGTTGCGCACGAGTCGCGGCGCGGTCGGCAGGCTCGGGGCGGAAAATCTCGTCATCAACTCCAAGGTCGACGGTGTGGGTATTCTCGACGCCCCACCCTCCCAAGAGGCCGGCCAGAATTGGACTCGGAACGAAGGTGCATTCGAATCGGTTGTAAAGAGTGGTGACGTATTTTCGACAGGTCTCCTCTGCAATCGAGACGGCGAGGGGTCCCATGAACTTTCCCACGGTGCGCAAAATGGATTCCGAAAAGTGCGAATGGTAGAAGCCAACAACCGGGATATCGAGGCCACGACCGGAGGCAACGGCTTTCCAGGCGACTTGATACGGATCCCCGGATTCGATGATGTGGGGCCTTTCTTTTTCCAGAACCTCTTCGACAAGGTGGAGCTTGGTGAGGGCGCGGTAGCGTGAGGTGCGCGAGAGAAGCTGTGAGGCGATCGTATAAACACGCACGGTGTCATCGCCGCTGGATGCAGTCTTTTCGCCCGGCACAATAACGATGTGCTGGCAATCCGGCCTGTGACGCCGGAGAAAAGCGCTCTTCTGCTCGATATACCGTCGGACCCCCCCACTGACGGGCGAGTAGAACTGCGTGAGGTCGCAAATTTTCAAAAGCGCGGGCGTTTACTCGGAATCCGCCAACCAGCGTTCGGCCTCAATCGCTGCGGCGCATCCCTGCCCTGCGGCCGTGATGGCTTGGCGGTAAACATGATCGGCCACATCGCCAGCGGCGAAGACTCCGGACACATTGGTGCGCGTGCCACCAGTTTGAACCAAGTAGCCGTTCGAGTCGGTGGTGAGGCTTTTGCGGAACGGGGCCGTATTGGGCTCGTGGCCGATGGCGACGAAAACGCATTTGAGAGCTAGCTCGGATGTTGAACCATCCTTGAGATTCTTGATGTGAACTCCAGCCACTTCACCAGCGTCATCGGTGATATAGCCGGTCACGAGCGAGTTCCAGACTGGTTTAATCTTCGGATTGGCCAGGGCACGGTCGGCCATGATCTTCGAGGCACGGAGTGTATCGCGGCGATGAATGAGATAAACTTCGGAGGCAAAGCGGGTGAGAAAAGTTGCCTCCTCGCAAGCGGAGTCGCCACCGCCCACCACACAAACGGGCACATTTCGGTAGAAAGCGCCGTCACAGGTTGCGCAGGAGGTGAGTCCATGCCCGATCAGGGAGTGCTCGCCTTCGATGCCGATGTAGCGCGGAGAGGCTCCGCTGGCGATGATGAGAGACTTTGTTTCCATCCAAGCGCCATCCACTTTAAGCCGATGGGGAGTGCCGGGCTCGAATTCCTCCACGACGCCGTATTGGAAGCGGGCGCCGAATTTTTCAGCCTGCTGATGCATCCGCTGGATCAGTTCCGGACCGTCCACCCCGTCAGGAAATCCGGGGAAATTTTCCACCGCCGTCGTGGTGGTGAGCTGTCCGCCTGGGAGGCGTCCCTCGAGAACCAACGGCGAAAGATTGGCGCGTGCGGTGTAGATTGCGGCGGTGAGCCCGGCACAACCGGTGCCGACAATAATGACGTTTTCCATAAGCGCGTGGAGTAAACACAAACACCCGCCCCTTGCGAAATGAATAATTTCAACCCAACACAATCACGATCTGCTCACCGTAATTTACCTTGTCGGGCGAAAAAAGGAGGTTTAGGCGTTGTTCAATTAGGCAGTTTTTATGAATCTCTCAGCCACCCTTCGGCCGGCATTTCACGCTCTAGCAATTGTTTTTATGGCATCACCCCCAAGCGCCACTGCACAGGAACCAGCTTCCAGGCACCTGCCCCGCCCAGCACAATCAACTCCAAACCTCAGGTTCCAGTGCCATCACTGAAGCCGAATTAAAACAAACAGTCACGCCTCCAGAAATCCGCCACCCACGATGAAACTTCGATTCTTTTTTCTACTCATAGCAACATCAGCCACCCTCTTGGCTGCAGATCCGCTGGAATTTCAAGTTGGAGCCTTCGCCTTCAGCCGTCCGGATACTTGGAAATGGATCACTCCATCCAGCGCGATGCGGAAGGCTCAACTAGAGGTTCCAGGCACCAATCAGGAAAAAGCCGAGATCACTTTCTTCCACTTCGGTCCCGGCCAAGGAGGGGGAGTCCAAGCCAATGTCAACCGCTGGTTCGGCCAGTTTCAAGGTGGACCCACATCGCAAAACGAGGTCACCGAAGGCCGGACCCGCGTCTATTATGTGCGGGCCGCAGGCACTTTTCAAAGCGGCATGCCCGGAGGCCCGACCACACCACTCGAAAACCATGCCCTTTTGGGTGCAATACTTGCCGATGAAAAATCCGGCGATGTTTTTGTGAAAATGACCGGACCGCAGTCTGTCGTGCAATCCGCATCCGTGCTTTTCACCCAAATGATCACCCAAGCCGCTGCGACACGGGGCGAAGCAGGCATGCCGCCGACAGGCAACCCGTGATTTCTTGTCTTTACTAAACCACTTCCCCGTCTAATTTCCTCGGCTCTCTTATGTCCATTATCTTGTCAATTCTCATAGCCATTCATGTTTTGGTTTGCGCTTTAATGATTTTAGTCGTCCTCATGCAGCGCCCTCGCAGCGAGGGACTGGGCTCCGCATTCGGTGGAGGTATCACAGACAACGTCTTCGGCTCTCAGACCACCAATGTTCTTGCTCGATTCACCACATGGATGGGCATCGCCTTTTTTGCAATCACGCTTCTCCTCTCCATCCTCACAGCAAGGGCAAATTCCGGCAGAAGCGCTATTCAGAAAAAACTCCTCAGCGAGCCTGTTCCCGCAGCAGTGTCAACTCCGGCTCCAACTCCTCAAAGCACGCCTGAGGCTGCTCCAACCGCGCCAACCGCATCGGCCACACCTGTCGCCGAACCCGCGCAGGCAGCCCCGCAAGCAACTCCAGAAGTCGAAACCGCCATTGTCGAGCCCACCCCCGCAGCCGCTCCGGAGGCAACTGCTCCTACGCAGAACTAAGCCTAGGCCAGGCACGCCGGGCAACCAACCCAAGCCATACACTCCGAGCACCGGAGACAAGTGAATTTTAGGATATCGGAACCCATGGAACAATGGCAGCCATGAAATCCCTGAAAACAATTGCAGCCGCGAGGCGGTGGCGTCAGGGGATCGATACGAGGGTCGTTCTGGTTCCCACCATGGGTGCGCTGCATCACGGGCACGAGGCGCTCATCCGCCATGCCCGCAAGATTGCCGGGCCGAGTGGAATCGTCGTGCCTTCCATCTTTGTGAACCCAACGCAATTCGGTCCCAAAGAGGATTTCAGCGCCTATCCTCGTCCACTCGCGAAGGACCTTGCCACCTGTAGGAAGGCTGGAGCGGATGCTGTTTTTCTGCCCGGAGTGGCGGAAATGTATGCAGCCGATGCCAGCGTGTCGGTGCTTGAGTCGAGCCTCTCCACGACCCTCTGCGGACGAAGCCGCCCTGGGCATTTCGGGGGAGTCTGCACAGTCGTTGCAAAGCTTTTTCTAGCCGTCCAGCCCACGCATGCCGTTTTTGGCGAAAAAGACTGGCAACAACTAGCCATCATCAGCCGCATGGTGCGGGATTTGAATTTTCCCATAGTGATTGAGCCCTTTGCCACCGTGCGCGAGGCGGATGGGCTCGCCGCAAGTTCCCGCAACGCCTACCTCACACCCGCTGAACGCGAACTTGCGCCAACCATTCATGCCGCGATGGCCGAGTCCTCGAAACTCAAAATCCCGTCGGCCATCGAGAAGTCGTGCACGGCCGCAATCAGCAAAATACCGGGCGCAAGGATTGACTACATCGAAGCGGTGGATGCCTCAACACTCGCCTCGCTTCCCAACCGGAAATCCGCTGGACGCCTTGCAGTGGCGGTCTTTCTCGGGAAAGCCCGGCTCATTGACAACATCCCCCTCCCCCGAATCCCATGAGAGAATTTGATTTCATAGTCCTCGGCAGCGGCATCGCTGGCCTTTCCTTTGCCCTGAAGGCGGCGGACAGGGGCCGGGTTGCCCTCATCACCAAACGCGCCCTTGCCGATTCCAACACAGCCTGGGCCCAAGGCGGTGTGGCCTGTGTGATGAGTGATGAGGATTCCTTCGAGCTGCACATCAAAGACACACTCGATGCCGGAGCAGGCCTCTGCCATGAGGATGCCGTGCGCAAAATGATTACCGAAGGCCCTGAGCGCATCGCCGAACTCATGAAACTCGGCGTGCACTTCGACCAGCGCGACAATGGAAACGGGCATCATGAACTGGATCTCGGACGCGAGGGAGGACACTCGAAGCGCCGCATTCTGCATTTCCGGGACACCACCGGACACGAAATCGAGAGCGCACTCGTTGCGCAAATCGCATCGCATCCGAGCATCGAGGTCATGGAAAACCACATGGCGGTCGATTTCATAACCACTGGCAAACTCGGATACGCCATGGAGAACAGTTGCGTGGGAGTTTACGTCCTCGACGAGGCCACGGGTGTGGTGGAAACCCTCCGCAGCGATGTCACCGTGCTGGCCACAGGTGGTTGCGGAAAGGTTTATCTCTACACGACAAATCCCGATATCGCCACGGGGGATGGCGTGGCCATGGCCTGGAGAGCCGGGGCTGTGATCGCGAACATGGAGTTCATCCAGTTCCACCCGACATGCCTCTACCACCCCGCGATCAAGTCCTTTCTCATCTCCGAAGCAGTGCGTGGCGAGGGAGCCATCCTCATCAATGAACGCGGACGCCGCTTCATGGAGCATCACAACCCCCAGAAGGAACTCGCCCCGCGCGACATCGTAGCCAGGGCCATCGATGCCGAAATGAAACGAAGTGGCGCAAAATGCGTGTATCTCGACATAACCCAGAAACCCGCAGATTTCATCAAATCCCGCTTTCCGTCGATTTATGAGACCTGCCTCCACGCCGGTCTGGACATTACACGAGAGCCAATTCCAGTCGTGCCCGCCGCCCACTACCAGTGCGGAGGTGTGAAGACCGACCTGCACGGCGAAGCCTCGCTGCGCGGACTCTATGCCATCGGTGAAGCCGCCTGCACTGGGCTGCACGGAGCCAACAGACTCGCCAGCAACTCGCTCCTCGAAGGCGTGGTCATGGCCCACAACGCCTTTGAGAAAGCCACCCGCCGGCAGAGGAATCCCGTCAGCATCGACCTCCCCGAGTGGCGTTCCGGCAGTGTGCAGGATGTCGATGAACTCGTCGTCATCTCGCACAACTGGGAGGAAATCCGCCGTCTCATGTGGGATTACGTTGGCATCGTCCGCACCGACAAACGCCTCCAGCGCGCCGCAACACGCCTGCGCAACCTCCACGCCGAAGTGCAGGAGTTTTATTGGAATTTCAAAATCACCACCGACCTGCTCGAACTCCGCAATCTCGTAACCGTGGCCTCCCTCGTCGTCGATTGCGCGCTGAGCCGCAAGGAAAGCCGCGGCCTCCACTACACTCTGGACTACCCGAACCGCGACGATGCCCGCTTCATGAGGGACACAGTAATGCGCCGCATCTGAACTTTCCTTCCAACGCACGGTTACATTTTTGCTCGCACAGCGAGTCTGGAATGCCCATTCTCCGCCGCCTATGTCCGTTCTTATTGTTGGATCTATCGCGCTGGATGACATCAAAACACAACTCGCCGAGCATAAAGACCTGCTTGGCGGCTCGGCTTCGTATGGAGCGGTTTCCGCATCAAATTTCAGCCCGGTAAATCTCGTTGGGATCGTGGGTGAGGATTTTCCCGAGGAACACATCGAACTCTTCCGCAAACGCGGCATCGATCTGGCGGGTCTCCAGATCGTGCCCGGCGAGACCTTCCGGTGGTCTGGCGAATACATGTGGGACATGAACACCCGTGAGACGCACTCTGTCGCGCTGAATGTGTTCGAGCATTTCACCCCCAGCCTTCCCGATGGCTATCACTCGACGCCGATCGTCCTACTCGCAAATATCGCCCCCGACCTTCAGCACCATGTTCTGAACCAGGTGAGCCAACCCCGTTTTGTCATCGCCGACACGATGGATCTCTGGATCAACATCGCCAAGGAATCCCTCGAAAAGCTCATCGCCCGCGTGGACATGCTCATCCTCAATGACAGCGAGGCCCGTCAGTTCACCGGCGAAACAAGTCTTATCAAAGCCGGTAAAAAAATCCGCGCCATGGGTCCCCAATATGTTGCCATAAAGAAGGGCGAACACGGATGCCTTCTCTTCGGCCCCGAAGCCGAATTCTTCAGCTGCCCGGCCTACCCGCTGGAAGATATCCATGACCCGACCGGCGCGGGGGATTCCTTCGCCGGAGGCCTCGCCGGCTACCTCGCCGCAAATGTGAAGGATGGCGAGGTCACCTTCGAGCATCTCAAAAAAGCCGTCGTCTATGGCAGTGTTCTCGCAAGCTACAATGTCGAAGCCTTCAGCCTTGAGCGCCTGAAAACCGTGGACACCGCGCAGATCGACTCCCGCTACGACCTCTTCCGCCGCATCTCGCAGTTTGAGAGGATTTGATCCAGCCGTTCTCCACGGGTAGGGACCGTAGCCGACCGGTTTGAAGATTGCGAGCATGGCCAGATAAAGAAAAATCGTGGAAATACCATCGCTTCATGCTCGACAAGATTGCGGAGATCATCCCGAACATCGACAAGAATAGCTCCATTATTATCGGCTTCAGTGATGTCGGACACACCATCGACGACATTCTGCGTATTTCGGGCAGCGGCCCCAAGCTTAGAGACTACTTCAATGTCTTCGTTTTTTCCGATAGCGGCAGCTGCAAGTCCCATGTAACGGGAGGCCTGCCCAGATTTGCCAGCAACTACACATACTGCTGCCAGGGCACCGAAGAGGAATCCGATAACCCAAACAGCTGTCAACTCCAAGCCGAGTTTAAAGCCCAGGGCGCTAAGACTCACGCCAGTGAGATGAAAGGCGTCGGCCACAAGTTTGATGGATCAGAATTTCCGAAGGTGGCCAAATGGCCCCCGGAGGTGACCTTGGTAAGTCCTGACACTACTAAGTTAAGTAGCGATTTGAGGCTCCTCAAACGAAGGTTTCAAATGGCAATGATGAGCGATAAAGCATGGCTACAACGAAACTCATGTTCAAAATCTTCACTTACCTGACCGCCGTCATCGTGTGGATCGCCCCGACCAGCACCCGAGCAGCGACCGAACCAGCAACCATTAAACTGGAGACCCTCACGTGGGAGGAATGTCCTTTGACTCCGATTACCGATATGGGAGACCTCACCGGATTCTACCGCCACACGCAGCTGCAGGGACATCTCGTTCAAGACGGCCTTTACTTGGATAGCGTTCCTGCGTTTTGGACAACCGGCAGCGACTTTCCCTACAGGAAAAAGGAATCGGAGAAGGAGGTTTTTTTCGTGGACGAGTTCTCCGTCGCACGTTTCCTGGGGGGCTTCCCGCAACAGTGGACGCACGGGGGCAACCAGCTTCCCACAAACGACATGGCGTATCTGGATGACAATGGAAAGCTTTGCTACCGCCTCGATCTGGTTCGCACACGGCTCGAGCCATACATAAAAAATGGCTACACGCATTTCACGATACAGCTGGGAAATGTTCCCTGGGCCATGTCGCGCGACCCGTCAAAATCCGGCCCGTTTGGTGGGACCGAGCCGCCACGAGATTGGAAGGAATGGCGCGAATTTATTCGTGCGGTTTGTGGGGAGATCAAAGCCGCCTATCCGCAGGAAGTCCTCGATCATCTGCGATTCAAAATCGGCAATGAATATAATAGCCAAGAAAGCTTCTCGGGATCGTTTGAGGATTATCTCAAGCTCTATGACTACTCGGCCGCAGCGATCCAAGAGGTCTTTCCCAAGGCGCCCATCATGCCCGGCGAATTCGCCGGCGGGGCAGGTGCCGGAAGTAATGAAATCAGCTACGTGAAATTGTTTGATCACTTCACCAATGACAAGAATCGCGCGGGAGGCTTTACCCCTCCACATGCGAGCGCTCTGGTGCGATCGACGCATTCGTTTCCCTTTGCGCGCGACATCGGTCCGCGGGAACGGGTCCGCAGCGCCCTCGGCAGCTTCCGCGAGGTGCTGGCCGGCAAGCCCGAGAAACTGAAAAAAGGACTCAGCTTGGAATACCACCAGTATGGAGTTCTGGGCACCCGCTTCGATGATAAAATCAACGATGTCGGCGTGCGCGCCGCATCCTGGCAGTTCCAGGTCATGTTCCGTTCGCGGGCAGCGGGCTGTCTCGATAAGTGCTGGGCGTGGGGCAAAGCCGAGATGATCGCCAAAGACAAGAATACATCCACGCACTTTCTCAACAGCATCGGCTGGTTGTATGCAATCCTCGACCATCTGCGCGGCGACCATGCCTGGCTCGTGCAGCCGCTCCAGCCGCAGAACTCCAAACGCGATGTGACCGCCGCAGTCTTCACCAACAACCAGCGGGTGGCGTTGCTTCTGGCATCATGGGCTCCGGCAGACGATCCAGGCGGCCTGATGACGGTGCGGCTCAAAATTCCCAGAAAAATCCTCCCCTTCGTCCCCGATCTCAAGCAGGCCCGTATGGTCGCATTGGACAACGGAACGAGCTTCTTTGGGGAAGTCCGTCGCGACCTGGAGAAAGAGGGAAACCTGAAGGCTGTCTTCGCTGCAAACCCTGAAGCGATCGGCACGGTCCGTGATATGGCGCAGGACTACCCCACCGCCCGAGCAATGATCTTTCGTCAGCTGGAGAAATATATCGGCATCCAGCAGCAATCCCTGACCCTCCAGCCAGTGCCAGAGGGCAAACTCGTGCTCCGCAACACATCGGGTCTAAGTGTTCTCGAACTCGACGCGCAGCTCGCGCCGGACGACTTGAGCGTGATTGTCTTTGACCGGACACCGCCGCATTTGATTATGTGGGAGCCACACGCCCAGCACATTGTGAAAAAATAGCATCTCCATACTCAGGAGCGCTTTTCATCGAAAGGAAAGAAAATGTCGCCTGTCCCCCAGTTCACGGCGGTCGTCCCTCCACATTGGAGTGCGCTGCTCCGTCAGCGCCGTGATT
>DGXZ01000066.1 GCA_002396485.1 Spartobacteria bacterium UBA5019
TTTCATGTCATCTGACCCCCAGTTTCCGAGATGTCCATTCGAACGGAGTGGGCTCTCGGATTCGGCGTGCGGGTGGCAGCGGGATAAGCTGCTAGATTTTCATCTTAGAGGAGTTCGGCGATCTGAATGGCATTGAGCGCGGCCCCCTTCAGCAACTGGTCGCCGCAGACCCAGAAGGCAATGCCATTTTCCATCGCGCAATCGCGGCGGAGACGGCCGACGAAGCAGTCGTCCTTCCCGGCGCAGGTGAGCGGCATGGGATATCCATCCTCCACGAACTGGAGTCCGGGCGCATTTTTGAGAACTGTGCGGGCCTCTTCGAGCGAAATAGGTTTTGAAAACTCGGCGCTCACAGCCACCGAGTGGGCACGGTAAACGGGAACGCGCACACAGGTCACCGAGGCCTTGAAGGCAGGCAGATGCATGATGCGGCGCCCCTCGTTTTCCATCTTCATTTCCTCTTTTGTGTAGCCCGTGTCCAAAAAGGAATCGACCTGCGGGATGACATTGAACGCGATCTGGTGAGGGAAAATTTCCTTCACGATCGGACGACTCTTGGCGAGGGATTCAGTCTGATGGCGCAGTTCGTCGATGGCGCGTGCACCAGCTCCAGAAACGGCTTGGTAGCTGGAGGCAAACAGGCGGGTCACCCCAAAAGCGCGGTGCAGCGGATGCAAAGCCATGAGGGTGATGGCCGTAGTGCAGTTGGGATTGGCAATGATGCCGCGATGGTTTTTGACATCCGCTCCATTGATTTCCGGGACAACGAGCGGCACATCGTGGGACATGCGGAAAGCGGAGGAATTGTCCACCACCACGGCGCCACTGGTCACGGCCGCGTGCGCGTAGTCGCGGGAGATGGCCGCACCCGCGCTGAATAGCGCAATGTCGATCCCGTCGAAAGAGTTCAAATGCAGTGGCTCCACGGTGATTTCCTCACCACGGAAGATGAGGGTTTTTCCAGCGGAGCGGGGGGATGCCAGAAGACGGAGACTGGCTACGGGGAAGTTGCGGCGTTCCATGACGCGGAGCATTTCGATTCCGACTGCGCCTGATGCTCCAACAATTGCGATATTATGGGGTTTTGACATACTTGAAATATGACACCAGAGATGCCCAAAGGGCAACCCCCGGAAGACTGGGAAATGCGAGTCGATATCGAGCGGCAGATGTTGGACCTGCGCCATCGAGACAAGGTGATAAAATCTTGGCCGGTTTCCACATCCCGTTTCGGCTTGGGTTTCGAACCTGGCAGTTTCAAGACGCCCACGGGGCGCTTCATGGTTGCGGAAAAAATTGGTGACGGCGCCCCATTGTGGGCTGAGTTCAAAAGCCGTCAGCCCACGGGTGGAATTTCAGAATCCGGCGGCGACCAGGATGGCATCCTGACGCGTATTCTTTGGTTATCAGGTTTGGACGCGGATAATGCCAATACGAGGGATCGTTACATTTATTTCCACGGGACGAATCGTGAGGACCTCATCGGAACGCCGGCCAGTCATGGCTGTATCCGGCTCCGAAACGCCGATATCACGGAGCTTTTCGATCTCGTGCCGGAAGGCGTGCGCGTGGTTATCGGCTAAAATTCTCGCCGTTGAGAAATCCCTTCGCGACGAAGCCATCTTTCTCCAAGCGTATCGTTACCGCTCCAGTGCGATCCTGTCGGAAGAGGTGGATACCGAGATTTTGAACCATGGAAGACCAGTCCTCATCGATTGGCTGGTTGGATGGGAACCCCGCCGCTGCGGCCACGATGAGGGAGGGATTGACGGCCCGGAGGAATGAGGCCTCGGGCGGAGAGCCAGAGTGGTGACGGCCCAGAATCACGATATCCGCAGTGATGGCGGAGTGTTGATTTTGAAGTAGCCACTCGAAAGCGGCGGGCCCGGCGTCGGAGAGGAGCAATATTCGCGTCGGGAAAGACTCCAGCAAAACCACGAGCGATTTGTCATCCGCAGTCGCTGCAACAAGGTCTGGCGGGGGATGCAGGATTCTGAGCGTAGTTGATGAGCTGATCTCGAAGCCATCGCCCGCGTGCGCTTTGGAGATGGGCATATTGGCGGCAGCCACCGCCGCATGAAATTTGCGGCGCACGGGAGAACGGTCTGGAAGCGGGGAGTCGATGATTTGAGGGAGTGAATTTGTTGCGAGAAGGCTGCCTGCTCCTCCTATGTGGTCGGCATCGCCGTGTGTGAGCAGCAGCGCGTCGGGGCTCCAATGGCCTGTGCTGCGCATCCAGGGGGTGACAACATTTTCAAAATCCCAACGCGACCCGCAGTCAATGAGCCAGAGGCGGCCATCGCTTTGGATCGCCGTGGCGCCACCGGTTCCGCAATCGAAAACCGTGAGCGCGGCTGGCCCAGCCTGCGAGACTCCGACAGGGACAAATGAACCCGGCAGAGACGCTGCTGCTTGGATGATGAGAAGAAGAGTTTTCGTGAAGACGAGGTTCGCGTTATTGAAAACCGCAGCCAGAGCCGAGCTTGCAAGTCCGCTCGCCAAGGCCAAAACGGCGGTCGACATGATGAGAAACGACAGCGGGACAACGAGGAGGTTCGCTGCCAGCGCCGAGAGGGACACCATGTGGAAATAAAAAACCGTAAGCGGCAGCGAACCAATCCACGCGGCCAACGAGACCGCCAGCGAGCCTGCCGTGAACCCGGCTGCTTCGTGTCTTTTCTTTTGCCATTTCGTCCAGAGCGACACAGGAATGAAGGGGTCCGTCTCGAGACGCCTTCGAATCCGCTCCTGGAAAGGCCCGGCGACGAGCAGGATCGCGGCGACTACCGTGAAGGAGAGCTGGAAGCCGGGATTGAACAATTCGTTCGTGGATTGAAGTAGAATGACGAATGCCGCCGCGCAGAGCGAATTCAGGGCGATCGACTGTCGCCCTGAAGCCATGCCGATGAGAAAAATCGCCGTCATCGTCGCCGCACGCACGCTCGAGGGTTTCCATCCCGTGAGCAGCGCATAGAAAAAAAGGGCCGGAATGATCAGGCAGGTCGCAATCCCTCGGCCCATGCCCGCCATTCGAAAGGCCTGCCAGAGGATCAAGGCGATCATTCCCACATGCAAACCCGAGACGGAAAAAAGATGGAATGTCCCCGTTTGGCGGAACTCATCTTGGAGCGCATCGGGGATGTCCGAGGTCACTCCCAGCACGATTCCCGCTAGGAGATTGCAAACAAGGGGATCCGAGGAAATGCCCTCGCGCAAGGTGGACTCCATCCCTTTCCGACAGGATGCGGCGATGCGCGGCAATGAGAAGCCTGTGGCTGGCGAGATGACTTTTAAATCCCTCGGCGAGGTGACGATGAGTTCGCAGGTGATGCCTCGAAGCTCCATGACACGCTTCGCGTTGAATTGGCCGGGATTTCGCGGCGGGGCAATCGGACGCAGGCTCCCGACGAGGCACACGGAGTCATCGAGGGCAGGTGTGCTTGAGGGAACGACGGCCAGAATGTCGCAGGGCAGGTTGATTTTTTCGCCATCGATTTCGATCTGCGTCGCCTCAACGACAAAGCGGGATTTTCCACTCGCGCCCAGCGAGGGTTCGGTGCGAATGATTCCCTCGATGCGGGCCACTTGCGGCACGCCGCCGAGTTTTTCAGCGAGCCTTGCCGACGGGGACTCGCGGGTCTGCACGACTTGCAGAGAGGCGAACAAGAACGCGACAGCCGCATAAACAAAGACGCTGCGGCGGAGTGACAGCCACGCGGCTAGAGCCAATGCGGCCAAAATGAGAAATGTTCCCGATCCGAGCGGACTGACCCACGCACCAAGAATCCCCGCAGCCGCCGCACCCGCCAGGCCTGCGAAGGGCAGGCGCTGATGCCAAAGCGGGGCTTTTACAGTCACGCTCCGGGAGGCCTTGCGGCGGGGTTAATTGAACGAAAACGGGCTGTAGAGGGATTCCTCGTAGCCAGAGTTGTAGAAGCCATCGATCGCCGGCTCGTTGTAGGCGAAGGGTTGTTCGTCCTGATAGAGCCTCGAATTTGTGTATTGGCCGGGAGAGCGCACGGCGGATCCGTTTTGTGGCGCAGGAGAGCGGCCGTAGAATCCGCTTGTGTTTGAAAGAAACGCAAGCAACTGCCCATCGGCGCCGGCGGATTTCAAGGCCGACATTTCATTTGTAGAGAAATTGCACACCTGCCGCGTGCTGTTCAGATAGGCGATGATTTTGTCATCCGGCACATTGCTGGCGACCAGATTGCGAATGTCGGAGAAGTCGAGCTTCTCGCCGGCAGACATTTTGGATGTCGTCGAGGCGGCCACGCCGCGCGAGGTCGCGGCCGAGAGCACGGCGGGATTCACTTGGGATGTGCTAGAGCAGGCGGAAAGCCAAAGGGCGAGTGGAGCGAGAAAAAGCCGGGTGATGCGA
The DNA here is from genome assembly GCA_002396485.1 of Spartobacteria bacterium UBA5019. Lineage (GTDB taxonomy): Bacteria > Verrucomicrobiota > Verrucomicrobiia > Chthoniobacterales > Terrimicrobiaceae > UBA967. The sequence continues at coordinate 4,382 of DGXZ01000066.1, forward strand.
TGCATGGTGTTTGTGTTGCCTTTCTTCGGGCCCAGTATGACTACCCGAGCATGGGGCTGATGGCAATGACTTCGCTGTGTGACGCGAGTTCGCGTTTCACTTCCTCAAAGCGAATGACCTCCAACTGGCTTTCCCGATACGATTCGAAGCGGGTCACAATTTCATCCTCCCATTCAGCTTCTGTTTCGCCCATCGAGTTCATTGTTCCTCGTCGCTGTGGAATCCAATGCGTCTTTTGGGTTGAGCGGGTGGCGGCGTGAGCAACGGTTGGATTTGCTTCCAAATGATGCCTAGAGATCGATCTTGCTCGAGCAGTGTCTTGTCGATCTCGGCCAGCCTTTTCAGGATGGCTGTATTGGCGGCAAGTTGCTCGCGCATCTGAACAAATGCCCTCACCACGAAAACGCTCATTTTGACCGCCTCAGGGCTGTTCAGAACAGAGGCGGCCATGATCGCCCCGTGCTCGGTGAAGGCGTAGGGCAGAGTTTTGGAAAATTTGAGCCGGGCAAGGTGGTCGCAATTTGCGACCACCTCCTGCTTTTCTGCAGAGGTCAGCTGAAAAACAAAATCCTCAGGAAACCGTGCAGAATTACGTTTTACCTGCTCATTCAGGCGTTTGGTCGGCACATCGTAAATCATGGCGAGATCGGCATCCAAAAGAACCCGCTGGTTGCGGATGGTGAGGATGAGTGATTCCAAAACGGGTTGATTTTTCATGGTTGGTGAAAGGGCATTCCAATAGCCCGCACGGGTCGTGTCCGCTCGGCCTCGAGCCAGTCGGTCTGGTCGAGGTATTCTTCAGAAATGGAGCATGGCTTGCCAAGGATGGTTCGGGTCAATCGGCGGCTCTCGAAAGCGCGCCAGACTGCTTCGTCGTCGTTGAATTGGCGGGCGAGTGCTTGCGCGTCGGTGCAGACGCATATCATCCCACCTGCGTGGTTGGACATGTCCTTGAGCGGGTGGTGGAGTTTCACAATGGCGTCTTTTCTTATCCAGTTCAGCATAGGAACGATATGTAACGACACTGATTGGGCGGTCGATTTTTTGAAGGATAAAATCACGGCATCTCGTCGGCCCCTCACGCGCGCGGGTGGAATTTTTTGATCACCGCCTGAAGGCCGCTCTTTTCGATGTGGGTGTAAATTTGCGTGGTCGAGATATCCGCGTGGCCAAGGAGTTCCTGAATGACGCGCAGGTCGGCTCCACCGCCGAGGAGGTGGGTGGCGAAGCTGTGACGCATGAGGTGGGGATAGACATTCGCTTCGATGCCAGCGCGGGCGGCGTATTGTTTGATGAGCTGGCGGATGCGGGGGGTGGTGAGCTTTTTGCCCCTGACCGATAGAAAAATCTCGGCGCCGGTTTTTTTGGAGACGAGTTCGGGGCGTTGGCTTTGCAGGTAGGCGCGGATGGCCTCGCAGGCGGGCTGGCCAAGGGGGATGAGGCGGGTCTTCTTGCCCTTGCCGGTGACTCGAATGAACGAGGCGTCGAGGTCGATATTTTCAAGGCGGGCGTCGCAGAGTTCGGAAACTCGGAGGCCGCTGGAGTAAAGCAGTTCGAAGATTGCGCGGTCTCGAAGACCGAGCGGATCATTCGGGCCGATGCTCTCGATGAGCTTCCGCACCTGCTCGACATGCAGGGCCTCGGGAAGGTGCTTCTCCGGGCGAGGCAGCGTGAGGGTTTCGGCGGGATTCTCGGTCCATGCGCGGCGGGCGACCAGAAAGCGGAAAAATATCCGCACGGCCACAGCATCGATCCGCACGGAGGAGGCCTGGAGTCCGGAGCGTTTGCGGAAGACTAGAAAGTCGGTGATCTGCTGCGGCTCGACATGCCGCCACTCGCGCGTCTGCGTATGCTTTTCCAGCCATGCAGAAAAGGTCTCCAGCGAGCGCAGCACAAGCAATTGGTAGCTCTCGGAAAGCCCCCGCTCGGTGGCCAGATACATGAGAAAGTCCTCGATATCCTGAGACATAATTGGATCAGTGTCCTGCTTTACCGCCCTTGCGGCAAGCGGGCTTCGGTCGCGCGATTACGGATACTCCCGATCAGCGTGTGGGTGAAATCTTGTTCGCCCTCGACGCGGTGTGCCCGGGCGTCGATAAAGAGGGTTCGCTTCTTCTATGGCCGCTGACGACCGCTCGATTTTTTATAAACATCTTTTTCGGTGGCGGTGGATTTTTTTCGGGTTGCTTCTGCTTGCGACCGGTCTTGGTCTCAGCCGCATTCGGGTGGATGCCAATGTGCTCGATCTCCTTCCGCCGGACCTTGTGGCGGTGCGGGGGCTTAAGATTTTTCTGGGGCATTTTGGGCAGCCGCACGAGTTGATCGTGATGGTCGAGGCCAGCGACCCGGTGGAGGCGCACGCCATGGTTGATTCCTTGGCTGATGAGCTACGCGCCACTTCCACTCTGGTCGTGCACGACTCTCCACCCTGGGCAGCGGATCCACGGGAACTCGTGCCTCTCGCAGCTTATGCACTTCTCAATCAGGAGCCGGAAACATTTCATGCGACACTCGAGAAGATGTCCCCCGCAGGTGCACGCGCGCGAGCATCGGAGGCCGTGGAACGCCTGGGACTGACTGTGGCTCCAGAGGAAATGGCGCGTCTCGCTTATGACCCGCTGGATCTCCTTTCGGCGCTGCCGTCCACTGCCGCACCGGATCTGGCGAACCGTGAGTTTTCATCGGTGGATGGCCGCACGCGCCTGCTCTATGTCACGCCTGTTTCTCTCACGCCCTCGAAGGATTGGGTCTCACAAACGACCAAGCGCATTCAGGAATGGCAGTCCGCCTCGCCCGAACGTCTAGCGGCCGACGTGGGATGGACTGGAGAGCCTGCTTTCGTGCAGGAAATATCGACCGCCATGGAGCAGGATATGCGCTGGTCCTCCATTTCGTCGCTGGCATTTGCGGCGCTCATTTTTTTCCTCGCTCACCGGCGTCTGCGTCCGCTGTGGGGCTTGCTTTTCTATGTGGCTTGCAGCTTTGCCATCGCGCTTGGCCTGACAGCGCTTTTTTTCCCTGGTCTTTCGATCATCAGCGTCGGGTTTGCCGCCATCCTGGCGGGCCTGACGGTCGATTACGGATTCATTCTGTATCAACGTCGCATTGAACATGGCGGAACCATCCAGGAACTCCGCGCCGCGACATCGCCCGGCATTCTGGCCGGTGCCGCTACCACTGCGGCGGCCTTTTTCAGTCTGAACCTGTCGGGCCTGCCGGGCATAGCCCAACTTGGCACAACCGTTGCAATCGGCGTGATGGCGGGCGCATTCCTCATGATTGTTTTCTATGCGAGGGATCTTCAAAAAATGCGTCTTCCCTCTCCCGCTGCGGCGCAACCCTTGCCCCCGTATTTGCTCATCGCGGGAAAGGCCTGCTCCCTCCTTGTTCTTCTTGCCGCCATTTGTGCTCTGGCCTTTCTGGGATTTCCCCGCTGGACGGCTGATACCCATTCGATGCGACCCCGCGCGAGCGTGGCGTATCCGACTCTGGACAGGCTGGGCATTGCACTAGGCAATGATCACGCGGTCCTGAATGTCATTGCAGCAGGGCCAACGGAATCGATCGTTTCCGAGAAACTCGCCCGCGCGCGTGCAGCCCTCGAGCAGGCACTCAAGGACGGCGTGATCTCGAGTTTCGAATTACCCGACACACTGTGGCCGCGTGCGGATTTTTTAAAATCCAACCTCACTTCGGCATCCACTACGATATCTGAAAAACAGGCTCTCTGCGCATTGCTCGCGGAGGCTGGTTTTTCGGAAAGTGGCACGTTTCTCACAGTCGGCATCCTTGATCAATGGCAGAGCTGGCAGGCTTCGAACACGTCTCCCGTGCCAGAGAATGCGGCTTTCGACTGGATTGCGAGACGCACGATGAGCCTGCAAGGCCCGGAGTTCGCTGCGTGTGGAGTGGCCATCGCATCCGACAAAGATCCCAGGGCCGTCGCTCTGCTCATCGACAAGCTGGCTGCCGATGGAGTCTACATAACGGGATGGCATAAACTCGGTGAGGGACTCTCGCAGCATGCCCTCGGCCACGGACTGCTGGCGGGAGCCGCCTTTCTCGCCGTCCTTTCCGCCGCGTTATTCCTCTCACTTCGCAATCTGAGCGACACTCTGCTTGTTCTTGGCATCACAGCTCTCAGTCTCCTGGCCATGACAGGCCTGATGCGGCTTTTTTCGCTGGATTGGAATTTCATAAACCTCTGCTCCGTGACGCTCACCATCGGTGCCGGAGTGGATTACAGCATTCACATGATCTTCGCCCTCCGGCAAAACAACGGCGATGCGGCCGCCGCCTTCCGGGATGTTGGAAAAGCCCTTGCGCTTTGCGCGGCCACGACGGTCGTGGGATTCGGCTCCCTCGCCACCGCCCAGACTGTCGGATTGGCATCCCTCGGCATCAACTGCGCACTGGGGGTTGCCATGAACGCTCTGTTCGCCTTGTTTCTGCTTCCGGCGGCATGGCGCGCGCATCAGAAACCCTGATGAAACTGGGCCATCCAGCAGGTTCTTTGAGCGCTGACCTCCACGCTGATTGTGGACGAATTGCTCGCGGCGCTTTACAATCTGGCTGGGGCTGCTACGTTTTACCCCTCAGCAGCGGGGCGTAGCTTAGCTTGGTAGAGCGCCTGGTTTGGGACCAGGAGGTCGGAGGTTCAAATCCTCTCGCCCCGATTTTTTGTTCCAGCGTGCCGTCGAAGACGATGCCGCTGTCTTGGAATGACCAACTCTACTGCTCGGCAGAATCTGCAGATTGCAGGGTGAAAGAATGTCACAGACGGCTGCCCGTGTTATTCCGGCAGCAAGAGCCTGGCAATATGCCTGAGCTGTGGGGCCGGGCTCATTTTGGCGCGGAGTGGGGTAACTTTCACGGAATCGCCATCGGATTCCAGCAGCCACGAAAAAATGGGGACAGGCGGATTCGTTTCCGAAAGAGGGCCGTCGGCAGGACGCAATTCGCCGAAACGCCAGTCGCTGATCACCCAGCCCCGATCGGTTTTTCTCACGCTGAAAAATCCATCCGAGAACCACTCGAGGCGGCGGGCTGGACGAGATCCGGCGATGGGCGCGAGGTCCTCGTGGTTTTTCGGGATGAAATCGAATGATGGCTGCGCGTTGGGTTTCAGAAGGGAGTGGTATGTGATGACGAAGTCCTTCTCGCGCTCCGCGACGCCGCGCCAAAGAAGCGTGTTGAACGGGGTCGGAGTGGAGATGACGCGTTGTGCTTCGATGCCGGCTGAGGTGAGATTTTCGCGTATGCGGGATTCGGCTGCGGATTTTGCCCCAAGGCTCCAGGCGGCGTAGAGCGAGGCGAGGACAACTCCAGCGGTGTTTGCCCACACACGCAAGCGGGGGTGGTTTTTTGCAAACCATGCGATGGCCACTCCAAGCAGGAGCGGCGCAGTGAAAAGGGGATCGATAATGAAGAGATTGTTCCAGCCCGCGCGGAAATCGCTAAATGGCTTGAAGACCATCGTTCCGTAGATGGTGAAAACATCAATCAGCACATGGGTGGAAAAAATTGCGAAAACGGTGAGCGCCGCTCTCAGGGTGGTAACGCCTCCCTTATGGAGATGCGCGATCAACCAGCCAAAAAATGGCGAGACGACGGCTATGACCAAAAGCGAATGCGACCATCCACGATGCCACTCAAGCTGCTGGATATGATCGAGCCAAGGGTTGAAGACGACGTCGAGATCGGGAAGGGTTCCGAGCGCAACACCCCATACTATGGCCTTGTTGCCGAGGCGTCTTCCCATGCCAGCTTCGGCGACGGCGGCACCAAGGACGGCTTGGGTGATCGAATCCACTGCAGCGAAATCCGGCTGGCGCCCGAAAAGCTACTCCAGCGTGTCGTCCAACGCCGCGAGTAAGGTTGCGATGGATTCGCTGGTTTCATCTCCCATGTTCGAGATGCGGAAGGTTTTTCCTTTGAGTTTGCCGTAGCCTCCATCGATGACGAAGCGGTGCTTCTCGCGGAGGCGCTTGATCCAGGACGCGACATCGATGTCGCGATTGTTCTTCACACAAGTGAGCGACAGCGAGCGGCGGCCTTCGGGAGCGAAGAAATCGAATCCACGAGCCTTGACCCACTCATGAACCTGGGCGTTGAGCGAGGCGTGGCGAGCGTGGCGGGCCTCGATGCCTTCGCTGAAAATATCATCCAGCTTCGACTCGAGCGCATAGATGAGTGAAATCGCCGGCGTGCTGGGTGTCATGTCCTGTTCTTGGTTTTTGGCGAATTCCACGAAGTCGAAATAGTATCCACGGTCCTTGATCGCCTCAGCGCGTTTCATCGCACGCTCGGAGACGGCGAAGAGCGCCAATCCGGGCGGCATGGCCAGCGCCTTCTGGCTGCCGGTGAGCAGCACATCGATGCCGAGTTCACCCATCGGAATCGGCTGCGTGGAAAAAGACGAGACGCTGTCGACAATGAACATCACCTCCGGGAACTCGCGCAAGACGGCGGCAATCTCGGGAAGCGCATTGCGCACGCCGCAGGAGGTTTCGTTGTGGATGAGCGTGAAGGTATCGAATCCACCCTCGGAGAGTTTCGCGCGGATCATGTCCGGTTCGATGGACTCTCCCCACTCGACTTGGAGAGCCGCTGCCTCTTTGCCGCAGCGCTTGCTGACATCAAACCACTTGTCGGAAAACGCACCGCACATGCCGTTGAGGACTTTTTTTGCCGTGAGATTCCGGATCGCGCCCTCCATGACGCCCCAGGCCGAGGATGTGGAGAGAAAGACAGGGCGCTGGGTGCCGAAGAGGGTCTGCAAGCGGGGTTGGATGCCGCCGTAGAGTTTTTTGAATTCCGAGCCACGGTGGCCGATCATCGGCGTGCACATGGCGCGGAAGGTTTTTTCGGAAACTTCGATAGGACCTGGAATGAAGAGCTTGATGTGTGACATGGCGAAAAAGTGGAGCGCTCATGTTACGTCTGACGGATGGCTGATGACGAAGAAATTTTGCAATCCGGCAAGCCTGACGCCAAGATTCCCCCCATCCCAATGGCCGGAAAAAAAACCTCATCAGCAATTCATTTCATCAGCGGCTCGGACGATGCCGCCGTGAAAAAAGCCGCCTCCGCACTCGCAACGAAGCTGGCTCCAGGCGCGGATGCGTTTGGTTTGGAGATTATCGACGGAGCGGTGGAGACGGTGGATGCCGCAATAGCCCGCACGCGGGAGGCCATGCAGTCCCTCGCCACGATGCCGTTTCTGGGCGGCACGAAGCTTGTGTGGTTGAAAAGTGCGGCCTTCCTCGCCGACAGCGTGGCGGGGCGCTCTGAAAATGTCATCACGGTCGTCGAGCAGCTTTGCGACCTGCTGGATGAAGGCCTCCCCGACGGGGTCACTTTTTTGCTGAGCGCGCCGGGCGCGGACAAGCGCCGCTCGGCCTATAAACGCCTTTCCAAGGCAGGAAGCACGGTCCTCCACGACAAACCCTCGCTGGGATTCGGTGCGGGCGAGGAGGAAATTATCAACTGGACGATGCAGCAAGTGCGGGCGCGCGGGTTGAAATTTTCAGCGGATGCCATCGAGGTGCTTGCCGCGCGGGTGGGCCTCGATTCCGCGCAGCTCCACAGCGAACTCGACAAAATCGAGACGGCCTTCGGGCCAGGCCATCCCATTGGCGAGCGTGATGTGCGCGACCTCGTGCCTGCGACCCGCGAGAGCGGCGTCTTCGACATAGGCAATGCCATCTCCGCCCGCAACCTCCCGCTGGCCCTTGAAACACTCGACCAACTTTTTTACCAGGGAGAAAAAGGCGTTGGCATCCTGCTGGCATCCATCGTCCCGACCGTTCGAAATCTCCTGCTCGCGAAAAGCCTGCTCATCCGCCACAAGCTGCGCCCGCCCGCCGAGGCGAATTATTTCGGCGGCACACTGGCCAAACTCCCGCCCGAGGAAACGGATTTTCTGCCTCGCAAAAAGGACGGCACCCTCAACGCCTATGGCCTCGGCATCGCTGCCAAAAGCTCCGTCCACTACTCCCTCGAAGAGCTCCAGCGCGCCTTCCACGGCTGCGCCGATGCCAATCTTCAACTCATCACCAGCCAAGGCGCGGAGGACGTCGTCCTCACACGCCTCCTCATCGGCTTCATGGGCAGGCCGACGGCAGGTATTTAGCCCAAGTTTCGCATGGGTGACCGGA
>DGXZ01000012.1:0-162 GCA_002396485.1 Spartobacteria bacterium UBA5019
CCCCATACAACCCGAGTTGAGTGTGCAAGATATTCTTTCCAGGCGAAGCAACTTGGCGGGGAAATTAGTTAATTTACCTCCTGCCGAGATTGAATCATTTTTAAAAAATACCGGTGGCAAGGATTGGAGTTCTCTTTTGGCGAGTGGGATTTCAGACTTTTC
>DGXZ01000012.1:419-4696 GCA_002396485.1 Spartobacteria bacterium UBA5019
AAAAACTTCTCATTTGGATATTCAGAGCTTGGCTGCAATCATGCTTTTCAAGCCTGCTCTGGGCCTTCAATCATTGCCTGATCTGGAAAAGCTGCCGGAGTGGTTTAGGGCAGAATTTTTAAAGTATGTTTTTCGTGCGCCTGATATCCTAGAGCGTGACAATATTGCCTTAGGCTATTCCGCACATCTTTTGGCCTGGTTGAAGGAAGCTCAGAAAAAGATGATCACCAATCCGCAGGGGGTGATCACTCGCGAGCTCTCTGCAGCTGCGGCTCAACTGGTGAATCTGATTCCATCTTACTGCTCACCAGAAACGAATCGGGAGTTGATGGAGCTCCGTGCGAGGGTGATGGAATTCACATTGGGGAATGCTGGTTTGAAGTTGGATATGCCCGCTCAATCCAAGGGGCAGCGCCGCAGTGGTCAAAAGATTCGAGTAGGGGTGCTGAATTCGCATTTTGGTTTGCAGACGGAAACTTTTGTAACGCTTCCGGCGCTTCATTTAGATAAGGACCGATTTGAGGTGCATCTCTTCTGTGGTGTCAAAAATCCTGGGCCGGTCGAGGATCGTTGCCGATCTCGCGCGAAGGGATTTCATCTTCTGCCTGAGTCTCTCCAAGAGAGGGTTCAGATGATTCGAAATGCCAAGCTGGATGTTTTGATCATTGGCACGAATATCACTGCTGTAACGAATCAGATTGCGCTTCTGGCCGCATTCCGCATGGCTCCGATTCAGGTCGTATCGCACTGTTCACCAATGACAAGCGGGTTCAAAAATTCCGATGCGTTCCTTTCGGGAAGTCTCGCTTATCGAGAAGGCGTGAGTGAGGCGGAGTTCAGCGAGAAATTGATCCTGCTTGATGGGCCTCCCGTGTGCTTGGACTATTCCTCTGAGCCGGCCGCGCCTGGGCTCGTGCCGCCAGATCGCTCTCAGCTTGGAATTCCTGCTGATGCGCTTGTTTTTTTCAATGCGGCCAGTTGCTACAAAATTCCTCTGGAACTGTTGTATCTTTGGGTCCGGCTTTTAAAGGAAGTGCCGAACTGCGTGCTATGCCTGCTGCCATTTAATCCAAACTGGGCCAGCAAACTCCCCGAGACTCGTTTCCGCGCTTTGTTGGAGTCGGTTCTCGCAGAGCATGGCGTGGAGAAAAATCGAGTCGTTCTGGGGCCAAAACTGCCTAACAGAGCTGCCGTCATGAACTTTGAGCGGATAGCGGATGTGTATCTGGATACCCTGCCGTTCTCAGGCAGCATTTCCACGGTGGATCCCCTCCAACTTGGGATTCCTGTTGTTGCGTGTGATGGTGAGACGACCCGATCGCGCTGTTCTGGAGCGCAGTTGCGTGAGCTAGGCCTTGATGAATTGGTCGGTCAAAACGAGGAGGAATATTTTGCGAAGGCGCTTCATCTGGCAAGAGATCATGAATATCGGTTGGGTATCTCATCGCGGATCAATCAAGCCATGAGAAAGAGGCCGCGCTTTTTGAATCCCGAGGAATATGGGCGGAATCTTGGCAATGCGCTGGAGGTATTGGTCGAAGAGGGATTGGGAGCTCTGGGTGATCCCAAAGCCTTTACCCAAAAAGTGAGAGAGCGTCGTTCAAATAGCTCCGGCGATTCAGTCAGTGATCTGGCTTTGTCAGAGATTACCATTTCTTATGCCCAGACGGCGTTCAACGAGGGCCGCCTCTCCGATGCCGAGGACATCTGTCGCGAGATTCTCGGCAAGGATGAGCGGTGTGCGGGAGCCTGGCATCTGATGGGTAGGATGGCGGCTTTGCAGGGGGACTTGGAGACTGCCGGCGAGTTTGCGTCGGTGGCTTGCGAGTTGGACCCTCAGAATGCGGATTTTGTGCGCGAGTTGGCCGAGGTTTTTTTGAGGAAGAAGGAATTGGAGCCGGCAGAGCAGCAGGTGCGTCGGGCGCTGGAGTTGTCGCCGGAATCGCCGGAGGGGCTTGTGCTACTCGGGCAGATATTGGCGGAGAAGGAGGACAAGATAGCATCGCTCGAGGCTTTTCAGGATGCTTTGCGGTTGCGGAAAGATTATGCGGAGGGATTTTCGCACTATGCCACGGCTCTGCAGAAATTCGGGCGCGGCAAGGATGCGATCTCGCAGATTCGTAAGGCGTGTGCGCTCGACCCCGACGCCGTGGAGTTCCAGACCAATCTGGCGATTTTGCTCGAGCAGAATGCCCGCTATGTGGACGCGCTGGCGGCCTATGGCAAGGCGGCGCGCATGAATCCGAATGTGGGCTTCGTATGGTTCCGCCAAGGAAAGTTGCTGAATGGTCTGAAGCGTTACGCGGAGTCGATTCCTGCCTTGGAAAAAGCGATTTCGCTGCCGGGGCAACTGAGCGACTATCACTACGAATACGGCCTTGCATTGCACATGAGCAAACGCTTCCAGGAGGCGCTTCTGCATTATGAAAAAGCCCTGTCGATGGGCTACAACACGGCGGCGTTGCAGTGCAATCGCGGCGTGATTTACAAGGATCTCCGCAAAGGAGGCGATGCGATCATGGCCTTCCATGCGGCGGTGAAGATGGATCCTTCGAATGTTTCCTATCTCAACAACCTCGGTGCGGCGGCTCTGGAGCTGGGTCTGAACACCGAGGCCCTCGAGTGCTTCGAGCAAGCGGTGCAGAAAAATCCCAAGTTGCCGACCGCACGAAACAACATCGGCAACCTCCTCAAGGACCGCGCCCGTGGCATGGATGCTTTGCCTCAATACCGGAAGTCGATGGAGCTGAATCCCGACGACCGCGACGCTCCGAGCAATTATTTGCTCTGCCACATGTATATCCCCGACATGGATCCGAAGCTGGTCTTCGAGGAGCACAAAAAATGGGGCATATCCACAACGAAAAAAATTCCGCCCGCATTCAAGTTCAAGCCGCGTGAGGCAGGGGCGAAGATCCGCGTGGGATTCCTCTCGGCCGATCTGTGCCATCATCCGGTGGCGCACTTCATCGAGCCGATCTTCCGTGGCTACGACCGCGAGCGTTTTGAGTTTGTGGCCTATGGCGATCAGCGGAAGTCCGATGAATTCTCAGCCCGCTTTGCGAAGCAGGTGGACCTCTGGCGCGAGACCTCAAGCTACGATGACCCCGCTCTGGCGAAACTGATCCACGAGGATCGCGTGGACATTCTCTTCGAGTTGGCGGGGCACACGGCCTACAACCGCCTCGGCGTCTTCGCCCTCAAGCCCGCTCCGGTGCAGGTGAGCTATCTGGGATATCCCGGCACGACCGGCCTGCCGACGATTGATTTCCGAATCACCGATGCGTTTGTCGATCCGCAGGGAGCAACCGAGCATCTCCACACCGAAAAACTCATCCGCGTGCCTCAGTGCGCCTGGTGCTTTGAGCCTGATGCCTCCGCGCCGGATGTCGAGCCTCTACCCGCTTTGAAAAACGGCTATGTGACCTTCGGCTGTTTCAACAACATGGCAAAGCTGAACCCCGCCCTCTTCGAAACCTGGGCGGAAATCCTCCTGCGCGTGCCCGGATCGCATCTGCGCTTGAAAGCCCGCACGCTCACGGACGACGGCGTGCGCAAGGAACTGAAATCCTATTTCACCGAGCGCGGTATCGAAGACGATCGGCTCGATTTCTTTGGCCACACCAGAAAAATTATCGAGCATTTGGGTCACTATCACTCGGTGGATATCGCCCTCGACAGCTTCCCGTATCACGGCACCACCACGACCTGTGAGGCGATGTGGATGGGATGTCCGGTCGTCACGCGAGCCGGAAAAACCCATGTGTCCCGCGTTGGCGTGAGCCTGCTGAGCGCTGTTGGCCTGCAAGAATTCATCGCCGATACGCGCGAAGCCTACATTGAAAAAGCCGTCGCCCTCGCCGCGCAAACGGAACGCCTCCAGGAACTCCGCTCTGGCATGCGCGAGCGTCTGCGCCAGTCTGTTCTCATGGACGAAAAACGCTTCGTCCAAGGCTTTGAAACCGCTCTCATGGAAATGGCAACCCTCGCAGGGTTGATGCGTCCGTAGGGGTTTTAAAGAATGACAGGAATGGTTCGCCTGTGGCGGATTTGGTCCCCCATGTGCCAGCAGCATCCAATCATTTCGCGCCTCATCCCAAGCTAGCTGGGGCGCGTTTTCTGGGAAATCCAACGGCGCCGATTGATATCGCAGACTGGCCTGAGGCATTGCGATGACCCTTCTCGATACCCATACTTTCGTTTGGTTGGCCTCCGGCCAGAAGGAGCTGTCTGCAAAAGCCTCTACAGCCATTGGAGTGCCCCCGAAATTTGATCCA
>DGXZ01000090.1:0-14699 GCA_002396485.1 Spartobacteria bacterium UBA5019
GACGAGAATGATGGATAGAACCGATATGGCGACAAGGACTTCCAATAAGGAAAAGGCATAGGATTTTTTAGACAGAATTGACAGAATTTTCAAAATTAGGGAAGTCTTTGGGTTTTGTCTGTCTTGGTTTGCAGCATTTTCTTCACGGTGAAGTTTTTGGAACAAGAAATCAGAAGGGCAAAAGTCTCAATCACGCTTTTCCTGTGTTCAATAATTCTGTTAATTCTGTCAAAAAATATTTCTTAGTGGTTTGACAGTTATGATTTTCGGAATTTCTTTTTGAATTGCAGGCTCTCCGATCCAAAATTCAGCAAGACGCCTTCGTCAAGGCCGGTTGCGGTGAGGTAATTTACAAGTTGGACTTCATGTATGGGCAGGATGTTTTGAACAGCTTTCAACTCAAAAATAAGCGTTTGATCTATGACTAAGTCCGCAACAAAATTACCAACACACTGTTCCTTATACTTGACCTCAATGGGTTTTTGTCTCTCGGCTATAATTTTGGAGGACGCCAACTCAATAGCCAGTGCATGTTCATACACAGATTCAACAAACCCTGGACCTAAACATCTATGGACTTCCATGGCAGCACCTATCACTTTACCCGCCAGATCATAATCTCTTTTCATAAATTCTGTTAATTTTGTTCATTCTGTCTAAAACCCTAAAAGCGTTACAAACGAGTTTGTTGTTCTTGCTGATGGCGGTGCGGAAGGTGGGGAGGTGATGTCGATTTGCACGCGGGAAAGGTTGGTGAGGCCCGTATTTGTCGAGATGGAGATTTGAGCGTAGAAGTCGTAGGAGGGGTTCGGGTCGGGTGTGTTTGTATGCGTTTGGACTGTTCCGTCTTGTGTGAATGCGAGGTAATTTGTGCTGTTCGTGGCGAGGTTGATCATGTGGTTCGAGATGCCGCCGGGGTCTGTGGTGACCGATCTGTTGCCGCCGAATCCGGTTTTGAGTTCTGAAAAAATCCTTTGAGCGATGAGTGTGGCATCCGTCTCTCGCATGCTGTTTTGGGAGGATTTTAGGGCCACTGGGAGGATGCCGACGATGGCTATAATGGCGAAAGATATGATGCCAAGTGCGAGCACAACCTCCACCAAGGAAAATGCAGGGGAATGTTTTTGGACCGGGGGGAAGTTGGCAGGTGCGGAGTGGTTTTTTGCCTGCGTCATCTCAGGAACTCACAACATACTGACATCCAGTGTGGCGCGTCCCGTGTAGCGGGCGAGGGAGATGATCTCGTGTCCACCGTCTTTTTGCTTCTTGACGATAAGAGATTGATTCGCTCCGCGCTGGCCTTCTGTAAGGGCGATGCGGAGTCCATTGGAGGTGCTAGGTAGTTGAACGGCGCCGGTGGAGGAGAAATGCACGGCACCGAGGTTGTCTCTGGAAGGTTTTCCGGGGAGGGAGTCGATGGTTGTGTCGTTCACTGCAGCGAGGCCCGAATTGTCATATAGAATTTTGGATTCCGAATCCTCGCCATGGAATAGAACGCCGCGCGGGAGCTTGATCCATCGGGTGATGGATTCCCAGTCTTCGGCAGCATTTTTGCGGAGGATGAGCATGGCATCCTGCTCATCGGGTTGTGATGCATCGGTTCCATTTTTTTTCCAAAAGATCACAACGGCTTCGTGGCCGGTTTCGATGGCCGAGACGCGGGCCTGCTCAAGGGTGTTCATGACGATGGTGACAGCGCCCTTGCGTCCGGTCGGGCTGGTGAGGCCTTGTAGGACTGGCGCAAGCAGGCCCGCGAGCAGTGCGATGATTGCTGTGGCGGCAAGTAGCTCCAGCAGCGAGAAGGCGCGCTTTTTTTTAGACTTGCAAAGCGAAAGAGTCATCGGCGTGTTGGAAACATATTTTTCCGCACAGCCTTGGTTCAACGAATGAAGTGTTACAATTTCGACATGGTGCGTTTTTGAGGCCTTCTTGTCGGTAAACGCTTTATCCCATATCAGCGGTGGGGAACAGGTGCGGACATCTCAAGAGTGAGGCGGCGTGCGTGTTCTCTCAAAAAAGAACGGCCTTTGCGGGCGCTGGCCATGATTTGCTCTGGTTCCTTGCCGCCGGCGATTTCCAGGATGAAGGCGCCGTGGAAATGGATTTGTATCAGTTCGCGCAGGAAGGCTCCCCAGTCGATGCGCCCCTCGCCCGGCGGGCAGTGCTCATCCGAGTGGCCGCGGTTGTCGTGCACATGGAGCATTCGCAGGTAGGGCGTGAGCTTGTAAACGAGGTTGTAGAGTTCGCCGGAGAGAAACGCGTGGCCGGTGTCGAGGCAGGCGCCGACTTGGTTGGTCTCCAGCGCTCCGAGGATCCAGACGATATCGCTCGAGTTGCCAAAGAGGAGGTGCGGGAGTTTGTTTTCGAGCACGCAGCGAATGCCGACCTCGCTGCAGCGCATGGAGACGCGGTTGAGGACGGACACGACATTTTCGATCCGCACGAGGCGTTCCTCGCGTGAGGGGATATCGGCATTTTCAGGGCCTGGATGGATGACGAAATAGTGCACGCCCAGCACGGCGGCTGCTTCGACGGCCTTGAGAATCTCATCCAGAGCGTATTCGCGGCATCCCGCATCAGGTGAGGATATGTCGATGTCGCTCGCGAAGGGGGCGTGGAACGAGTAGGCCTCCATGCCGAGCGAATCGATCTTGTTCGCCGCCTCGCGCACGGCGGTGAGGTTTTTGTAATCCAGATGCGCTGGGGAAAAAACCACCTCGATCATGCTGAAGCCGCTCGCGCGGATTGTCTCTAGGCAGTCGAGTATGTTGGTCATGTAAAAGCATCCTGTGGAAAGCCCGATAGGCCAGTTTGTCATATGAGAACCCTTTCAAAATGGTGTGTGTTTGATCCCTCCAGTTCCGCTTCGGTGATGCTTGCGGCTTCGTCGGCGACGCTGGTTTTCAAGCCCGAGAAAATCCGGACATAGAAATCCGCCCGCATCTTTGGTGAGTAATCCTTCCATTGATTTCCCCAGCCATAGTCGCGCTCGAACTTGGAGCGGATGAGCCCGGCGACATGTCTGGGATGCCAACCTCTGGGCACAAGGATTTCAGTGACGGCGCGAATGGTTGTCGGGCGGAGAAGGAGATCGTTTGGAAAAAGCAGTGCATCGCGAACGCCCTCTGGGAGCGTCTCGAGAGACGTGTGGTCGTAGGTGTGCGGCCAGCTGGCGACGGGGTCGTGCTGCCTGGAGTAAAAAAAATCGTGGAAGGCGCGCAGGTTGGAAGATTTGTATTCCCTCAGGAGTTCGCCGGTGCCGGAAGTGGCATCGGGAATATCTGTCGAGAAGTGCTCCGCCCAGCGTGCGGCCCGCTCGGGGTCGCGCATGGCGGCCACGGCACCGGAGGTTTCGTTCTCCCCCGCAGGCACGAAAATGATCGGCCCGATCTTGCCTATGTTATCCTCACCGACGGCGTAGGATTGCTGCCAAGGCTTCAGATATCCGCTGAATGGAACCCGCACCGTGCGCGTCGGCAACGGGTCGCCATATTCGGAGAGGTCTATCGAAATCATCTCCCGACCCCGCTGCGAAGGGGCAACTTCCACAGCAGTCAGCTCAATCGGAATCCGGCAATGCGGGCGGGCCATTTCAAGAATGAGACGGCCAAAAAATTCCATCACTAGCCCGAGGCCTGCGAATGCCTTCTCGATTCGTGACGGCGCATTTCCATCGCTGGCGGCTTTTGACCCCAGGTCGCAAAGTTCTGAAAAGACCGGCGAGTCGCGGCGGATGCGCCAGACATAGTGGTGGCCGCGTCCGCTGAGAACATGCAGGGCTTGGATGCCGCAGTGTTCGAGGATGCGGTGGATGGCGCGCGCAACGGGTTCCTGGAGTTCAAAGGTTCTTTTGGGGTCCAGATAGGCCTCGGCGGCGAAATCAAAATTCACATACTCGATGTCGAGATGGGCAATGAGGGATTCACGGTCTGAGAGCGAGCGGCAGATATCCAAGCCTTCCTCAAGGCTGTGGAAAAGCTCGTCCGGCGTGCGGGGCTCGCGCACCGGCCACTCGACGCCATCTGCCGTGATATAGTCGCAGGTCGCCGTGGATGGAGTTTTTCCGCCAAGAAATTCCAGCATTCGCGTGCGCACAGCGGGGCTTTTGTAGAATGCGCGCAGGGTTTGGCGGATGTCTTGCATGGCGGCTGAGGTCTAACGTGCGTGCCCTTGCGGGCACGCACGAGGACGGCTTTCCCCTAGCTAACCGGGATTTCCAGTGCTTTTGGTTTTGCAATCTCGCCTTTCGGCAGGTGCACCCTCAGAAGGCCGTCCTTAAACTCCGCCGAGACCGCGTCTTTTCTCGTGCCCTCGGGTAGGGAGAACGAACGCTCGAACGCGCCGTAGCTTCGCTCAAGGCGGTGAAAACGGCGTCCGCTCTCTTTCTTCTCGAGCTTGCGCTCGCCGGAGATGCGGAGTGACCCATCTTCCACTTGGATTTTCACGTCCTCTTTTTTCACCTCAGGGAGTTCAGCCTTGATGGTGTATTCATTGTCATTTTCCTCGACGTCCACGAGTGGGCTCCACTCGTTTGTGTTCAGCGTCTCATCGATATTCCAAGTCAATGGAGGTCTCGGGAAGATGCTGTTCATACGGTTCGTCATGGTTTCGAATTCCCGTAAGGGATTCCAACGGATCAGTGTGTTCATTATTGTCTTTGGCGGTGTGGTTCATTGTCTGCAGTTACAGCCACCGGAGCCGGAATCCGCAGTTTGTTTGCGCGGGTCGATCAACGAGCCCCCGCTCACATTCACAGCAAACAATCTCCTTTGAAGCCTCTCAATGGGGTGAAATCCGGAGCCTTGCGGCTTTTCACCTGCGGCGTTCCTCACTAAACTCTCAGGAGTTCATGCCATACGGTTCGACGAGTGAATTTGTGTTCGGGATTTTCGCCCTGCTGCTCGGGGCTATCGTTGGTTCGTTTTTAAACGCCTGCATCCACCGCATGCCGCGCGGGGTAGGCCTCAACGCGCCGCGGCGCTCGTTTTGTCCGGGTTGCGAGCGGGTCATCCCTTGGTATGAGAACCTGCCGATGGTCAGTTGGCTGGCCTTGCGCGGCAAGTGCTCGGGTTGTGGCTGGCGGATTCCGTTCCGTTACTTTCTGGTTGAGGCTCTGACGGCATTTCTCTTTGCAGTTGTGTGGGAGCTTTTCGGTTTGCCCTTGGCAGCCGTGTATTGGGTTTTTGTGAGCTTGCTTGTGGTGGCTACCTTTATTGATTTCGAACACTTCATCATTCCGGATGAAATCACATGGGGCGGTGCGGCAGCGGGGGTTGCTTTCTCCGCGCTTGTCCCGGAAATGATGGATTCCTTCTCGCGCTGGGAGTCTCTCGCGTATTCCCTCGCAGGAGCCGCGCTCGGTTTCGCGCTGCTTTTTCTGGTCGTAGAGGTAGGCAAGCTGGCATTTGGAAAAATCCGGCATGCATTTCCCGAAGGGGAGGACTTCGAATGGAGGAGGCAGGGGGATCGCATCGTTCTGACGCTGGCAGGCGAGGAATTGGATTGGATGGATATTTTTTCGAGAGAGCGTGATCTCCTCACGATTGAAGTCGAGGGCTCCGCGTTTTCGGCGGATGGCAGCGAGATTCGCGGCAAGATGAAGTTCTGGCACAACCGTTACGAGTTTGACTCAAGCAGTGGGCCGCTGGATCAACTCGAGCGCCTCAGCGGCAAAATGAAGGCGGTCGTGATTCCCAGGGAGGCCATGGGATTCGGCGATGTGAAATTCATCGCCTGTATTGGCGCCTTCCTGGGCTGGCAGGCTGTTTTATTCACCCTCTTCGCAGCATCCATCATCGGCTCAGTTGCTGGATTTGCGGGCATCGCTCTGGCGAGGGACCGTGCCGGCGTGCGGATTCCGTTTGGGCCGTTTCTTGCTCTGGGCGCGCTTCTCTGGATTCTCGGCGGCAGGGAACTGGCCGATTGGTATTTCAGCGGTCTGCGCAGCTCGGGTGGATTATTTTAGCCCCCAAGCAGAATTAACCACAGAGGACACAGAGAGCACGGAGAATGGGTGGGTGACAGCAAATCTTGTTATCCTGTCTTAAAATCCATTCTGGTTCAGACAGGGCCCGAATCCAACTCTCTTTCCAGCCCAGAGCTAACTCGAACAGCGGATGTTCTTCTCGAAAAGGTAATGGCTCACGAGCCATTCGTTGCCGCCGCTGAAGCCCCAGAGTTCCGCGCATGAGAGGAAGAAGACCCGCCAGTAGGCGCGCCACTTGGCGGTGTTTTCCTTGCCGTAGGTGGCCTCAAGAATGGGAGTGATGACTGCCTCGTTGGCGTCCATTTTTTCCAGCCAGGCTTCAGAGGTTCTTTGGTAGTGGGTGCCGCTCACGCGCCAGTGGCCTTGAATGGCGAGGTCATCCTGGAAGTAGAGTAGGAGGTCATCCGAGGGCATGGTGCCTCCCTCGAAGAAGTAGCGCGTAATCCAGTCTGATGGGTCCTTGCCTTCGAAATGATAGGCGAACTCGCGGTGGGTGAAGATGTGAACGAAGAGCTTTCCCTCGGGGCGCAGCCATCGGGCTACTTTGGACATCAGGAGTTGGTAGTTCTTCATGTGCTCGAACATCTCGACGGAAACCACGCGGTCGAACGAGGTGTCGCCGGCTTCAAAATCATTCATGTCCGCTGTGAGGATGCGCACATTTTTGAATCCGCGCCGCGCCGCCTCGACGTCGATGTGGGCCTTTTGAGTGGAGGAGTTGGAAACGCCTGTGATGCGGGAGTTCGGGTATTTTTCCGCCATCCAGAGGGTGAGGCTTCCCCAGCCGCAGCCGAGTTCCAGGATGTCTTGGCCGTCGGTGAGTTGCGCGCGCTCGCAGCTGAGGGCGAGCATGGCCTCCTCGGATTCGGCAAAAGTCGTGTCCTCGCGCGGCCAGTAGCCGGAGCTGTATTTCATGCGGGGACCGAGGACGAGTTTGAAGAAATCGGTCGGCACCTCGTAGTGCTGCTCATTGGCTGCCTCGGTCTTGATGGCGATCGGGCTGCGCTTCAGTTCCTCGATGAAGGCACTCAGGGCCTCGCTCTGGGCGATGGCGTCGGGTTTTGTCTCTTCGCGGAGCTTTTTGGCGAGCAGGTTGCGAATTCCGATGCGAATGGCGGCATCGGGCAGGAGATTTCGGGCGAGAAGGTTGTCGATGGAGATCATGGTTTTTTAGGAATCCAGGGAATGAACGGGCTGGTGCGTCGTTGATAGTCGCGATAGGCGTCCCCCCGAGTGGCGAGAGATCTGGCCTCCGAGGGCGGTATACCGGTCATGCAGGTCAGAAAATAGAGCATTAAAAGCGGACTGGCGAGGCCGACCCAGCTCCAGGGCGAGCCAAGCGCGAAAACGAAGTAGGCGATCCAGACCATCCACTCGAAAAAATAGTTCGGATGGCGCGAGTATTTCCATAGCCCGATATCGCAAACGCGGCCCTTCGTGGCGGGCTGTGACTTGAAGAGGGCGAGTTGCATGTCGGCGATAGATTCCCCTCCGATGGCAACGAGCCAGAGAATCACCCCAGCCACTTCGAAAAATCCAATCCCCGGAGACGGATTCGCACACGCCACTGCAATCGGAATACTCAAGACTCCGATGAGAACGGCCTGCAATTGGAAAAATCCGAAAAACATCAGCCAAGTGTGTTTGGGAAATTGCGTGCGCAGTGCGGTGTAGCGAGGGTCCTCCTCCGGATGGTGCGACATGACGCGTTTGTAGAGATGCATTCCCAGTCGGAAACTCCAGGCGAAAACCATGGCGGAAATCAGCGCGTTCCGAATCATGTGGCCGCTGCCAAAGATGCCGTAAAAAAGCGCCACGGGTGTGAATCCAAACGACCACCAGATGTCCACAATCCCCGCGTTGTTCATCCGGCGCGCAAAAAACCAAACGACAACAATGATGGCCATTGCCAAGGCTGTTCCCGAAATGAGCAGTGGAAGAATATTCACAGAATGGAAGATCGACGAAGACTGCATCATTGCCGCCGCCGGGCGTTCTTGAAACCAAAAAGGCGCGGCTCTGTAGGAATAACCTTCGAAGCCATCAGCTCTCCGCTTCTCTCAATTTGCTTTGGAAAATTTCGTAAACCCATTTTCTCGCTCCTGCATACACGCAGGTAATCACCCGCTCGCCGTCGATCATCTGGTAGTCGAAAATGATGCGATGCGAACCGACGCGCAAACGATGGAAGCCTTCCAGATCATCGGTTAAGGATTTGATGTTTCCTTGCTCTTTGGACAACCCCTTGATCGCCACCTTCAAGGCATGCCGGGGTTGGGGAGGGAGACTTCGCAAATATTCAAGAACTTCGTCTTGAATTCTGATGCGAATCATACCGAATCCATCGCGGTCAAATCATGGTAAACCGCTTTGCCTTTCCTATGCTTGTGGATGGCTCCCATCGCCTTCGGGTCTGCTAGGATTTCCATCGTCTCCGCAATGGCTTCCATCCGGTCCATGGAAACAAGCACTGCCACCGCCTTGCCTTGTTTGGTGATTGTGACCGGATGGTCCTCGCACTCTTTAACCACTGCGGAGAACTTTTGCTGCGCGGTTTTTATGGTGTAGGTGTCGGACATGGCTTTTTAGTATGCCTTTTTTTCTAAAAAGTAACCCCTTTTCGGATGGCGGCAACTGCATCCAATCCTTTGACATCCTTTTCTTGCTGTCCGTGTGGGATCGATGATCGTTCATTGGGGAAAGGCAGCGGGCCTTTTTCGCTTCGGTCGATCATTCCGATAAATATGTCCATCGCAGCCTAGCCTGCCAGTTCGTTGTATTGGTTCATGCTCGGTCAATGCGGACTGGCGGAACGCCCCTCGTATTGGACCATCAGAACATCGTCGGTCACGCGCAGGCCACAGGCCTCCACCCACTCTTTGATCTCTTGGTAAAGGCTGAAGATCGCATCTGGGCGCTCTTGCTTGAGCCAGCGGTGGAAAAGAGATTACTCCTTGCGGATGGTTCTGAAAACCGGTTGCAGGATGGGGTTTGGGTGTTCTTGAATCGCCGTTCCTATTATTTCGCCCTTGTCGTTGTAGATGGGTACCGCCGTGCGGATCGGTGATCCGTAGTCGATAAAACCCTCGATCTCTGTTTCTTCAAATCCCGCGCCATTGATTGTAATGCCGGTTCGCCGTGTTTCGAAGGTTCTTGGTGTTGCAGGTTGGACGAAATAGCCGCCGTCAGCCTGTGGTGTGATGCGTGGGGCAGCGTATTGCGTGGCTACGGGAACCTCTTGGCCAATGAACATTTTCGTTTGAGCGGGAGCACTTGCTCTCACGGGTTCTCCGAGAAAATGATGGTTCCTGCGGATTTCCTGCTCCTCCTCTTCGTCGGCAGTTGGTGGCGGCTTAGGGGTTGGCGAGACCGCTGTGGCATTTCCTTTGGTGGCTTGCTGGGAGGGTTGGACGCTATCCACATCGGGAGCGGAAAAGCCAACGGCCAGTGAGGAATAAAAGACCAACAAAAACCAGCGTAGCATGGTATGGGAAATTTATGAGAACCGCCCGTTCGGCAGTTGACGCTCAGTTCCCGTATTTGATCGAGCAGCCGTAGGCCTCGGTTTCGGGTGTGCTGACTGTCTTGCCTGCGAGGGTTTCATCGATAGCGGCTGCGACGAGATTTTTTGCTGTGGCGATATCCGCAGGATCGGCCGATTTTTTGTCATCAATCGCCCCATGGTAAACGAGGATGCCGTCGGTATTGATGACATACATCTCGGGTGTGCGCTTGGCTCCATAGGCGCGGCCGGTCGCGCCCGACTCGTCGATAAGGTATGCAGTGGCGGCGGAGTTTTTTTCAGTGCAGGCCTTGAGAGCGTCGGCGGGTGCGGCATGGCCTTGCTTGCCGGGTGCGGACGAGCAGATGGAAAGCCACACGACGCCCTTCGCGGCGGCATCCGCCTGAAGTTTCTGCATGTTGCCGGAGCCATAGTGCTTCACGACGAATGGGCAACTGTGGTTCGTCCACTCGAGCACGACGACTTTGCCTTTGTAGTCGGAGAGGGACACGTACTTGGATTCGCAGGTTGGGAGGTTGAATGCGGGAGCGGGTTTGCCGATTTCGGCTTCAGCGTGAACCCAGGCGGTGGCGGCCAGGAGAATGAGAAGGGCTTTGTTCATAGGATTCCAAACTACACGGCGGAGCGTACCTGGCAAACTGCCGTTTTCACCCGAAATGGGAGCGCGCTTTTTTGAGAAGCAACCGTAGGCTTTGAAAAATATTCCGGAGGAGGCGTGGCAGAAAAATGAAAATCGTGGTGCAGACAATAGCTGCCAGCAGCAAGGCGACAAGTGGACTCCAAGCCAGCAAGCCCAAGCCGCCGAGCACCAGGCCGTCCTCCGCGAGGCTGAGGGCGATGTTCGTGAACGGTTCGGGAGAGGTGTTGGCGGCCAGACGGGTTCCGGCTTTGGCGGCATGTGAGGAGAATGCCATACCTCCGGCGAGGAGTGCAGCCACGACCTCAAAGACGGGATGTGCGTCTCCCATGGCGGCAACCGCAAGGGCGGCGGCACCGATGGGGCGGACGAGCGTGTGTATGACATCCCACGCCGTATCCACCCAGGGAATCTTGTCTGCGCAGAACTCGATGGCATAGAGCGCACCGGCAATGCACAAGATCGTTGGATGTCCAAGAACCTCCAGACCGGCGAGCTGAGAGGGTAGTATGACCCAATGGAAATGCAGGGCCAGACCTGTCACCAGCACGGTGAGGTAGAGATTCAAACCCGCCAGCGTTCCCAGGCTCAAGGCGACGGCGAGGGTTTTGAGGACTTCCATGGGAACCTCGGGTCAGGCCGCTGGCAATTTTAGGCCGCTGAGCTTTTCGTAGGCTTCAATGTATTTTTCGGAGGTTCTGCGGACGACATCCTCAGGCAGGCTAGGGGCGGGGGGTGTTTTGTCCCAATCCAGCGTCTCCAAATAATCCCGCACGAATTGCTTGTCGTAGCTTGGCGGATTGGTGCCAGGTTTCCAGGCATCCGCCGGCCAGAAGCGGGAGGAGTCGGGCGTAAGGCATTCGTCGATGAGGATGAGTTCGCCATCGGCGATGCCGAATTCGAATTTCGTGTCGGCGATGAGGAGACCGGCCTTGGCGGCGTGGGCGCAGCCGTGTTCGTAGAGTTCGATCGTGTGGTGCCGCACTTGGAGTGCGAGTTCGTCGCCGAGGACCGAACGGCACTGGCTCCAGGTGATGTTTTCATCGTGCCCGGTCTCGGCCTTGGTGGCGGGTGTGAAGAGAGCTGCCGGCAGGCGCGAGGATTGCAGGAGGCCGGCGGGAAGGTCGAAACCGCAGGCTTTGCCGGTCGCGGTGTATTCCTTCCACGCCGAGCCGGAGATGTAGCCGCGTGCCACGCATTCGACCGGTAGCGGGCTGGCTTTTCGCACGATCATGGAGCGGTCGCGCAGTTGCTCTTCGAAGGGTTGTAAAATCTCGGGATAGGCTTCGAAGCGGGCTGTGATGAAATGGTTGGGAACGAAGTCCAGCACGCCGTACCAGAAGAGGGTCATCTGTGTGAGCACTTCGCCCTTGCGTGGAATGCCGGTCGGCAGGATGCAGTCGAAGGCGGAAATACGGTCTGTGGCGACAACGAGAAGGTTTTCACCGAGGTCAAAAACCTCGCGGACCTTACCGCTGCGCAGTTTTTTGATTCCGGGAAGTTGGCATTCGAGAAGGGTGGTCATATGCGGGATCAGGGTTCGGGATTGGCTCGGATGAAGTTTCGGAACCACCGTCCGGCTGGCTCCAGAGTGAGTTTCATATCTTTTTTATTGAAGCTGGTGAGGCCGAAATTTGCCGCATAGCCCTCGGCCCACTCATAGTTGTCTGTGAGGGTCCAAGGGAAGTATCCGCGCAGGTCCGCGCCGTCCTCCATCGCGCGGCGCATCTGGTTCACATGCTCGCGGAAGTAGCGGATTTTTTTCTGCTCGCTCTGGGTTCCGATGCCGTTTTCGGAGATGACCATGGGCTTGCCGTAGCGTTTGGAAACGGTCACGAGGACGGCGTGGAGGCCTTCTGGATCGATGAGCCAGCCGTTCTGCGTGTAAGCCGAGCTTTTCTCGCCCGTCGGCCGGATGATGAATCGTCGGGCGGAAGCGACCTGCGAGTAATAGTAGTTCACACCGATCAAATCTATGGTGTCGGCCACGCGGTCGAGGTGGTCGAAATTCTGGTGCTGCATCATGTTGTAAACAGCTCTGGTCGGATCCTGGCCGAATGCGCGCGTCCAGTTCGGAAGCGAGTAAATGCCCATGACAATGGCCTTGGGGTTTTGATTTTTGATGATGCCTGATGCTTCACGAAACATCGCCACGGAGACATTTGTGGCCTTTTTGAGGGAACCCGGAGTGGCAAGGAGGCCGGGGGGCCAGTGTCCACCAAAATAGCCAATGTAGAGTGCACCATTCGGCTCGTTTTGTGGCACCCACACTTTCACATAGGGCGAGAGCGCCTTCACTATGCGGGTCACGTATTCCTTCCAATGGGATTCGACCTCGGGATTGAGAAAGCCGGATTGGGATTTTTTCTTCGAGTCGTAGAGCCAGGCGGGGAAGGTGAAATGCCAGAGGGTGACGACCGGTTCGATGCCTGCGGCTTTGAGTTTGCGCGCCATCGCGATGTATTGGCGGATGGCGGCCTCATTGAAAACCCCGGGTTGAGGCTCCACGCGGCCCCATTCGATGCCGAAGCGATAGTGATTCACGCCAAGTTGCTTCAGGGCTGCGAGGTCCTTGTCAAAATGAGTCCAGGAGAATGTCGCCTCGTCACCGCGCGGCGGAATGTGGCCTTCCTCGGCGAAGATGTCCCAGTCCGTCTTAAAATAGAAAGGCGAGTCCGGTGCGACCCCGCGGTCCTCGTTTTGGAAGCTCGCCGTCGAGGTCCCCCACCAGAAAGCTCCGGTCTTCACTGGTGCAGATTCCACGGCTGAAGCCGGTTTTTTGTAGGGCTTCGGGGGCATTACACAACCCGCGAGCGCCAGGCACGGGAGAAGCGCAACCAGGGCGCGAATCGTGTTGAGTGTCATTGCGCAGGCTTATAGTTTGCGACCATGTTGCCATCAACTTTGAAATGGAGCGCTGTTTTCCTTCTCTCCCTTGCGCCGGTCTTTTTGCATGGGCAGAGCGAAGGCTACGCGGAGCCGGATTCCGTTCTGCTCAAGGATGGGTCAACCCAAAACGGAGTGATTGTGAAGAACACGCCTGATGCGGTTTTTTTGCAGCAGCGCTATCGGATTTCCGAATTTCCCAAATCTCAGATCGTCCGCATTTTCGACGGGGTCGATGTTGGTATGGAGTTCACCGGGGTCGACGAGAAGGGAGACCTCCCATCGTGGCGCGTCATGGTTAATGACATTCGCAACAACGATGCGATCAAGAGCCTCAGGCAAATTCCGCCGACATTCATCGACAACGGCTACCTGAAAAATGTCCCCTATCTCTCGTTTCGCATTAACCACTATATCGAGATGAATATTTACGGGAAGCCGGATCAGCCCGCCGCCATTGAGTTTGGAGTCTATGGGAAGCTTTCTTCGAGTGATAAGCTCCGCCGCACGCTTCGTAGTTTCATGGCGGGATTTTTGTCTTCGAGGGAGGAGGTTTCCGCCATTTATTCCATTCCTTTCAGTGGGGGCGAAAAAAGCGCGGGTGACTTCCGGATTCGTATCACTCCTGCCTCCGCACCCGATGCCTACCGGGCCTGGTGGATTTGTTTATATAATCCAAAGACTCTCGAGGCCGCCCGCGTCGGTGATGCGGCATACGCAAAAGTCACCATGCCCCCCGATCAGGTTGTTGGCAGGTCCGGCAAGGTGAAGTCCGGTGTTTGGAGCGAGGAGTTTTTGAGGCACTCTCTGCGGGCCAGCAAAGGGGATGACAGTGCCTCGCTTTTTGTTCCGGGCTTCCTCCGCGAACCGGATGGATGGCTCCGCGTGCTGTTTCCGCATAGCCAAAAAAAACCATTGTAAAAAATCTGGAGTTTCCAGCGAGTGCAGACTATTGCTGGCGACAGACGTATGCCTGCTGATTACTCATCAAAAAATCAAAGCCCGTATCTGAATTTAACCAGCGATGAGGATGGCGAGCTAGGCGACAAGGTGCAGCAGGTCAGGGCCGAACTCGAAAGCCTCAAGCAGAAGCAGGAGGAGATCGAACGCGAAAAAGCCCGCTTGGAGGAACTCAAGAGAAGGCAGGACAGCTTGGAGCAAGGTCGCTCGGACATGCTCGACAAGCTCACCCGCGCTCTGGTCGTTGTTCAGCGCGAGACCGAGGAATCGCAAAAACACGTCGAGCAGATGCACTCCATCTATGCCTCATTCAGCCAACATCTCCGCCAACTTGAGGACATCAATGCCCGCTCATGGAGTCCGCAGGACTTGCCGCGTGAATTGAGCAAAGCGCTCAGCTCCGTAGAGGACGCGCGTGCCGAATACATCAAATCCCAAGCCAAGCTCTCGGTTGACACATCGTCGGAGATCAACTCCTCCATGATGGAAAGCGATTACCCGGTGGAGGAGGAGCGCTCCTTTTTCTACTGGCTGCGAAGCGGTTTCGCCTTCACCCTTCCGCTTCAAATCATCGCTGTCATTTTACTACTCGTTTATATCTGGTCCGCCACCGCCGCGAAGTAATCCATGCGACTCAAAAAGCCCAGCGTTTCGACAAAACTCACAGCCGAGGAGCAACGCCTCTCGAAAGAGCAAGAGGCCACTCA
>DGXZ01000090.1:14879-18442 GCA_002396485.1 Spartobacteria bacterium UBA5019
CCACTCTTCGCCGAATGGAGCAGTTGGAAAAGGAACTTCAGGCCTATCCCAAGCAGATCGAGGAAAAGAAGGCGCGCCATCGTGATCGTGTCAAAATGCAAGCCGAATTGGCCGCCCCGGCTCTTTCCCTCGGTGGAGCCCGTCTGGCTCGAGGAAACTACCAAGCGCCCCGCAAACAAAAGAAACTTCCCGCCCGGGAATTCAACAGCGCCCGCATCAAGTTCCTCGGTCTTTGCCTCATCCTCGCCACAATCATTTTCATGCTCTGGCGCTCGATCCCGTCCTGAGCGGATTATTTGCTGTCTTTGACCCTTTGGAGAACCGGCGTTGGTCCGCGTAAATAAACCCACTCCGCGCCGAGGTTTGCTGCCGTATCCAACCAGCCACTTTCCTTGCGCAGCACGGAGCGGAGTTTCGCGAGGGGTTCCTGATAAGCCAACCCATGGCTCCAAAGATGCCCTTCATAGCCGCAGACGACGGGATAACCCAGAAGCATGACGGGATGGTTGAATATGGGATCTACCGCGATTCGCGTTCCCAGGGGGACATTCATCAATGCCATGTGCGCGGTTGCGAGTTCGGATTTTTTCGCCAATTCATAGCCGTGCCTGCCATCAAGACCCGCTAAAAGCGAGACGGCACCTGTGAAAAAAAGCCCCACACAGAGAGCCGCCCGGAGAATTGGCGCAAGGGGCTCAAGAACTCGCGACCATAAATAAGGCGCGGCAACCAGCCAGGCCCAGAGTAGCAACTTCGTATTATCCCATTCCCACGGCGCAAAGGCGACGAGGAAGCAGAGTAGAAAAACTCCAAGCGACAAAAGACAGAAGGCGCGGGATTCCGCATCCCCACGCACGGCGGCTTTGCAAAAAAGCCAACCTAGCAGGGGAAGGCTGATTCCGAAATTCATGGCCCAGAATTTCCACCCGCCATCACCCTGCATCCACCCTGGCAGCCAGCGCAGACCGGATGCTGCGGTGAACCCACCGGTCACCAGCCAGATCGCCATCGTCGCCGGAACGACAGCCAGGGAGACAAAGACAAGTAATGCGAGTCGCGACTTGGGTGTGAAAACAAAAATTGCCGCCAGCGCAAAGCTCAGGAAGAGGAAGGCATGGACGCTGAAGAACGGCATCGTGACGTAGAGGAAAAACTGGGCGCTGCGGGGTAGCCCCGAGCCCTCGCGAAAAAAGTCGTCCCTCCATGCGCGCAGCAGCATGAGCCCGCAGGGTAGGGCGTAAAGGAGGCCGCGTTGCGTCACGAACATCGTGAGGAAAAAGTTCTTCCAAGCGAGTTCGGACTGGAAGTCCTGGAGTTGTCCGGTCTGCAGGATCACGAAGCCGGTCAGGCCTCCATTAAAAAGAAACGCTGCGACCGCAAACGCGCCGCCCCAGCGCCAGAGGGCCCAAGCGGTGAGAGCTGCGCCTGCGAGGCCTGTCCAGATGAGCCCCCGCTCCACAGGAACCCCCACGAGGAGAAGCAGGCTGTTCCATAAATCCGCACCCAAGGGGTAGCTCAATGGAACGCCAGTGAGAATCGGGCTTGCAGGCCAGAAATCTACCCCACCCGCAAAGTATCGGATGAATTGTATATGAAGCGAGATGTCGCCGAGGTTGTAGGGCGAGAGGATGCGCCACTCGTCTTTTACCGGATAAATCAGCCATAAAAAAGCCCTCAGTGAAGCTATGGCGAAGAGGGCGAACAGCAAAACATCCCACGCGGTTGCATGGCGGGCTTCGTTCTGGCGGGTTTGCCAAAAGACCCAGATTCCCCCTGCAAGACCTATCGTCAATGCCGCCCAGGCCAGTTGAAAATTTATTCCCTTGAAGGTAAATGCGAGACAGATAGCGCTGAGCACACTCGCTCCAGCGGCGGTGAGAATTCCCGCAGCGAGCCTCTCGCCGATCACGGCGCGGCTCCGGCTGATGGCTTGATGTCTGGTTCTCCGCCGAGAAGTTCCTTGAACTTCCGTGCCGAGAGGTAGGCCATGCACCCCTCCTGGCCACTGCGGAGGCGGAAGGGGAATTTGTAGTAGGAGTCCATGAAATTGCTCTCTGCTTGGGCTGTGTTGGCGGCTTCGATGACCACAAAATCCGCATCCCATCGCGGCGGTGGAGAATCCTTTTTAAAATATCCCACATGGGTGAAGTCACCGAAAATCCAGGGCAGGGGATAGTAGCTGTCGAGCATGATGATCCCTTCGAGTTGGAAGCCGTCTGGTTCGCTTTTTGCCAAGGCCAGGACCGGCTTGGTGAGGCGCTCGATATCATTGTAGGTTTGTACATAGACATACGGCTCGCTGTCATCCGTGAATCGGAAAAAATTCAGCTGGACCGTCATGATGAGCGATGCGGCCAGCAGCGGCGCGGCAACCAGCCACACGCGGTCCCGCGCCACGCGACCCGCCCACTCGCGAACGACTCCACCGAGGGTCAAATAAAACGGCCAAAGAATCGAAACCACGCACCATGGGGTTTTGTATGGGATGATCGAATACGCCAGCAGCGTTCCTCCTGCTACGATCGCTGTGTAGCGGTAGCGCGCATCCGAGGGGAAAACATACCGCAGGCAGGCGAGAAGTCCGGCCAATGCGGGCCATTCGTAGCGGGCCATGAGATAGATCCAATACCAATTCAGCGGGCCCGCGAGATCATAGGCGCTCTTTTCATGTCCACCCGAGTTCATGCCGGTCGAGACCCATGCGTGGAAGGTTTCATAGAGCCCGCTCAGCGCGCGGAAGTCCCGGAATGTGCCGGAGTAGAAAAAGACAATCACCAGCCCCGCAACCCCGCCGGCTAGGATCGCATCGTCGCGCGTCCACTGCTGGCGTGCGACAGGCCAGACCGGGCGCGAGGGTACGATCATTTGATAAATCCAAAGACACAACGCTGCGATCGCCATACAGC
This sequence comes from Spartobacteria bacterium UBA5019, assembly GCA_002396485.1. GTDB lineage: Bacteria > Verrucomicrobiota > Verrucomicrobiia > Chthoniobacterales > Terrimicrobiaceae > UBA967. Next base: position 17,786 of record DGXZ01000090.1, read on the forward strand.
CGATGTGCAGCACATAGGTTTCCTTTGTGAGTATCATCCCAGCAACTCCCGTCGCCAGAGTGAACAGATGCCGACGGGTGCCCGTTTGCCAGAGACCCAGCACGCCGTGGAGGAGCAGGATCGAAAAAAGAACCTGCCACGACTCATGAATTGAATAGCGTCCGTAGAAAACAAGTGCGGGCGAGAGTGCCATAGCCAGAGCGGCAAGGCGCGAGACGCCGAGGCCAAAAAAGTCCCGGAAGCGCAGCATCGCCCACACGGCCAGAATGCTCGCAATCATCGCCGGAAGACGCAGCGCCCACACCTCGCGGCCGAAAAGGGTCTGCGACAGAAACACAGCGTAAAAGTGGAGCGGACCATGGTAGTTCGTCGGATCGTATCGATAGTATCCGCTCGCAGTCATCTGATCTGCGAACCAACCATTGATGCCTTCATCGAAGTGCGGTGGTTTGATTTCGATGAGCCAGCAGCGGAGGAAAATCGCTATGACCAGAATGGCGATTTCAGGCAAATAGGCTTTGAGGGCTCGTGCGGACATGTGGATGGCATAACTCCTGCCCCGCCGCTGTATCAAGCACTGGCCACCGGGCTGATATTCTTTCTGTCGCCGCCGGTTCAAAAGTGAACTGAGACGGTTCAAAAGTGGAAAACTGCATT
>DGXZ01000071.1:0-53685 GCA_002396485.1 Spartobacteria bacterium UBA5019
CTTGCTGAAAACCACAGTTGCTTGGCGTGCTCCGTGAGAGGACCTGCCGGGGCCTTTGATGGCGAGGGAAACTGAGGCTCAAGGATCATTTTCTTTCAGTTAAATTGAAAGAATGAGTCAGGCGAGGCGTTGGGGTTTCGCTCGGTTATGAATAATGAATTTTGGATGGTGGATTGGATCATAGCGTTTTTCTCAGCTTCGTGCGGGTGGAGAACGGCACGATCTGGCTGTTGCACCTAAAGCACCGAGCCTTTTGCAGAGAAATATAAGAAACTATAATTTGCATATACTTTGTAAAATGGCTTCTTTAAAAAACGTGATTTCTATTTTAGGAGATGCCGAGGCGTTGGAGAAATTCGGGGTTCGCCTGAGGGCTGTGCGATTGCTCCGGAATTTGTCGCAGGAGTATGTGGCCGGAGTCATCGGGATTTCCGTGCCCACCTACCGAAAGATCGAGCAGGGCGACGGGACGGTGGAGTTTCGCCATGTGGCGCGAGCGCTGGGGTCGCTGGGTCTGGCTGAGGCGCTAGGCGATTTGATTCCTACGACCGAGCCGGAATTGCGCCTGAAAGACCTGCTCCGCCCGGAGCGCAAGCACACGTCGAAACCAAGGACGAAGGGCTGAATGGAAAAGCGGCTCAAGGTTCTGTGCTGGGATGGCTCGACGATCGGGCATCTGGTGCAGCGTGGGCTGCTGTATTTCGCCTATGATCCAGAGTGGATCGCACGCGGGCTGAATCTCTCGCCGCTCAGCCTGCATTTCCGCGATGTGGCCTTTAACGGAGCAAAGGGCGTGGAGGGTTTGCCGGGGTTGCTGGCGGATTGCTTGCCGGATGCGTAGGGCCGCCGGGTGGCGCGGGCGGAATTTGCAAAGAACAAGTGGGGCGAACCGACGGCGATGTCGTTGCTGGCTTGGCGCGGGAAGCGCGGGCTGGGTGCGGTTTTTTTCGAGCCGCCGATGGAAAATGGCAATCCGGCGCTGGAAAATATAAGCGCGGCGGCGCTCGCCAAAGGAGCGCTGGAGATCGAGCGCGGCGAGCCCTGCGAGATTTTGCCTCTGCTGGCGCGGGGTGGCACGGCGGGCGGCGCCATGCCAAAGGCGCTCGTGCTTTTGTATTCAGACGGGAGCCTGCGCGTGGGCGAACCGACTGCCGATGGGGGGCTACCGGGCATTCTGAAGCTCGACCTCTCGACGGACGGCGCGGCCGCTCGCTGCGAGCAGGCGATCACTCAAATGGCCCGCAGCGCCGGGGTGCGAGTGGCGGAAACGCGATTGATAGAGGAATCGCCGGGCTCACCGAGGGCGCATTTGTTCGTGACGCGCTTCGATCTCGTGGAGGGCGAGCCTCTGCGGCGTGTGCATTTCCACTCCGCCGCCGGGCTTCTACACAAGACGGCCGATGCGCTCGACTACCGCGACCTCTTCCGACTTGCGATCCAACTTCACACCCCTCTGGAGGACATCCGCGAAGTCGCGCGGAGCATGATTTTTAATGTCCTCGCATCCAATCTCGACGACCACGGCAAGAACCACACCTTCCAACTCGACGAGGCCACCCGCACCTGGAGCCTCACCCCGGCCTACGATCTCACTTTCTCGCCAGGCCTCCTGCAACGCGGCATGACGGTGGCCGGCGAAGTGTGGCCAAGCGGAAAAACCATGGAAGCCCTCTGCCTCGAAGCGGGTCTGACGGCGGTGGAATACAAAGAAAACCTCCAATCCGTGAAGGTCGCCACCCTGCAATGGAAGCGGTTCGCCGAAGAATCCGCCGTGCCCATCGCCCTCGCTGCGGAGGTGGAACAGCGCCTGCAAAAAATGCGACAGGAAGTTCTCGGCGATGGATCACAATGAACGGGAGAAATGGAATCTCGGAAGTTCGAAGCTAGGTCGTTGATCGCCTTCTCGCCCGCAGTTTCTTGCCACAAAATACGCTCTCGCATTTTTTCAGGGCCGATTTATACCATCCATCGTGACTGAAATGCAGACAGTGCGCGTGCGCGCCAAGTTTTTCTTCGAGGGGGATAAAAAGTTTTTCATCAAGGGGGTGACCTATGGTCCTTTTGCGCCTGATGCGCAGGGCGACCACTTTGGGACTCCTGAGGCGGTGGCCAAGGATTTCGACATGATGGTCGAGGCGGGCGTGAACCTCGTGCGCATTTACTATGTGCCGCCGCGCTGGTTCTTGGATCTGTGCGCATCGCGGGGCATTCGAGCCCTCATTTCGATTCCATGGGCGGAGCATCTGGAGTTTCTCAACAACCCGAAAATCCGCAATGAGGCGAAGAAGGCGGTTCGCGACGGGGTGAGAAAAAACGCAGGTCACCCGGCCGTCTTCGGTTATCTGGTCGGCAATGAAATCCCGACGACCATGGTGCGCTGGCTGGGTGCGCGTCAGGTCACGGAATTCGTCGAGCAACTGATCAACATCGGCCGTACGGAGGACCCGCGCGCGCTTTTTTCCTACGCCAGCTATCCTCCCACCGAGTATCTCCTGCCGCAGAACAGCGACTTCGTGACATTCAATGTCTACCTGCACCGGCAAGATGATTTCGACCGCTACCTGGCACGCCTTCAAAATCTGGCCGACGACAAGCCGCTCATACTTGGGGAATTCGGCATGGATACGATCCGGCATCCCGAAGAGGAGCAGGCGGAGATGCTGCGCTGGCACATCGAAAGCGTGGTTCGCGGGGGTCTTGCCGGCACGATTGTCTATGCGTGGACGGACGAGTGGTTCCGCGGTGGACAAGAAATTTTAGACTGGGCATTCGGCCTGGTGCGGCGCGACCGCACAAAAAAACCGGCCTTCGAGACCGTGAAGGGCCTCTTCTTCGGCGAAGGCTCCATGACCTCTCGCGTCAAGCTGCGCGAGTATCCGAAAGCCTCCGTGATCGTCTGCTCATACAACGGCGGCAAGACGCTCGATCGCTGCCTGACCTCGCTCAAGGACATCAATTATCCAAACTACGAAGTCGTCCTCGTTGATGACGGCTCCAAGGACGACACACAGGAAATCGCGGCGCGGCATCCGTGGATCAAAAACGTCCGCCAAGAAAACAAAGGCCTGAGCTTCGCCCGCAATGTCGGCGGGTATGAATCGACGGGGGATGTCATTGTTTACACGGACAGCGACTGCATGGCGGATCCGGACTGGCTTTACTATCTCATTGGCACACTCCTGAGCGGCGACTTCGCCGGAGTGGGCGGACCAAACATTTCGCCACCTGCGGAAAACTGGGTCCAAGCCTGCGTGGCGGCGGCTCCCGGAGGGCCGAGCCATGTATTGCTCACCGATGTAGTGGCCGAGCACATTCCAGGCTGCAACATGGCATTCCACCGCTGGGCGTTCAATCAAGTGGGCGGCTTCGATCCGGAATACCGCAAGGCGGGTGATGATGTGGACTTCTGCTGGCGTCTGCAACAAAGCGGCGGCGTGATCGCCTTCAGCCCGGCCGCGATCGTCTGGCACTACCGGCGCTTCACTTTGCAAGCCTTCCGCAAACAGCAGGAGGGCTACGGCGAGGCGGAATCCATGCTGCGCTTCCAGCACCTTGTGTTCTTCGGCCCGACCGGCACAGCGAAGTGGAAAGGCCAAATCTACGGCGCACCGCGCTTCACCTGGCTCGTCAACAAGCCGATTATTTATCACGGCATCTTTGGCGAGGGGCTTTTCCAATCCATCTACCCCACCCCGCAATCGGATGTCGCCGCCTACCTGAGCAGCATCGAGTGGGTCGCTCTGACGACATTGGTCTTTGCGGCATCAATACCAGTCCCCTTCCTGCGGATTGTGCCCTATCTCATGTTCGGAGGAACACTGCTCGTTGCACTTTCCTACATGATCCATGCGCGCTTGGAGGCCAAGCACGACACGGTTCCGGCACGCCTGCTGGTCGCATTCCTCGCATTGGCCCAACCGCTCGTGCGTGGATGGGCCCGCTATTTCACTTGGCTCAAATTCAAGCGCACTCCTCCGGCTGTTATCGCCACACAGGAAAAAAACTTCAAACCCTCGCGTGGCAGCACCAGCAACCTTCGCTTCTGGAGCGAGAACGGCCATGGACGCGAACTCCTGCTCAAGGAAACAATCGGCGCTCTCGAAAGCGAAGGCTGGAACTACTCGATCGACACAGGGTGGAAGGACTGGGATGTCCAGATCTACGGCAGCTTCTGGTGGGGCATTCAAATGCGCTCGGTGACGGAATACCATGGCGGGCCAAAATGCCTGACGCGTGTGCACCTGAAACTTCGCATGGTGGCGACCACCATTTTGATGAATTTCATCCTGCTGGCGATTTTGGCTTATCAACAGCTAGTGATTCCAAATTCCCACTGGTGGCCATGGGTTCCCTACGGCATATTCGTTTTGATCCTCGTCCGCCGAGCCCGCCGCCTCCAACGGCGAGTGACAGACCTCGTAGAAAACGCTGCCTCACGGTGTGGATTCACCCGCATCACGAAAAAGTCCTGACCCATGTCGGGCCACATAAGCGACTACCACTACGACCTGCCGCCGGAACTCATCGCAACCACACCCACTGCGCGACGCGAGGAGTCCCGCATGCTTGTGCTTCACCGCACAAGCGGCCGGATCGAGCATCATAGCTTCCGGGACTTCCCCTCCTTTATTGGCGAAGGGGATATTGTTGCCCTCAACGACTCGCGCGTCATCAAGGCCCGCCTGCTCACAGATCCTCCGGGGATCGAAATTTTCCTGCTCGAGAACCTTGCTGGCGCACACTGGAAGTGCCTCGTCAAGCCCGGCCGCAAAATGCGCACCGGCACACGCGTGGCGATCGCCGGCACGACAGCGGAAGTTGTCGATATCCTGCCCGGCGGTGAGCGCATCATGCAATTCGACGAAGCCCCCGATCTCGAAAAGCACGGCCACATGCCACTGCCGCCCTATTTCAAGCGGGAGGCCAGAAAACTCGACGACGAACGCTACCAGACGGTTTATGCAAACACGCCAGGCTCGGTGGCCGCTCCCACGGCGGGCCTGCACTTCACTCCCGAGATTCTTTCCCGAATTCCACACGCCTTCCTGACCCTGCATGTCGGCGCAGGCACTTTCCTGCCGGTGAAAACCGAAAATATCACCGACCACGAAATGCACGAGGAGGTCTACTCCATCAGCGCCGCCACAGCCTCCGCGCTAAACTCCGCCAAACGCATCGTGGCCATCGGAACCACCGTGACCCGTGTGCTGGAATCCCAACCGCCCGGCCCGATCCAACCCCGCGAGGGCCGCACCCGCATTTTCATCCATCCACCCTACGAATTTCAAAAAACCGGCGCGCTTCTCACAAACTTCCACCTCCCGGAATCGACACTCCTCATGCTGGTCAGCGCCCTCGCCGGTCGCGAGGCCATCCTGAACGCCTATCGCGAGGCCATCAAAGAACGCTACCGCTTTTTCTCCTACGGCGACTGCATGCTGATCACGGACAAGTAGTTCGAGCAGACCAAAAATTTGGACGATCGTTCAAATTTTTTGCCCGACTGAGGCCGAGGGATGGGAATTCTTTGCGGAGGGGTGATCAAACAGGGTTCGAGCCTGTGACCATTTGCAGGATGGAGGCGGGGTTGATGGACTTTGCCTTTTCCTGAATTTGCGGGAGGTAACGGGCGTGCATGTCGCGGGCCTGAGATTGCAGGCTGGTGAAGAGTCCGCGTGCCGATGCGGTATCCAAGCGACGGCCGCATTGGTAATATCGCTCCGCCAGTTGGCCGAGGGCGTATGTGGAGGCGAAGGAGAAGGCCGAACCGGTGATCTGATCGGCGGCTTTGCCAGCAAGTTTTCCGGCGACTTTTTTTCCGATTCCGCGCATGAGTTTTCGGGCGAAACCCTCGACCACCTGCGAGCCCAAGCCGACGCCTGCGACGGCGAGGAATTCCTTGATGCTGGAGCGGTCGAGCTCGACTCCGTGGGATCGACCGATGCCGTGAACCATTTTCATCTGCAGAGGAATGATCGCCATCGTGGCCAGGGTGTCTGGAAGAAGTTCGAGGGCACCATTCAGAATCGCGTATTTGAGAATTGTGCCACTGTTATCGACAGCGGATGGCGCAGGTGCTGCGGGAGCGACAGGGACGAGTGGATAGTCTGGCAAAGCGGTTTCTTTTGGGACTTCGCCGAGATTGAGGCGCAGGTGGCCTTGCAACTCCTGAAGAAACTTTTTTTCGCCATCCGTGAGGGAACCGTCCGACTCACAAACGCCAAGAGCCATTTCATAAGCAAGCAGGCGCTCATTGGGATTTGCCAATGCGGCCACGACGGCAGGCAATTCCAGCCGACCGGTGAGGATGCGGCGTGAGATCAGCCCCGGGTCGCCCGGGCCCATTTCTTCGCAGAGGCGCGAGATTTCGTTTCGCTCGGAGTCGGATTGCCCCCCGTCGCAAAATGCCGCGAACAGGCAGATGGACAGCAGGGCCTCGTCGGTGGATTGCGTCAGGTTCTCAGGAATGTTCATATCTCAATTGGGTAGAAAATTCAGCCACTCGAGGACTTGCTTGCCGAAAAAGATGAGGGCGAGTGTGACAATCGCGAAGTAGATAATCGTTACCACTCCCCATGCCAGAGACACCAAAATCATGAGTCCATCGCGCTCCAACCAACCCAGGCAGGCAAAAATAATCATGAGAGCGGGGAAGAAGTTGTTCAGCGGAAGATTTGCGACGGGGATGGCCAGCAGCGCTCCGCCCACGAGAATCAACCATCCGACGAGCCGCTGGCCACGATCACCGCTGATCCAGGAATCCAAACGCTCACGGGTGAAGACGCGGCAGAATTTCAGGAGTTTTCGAGAAAATCCCAATGCGGCAAGCCAGAATTTGCCCTGAATACGCAGGTCGCCGGCCGCTTTAGGCAATTCCGGACGACTCTTCCCCCGGACCATCTGCCAACCGAGCGCCACAAAGGTTGCCCCGCAAATCATGGTCAACGGCCCAAGTGGCAGTGGCTGCACAAAAGGCACAGCAAGGAGAAAAGCGGCGAAGCAGAACGAGTTCGGTCCAATCCGAACTATGACATCCGAGAGCTGTATCCCCTCCCCACGCGCATGCTCCGCACAATGGTCAAGGGCGGCGTCGATGCGCCCGTCGATTGGCGTTTCACAACTCATGCCTTGAGAGCGTCAGGCATGCTATATCCCCTAAGAGTGGCGTTTCTTTCAAAGACACGGGCCAAGATACGGGCGTCATCCGTAAGGCCGATTTCGGGAATCGAATCCGGGATGATATCGGCTCCTTTGAGAATGTAGTAGGCAGCCACACCGGCCTCGGCGAGGTGAACGGGTAGAGGATCGGTGCTGCGGGACACATCGGGAGATTGGAGGATGCAGATGAGAGTTTCAACCCCCTGAATCAGATCATAGTGAACCCGGGCCTGCTCGGTTTCCATTTTAGCCCTCAGGTTGGGAATCAAGTCCACAAGCTTGATAAGGCTTTTCGCGGTGAAAGCAGCCCGTTCCGTCTCGATAAACTCGTCAATAGATATGGCTTTTTGAGGATTCAATGGCGACACAATGATGGAAGTTCTGTGGGTGAGTGGTTTCATTCCTCGTCCCTTCGGCCCATCAATAATGGCAGAAGATGCCAGATGAAGTAGGCGAGTGAGGTGATGAAGGCGGCAACATAGGTCCACGCAGCGGCCTTGAGAACGCGGTTCACGCCGTCCTCCTCATGCATGGCGGCAAGAATGCCGGAGTGGCGGAGTGCGGCCTTGGCGCGTGCTGATGCATCGAATTCCACAGGGAGGGTCACCAGGTTGAAGAGCATAATGACACCCCAGCCTGCTGCCATGAGGATGATGCCGGTGTGGGTATTTACAAAACCGGTGAACATACCGATAAGCGGAAGCCACATGACAAGTTGGCTTGCGATCTGGGTGGCACCCACGGCGGCCATGCGCAGGTGGAGCGGAGCGTAGGCGCGTGCATGCTGGATGGCATGACCCGCCTCATGGGCGGAAACTGCCAGGGCGGCGATTGATGTGCCACTGTAGTTGCCCTCGCTGAGGACGAGGCGGCGATGAGCGGGATCGTAGTGGTCGGTGAGTTCGCCGGGGCAGGATTCGATGGTCACGCCATCAACACCCGCATCCTGCATGACCCGCGCGGCGGCTTGTGCGCCGGTAAGGCCGGTGAGAGAGGGCTCTGCCGCATATTTGCGATAGACGCTCTTGACGCGCATGGAAGCCCAGAATGAAAGACCCATTGTGCCGAGGAATAGAAGGATTGGTAATAGCATGGGAGAACATTGGCACTTGATTTTTGTTTTGGGAATTACGAATTTTGAAATATTACATTAGGTTTTATAGAAGAATGAACACCCAGCTGAACTACCATCATCTGCGCTATTTTTTAGCCGTCGCGACTTGCGGGGGCATCACATCCGCCGCAGAGGCGCTCCATGTTTCGGCTCCGACGCTGAGCGCCCAGGTGCGCGAGTTGGAGGAGTTCTTTGGCACCACACTTTTCCGACGCGAGGGACGCCGCATGACGCCAACCGAAACCGGCAGACACCTTCTGGGTTATGCGGAGAGGATTTTTTCCATGGGTGATGAGATGGTGGATTCCGTGAAACGCGGCGGATTCAGTGGACCAGGAACTGTTTTTCTCGGAGTGGCTGATGCCGTTCCCAAGCTGCTTGCAGCGCGCCTGCTTGAGCGTGCCTGCGAGATGGCGCCCGGTCTCCGCGTTGTCGTGCGAGAGGGTCTGCCTCAAGAATTGTGGGGAGCGCTTTCCACGCATCAGATCGATCTTGTGCTGGCGAACGAGGCCCCGCCACCGACACGCATGAATCTTCCGCCTGGAATTCGCATCGGCAGAATGAGGGTCGTGTTTGCAGCAGCACCGAAGATCGTCGCTTCCTACCGAAAAAAAGGAGATCCTTCAGAGCTTCCGATTCTGGCACCAGCCCGAGAATCCATTCTTCGCCGCGAACTCGAACAGTGGTGGGCGGAAAAAGGCATCACTCCCCTCATCAAAGCCGAGTTCGATGACGGAGCCGCCATGCTGGAACTTGCCGCAAGAGGCCTTGGAGCTGCTCCAGTGCACGAGCCGGTCCTCAAGGATGTCTGCAAGCGCTATGGTCTGACGGCACTTCCCTTCCGCTGCGAAATCGAGGACGACCTGTTTGTGGTCACTGGCGAGCGGCAATACAGCCATGCAGGTGTTTCAGCTCTCATGGAGACCGCCCGGGGAATTTTAAAGGCGTGAATCGCATACCGCGCCTTGAATCCAGAGCGCCAAGAGGCAATTCTTCCACACGCACAAAACCACACGCTCAACACCGAAATGTCATCCATCCTGTCCAACGCCCACAAACACATCCTTGATCTCGTCGCCTACGAACCAGGCAAACCCGTGGAGGAACTCGCCCGAGAGATGGGTCTGGAGCCATCTCAAATCATCAAGCTCGCCTCGAATGAAAATCCACTCGGTCCATCCCCTGCCGCTCTTCAAGCCATGCGGGACACTCTGGAGCGCTCCCACTTCTACCCGGATGGCGGCGCGTGGGCCCTTCGCAACGCGATTGCCGAAAAATTGGATCTGAAGAGAGAGAATGTCATTCTTGGGAATGGCTCGAACGAAATCATCGAATTCATTGGCCACGCCTTTCTGAAGCCTGGCGACGAAGTAGTGACGGCAGGCCATGCCTTCGCGGTTTACAATCTCATGGCCCAACTCTTCGGAGCCCGCACCGTTGAGGTTCCCGATCCCGGCTTCACGCACGACTTGGAGGCAATGCTGGCGGCAGTCACTCCCAAGACCCGCCAACTCTTCATCGCCAACCCCAATAACCCAACCGGCACGCTGGTTGGGCAAGAGGCGATTGACCGTTTCATGGAGCGGGTGCCCGAGCATGTACTGGTGATTTTTGATGAAGCGTATTTCGAGTTTCTCGACAATCCGCCTGATGTTCTCCGCTATGTGCGCGAGGATCGGAATGTCGTGGTGATGCGCACATTCTCCAAAATCCAGGGCCTCGCCAACCTGCGCATTGGCTACGGCCTGGCTCCGGCACGGATCGCCGAAGTGCTCCAAAAGACACGCCAACCGTTCAACGCAAATGGCATTGCCCAAGCGGGGGCACTGGCCGGTCTGCGCGACGAGGTGCACATGCGCCGCACCCGTGAACTCACGCATGATGGCAGGAATTATCTGGAAGCCGAGTTCACTAAAATGGGCCTGACCTTTGTCCCCAGCGTTGCGAATTTTGTTTTGGTTCAGGTTGGTGATGGAGATGCCGTTTTCAAAGCCCTCCTGAAGCGCGGCGTCATCGTTCGAGCCATGCGGAGTTACAAACTTCCGGACTGGATTCGAGTTTCCGTGGGAACGATGGAACAAAACCGCCGCTTCATCGAGGAACTCGAGCTTCTCAACAAGGCAGGCCTTTTCAAAACGGGCAAAACTGCCTGATGAGCTTCTCATCGGATACAATCGCTGCCATCGCAACGCCTCCCGGCGAAGGAGCCATTGCAATGGTTCGTATTTCGGGCCCTGATGCGGCACCCATCGTAGCCCGCATTTTCAGGTCCTCAGCGAAACACCCTGTCCCGCGCCAAGCGACATTTGGAAAAATCCATGACGGCGACGTTGTTCTCGATCAGGTATTGGTCACGACATTTCGAGCGCCAGCAAGTTTCACCGGCGAGAATATGGCCGAGATCACCTGCCACGGAGGCATCCTGCTCGCCGCACGCATTCTTGAAACCGTGCTTCGCTCCGGCGCTCGCGCCGCCGATGCGGGAGAGTTTTCCCAACGGGCGTTTTTCAATGGCAAAATCGACCTCACCCGCGCCGAGGCGATCATGGACATCATCCGCGCTCGCACCCCACCCGCACTGCGAGCGGCAGCACTTCAACTTGAAGGTCGGCTTGGCAAGGAAATCATGGCACTGCGCGATAGCGTGCTGGAGGTCGTTGCACATATCGAAGCCTGGATTGATTTTCCCGAAGAGGGCATCGATCCGGCAACCGGCCGCCATCTCCAGGAAAAAGTCAACGCCGCGATCGAGCGCACGGAACGATTACTATCCACAGCCGATGAAGGCCGCATCCTACGCGAAGGAATTCGTGTGGCCATCGTGGGACTTCCCAATGCCGGGAAATCCAGCCTCCTGAACCGTCTGCTCGGCATGGACCGCGCCATCGTCAGCGAGATTCCAGGCACGACCCGCGATACCATCGAAGAGTCGGCCTGCCTACGCGGCATCCTTTTCCGCCTCACAGACACGGCCGGTCTCCGGGAAACCAACGACCCCGTTGAGCGAGAGGGAGTCGCCCGCAGCGGGCGTGCCATGGAAACCGCCGATCTCGTGCTGCACATTTTCGATGCCAGCGCCACGACACCACCAGCACCTTTGAATGATCGCGAAATACTGGTCGCCAATAAATGCGACCTTCTCCCATCGGGTTCTAAGAAACATACCGGTGCCATCGCCGTCTCATCTCTCACAGGCGAAGGATTTGATGCGCTCCTTGACGCCATGACGAGCGCCAACGGTGCAAAACAACTCCCTGCCGGAGAGTCTCTCGCCGCAATCAACGCGCGCCACAAGGCGCTCCTGGAATCCGCCGCCACATCCCTGCGCGCCGCCGCCGAGCTCGTTCAAACCAGCGCTCCGCCGGAACTCGCCGCAGTGGAACTCCGTTCCTCGCTCGACGCACTGGGGCGAATCGTTGGAGCGACTGACACAGAAGACATCTTGGGTGAAATCTTCAGCAGATTCTGCATTGGAAAATAATCTTACCCCTTACGAACTCGATCGGACTTTTAGAATATGAAAAAGCTTTTTCTCACGGTGTTGGCCACTGCAATTGCTCCCGCCCTGCTTACAAGCTGTGCGCTAGTGAATGTGAAGCTAACCCGGACTCCGAGCGTGACGGCCCAGCGCACCATCGAGTCGTTAGCCACCACAAGCGAACCCGCCGCGCTTCTGCAAAAGACCGAAGACAAGTCGTTGACTGAATCCGAGCGCATTGAGCTTCTCGTTCAGGCCCTTCGCAAGACCTCCAAAGCGCGAATTGGAACAGAATTTCAAAAACTGAATCAAATCGCGACCGCTCGTTTGGTTGAAATACTGGCCACTGATCATTTCCAGAACAGCGCCATTCGCATCACTCCGGCATCCATCAACACAATCGACCCGCGTCAAGTATCGGAGCTCATAGCCGCCCATTCCATTCAGATCAAAGGCCTGCGCGAGCGAGTGACCGTGGAAGGAGCAGGAGTCGCGTATGTGGCATGGTTCGCCAAAGGCTCACCCAGTCTGGCCGGACAACCCAGCGCGGCTCAGACCGGCATGAGCATCCCGGCCACGGCGCTCGTTCGTTTTGATAAAAATGGACCGCTGCTCACATTTTACCGACGCCTCCAGACAGAAAGCATTTTCCTAAGTGGAAAGAAAGAAACTCTGGCCGCCGATTTTTCGGCGCCGATTGCCTACCTCCTCAGCCAGGGGAAGAATAGTTCCATCGATATCCAGTCTCTATTTTTCTCGGATACCAATTTTAAAAACACCGGCCTCCTCCAGATTGATGAATACGATCCCAACAAAATTCCCGTGGTCTTCGTTCACGGCCTGCTCTGCCGTCCCGAGGCTTGGACCCCTGCAGTGAACCAACTTCTCACCGATCCGGAAATCCGCTCGCGTTATCAATTCTGGTTCTACCTCTACCCCACCGGCCTTCCTGTCTGGTGGTCCGCCGCAAAACTTCGCACCGAACTCGACCGGTATCGCTCTGTAGTGGACCGCTCCCATAAGAATCCGAAACTCGATCAGATCGTGCTCGTTGGTCACAGCATGGGGGGTCTCATTTCCAGCCTCATGGTGCGAAAAGGTGGAGAAGATCTCTGGAAGCAGTTCACGGACACCCCGCCGGAGAAGCTGAAAATCAGCGCCGCAGCCAAGGAAAACCTCTTGAAAATCGTCAACTTCGAGCCCAGGGAGGACATCCGCCGCGTCATCTTCATCTCCACGCCGCACCAAGGCAGTCAGCTTGCGATGAACCCGCTGGCGGATTTCTTTTCCAATCTGGTTCGCCTGCCAATCCTCAGCACATCGCACGACCGCCTTGTGATGGTCAACTCCATCCGAAACCACTTGCGAGACCTCTTTGTGGCCCCAGCCAACAGCATCCGCTTTCTACGGGCAAAGTCCCCACTCCTGCTTGCGATCCTCAAGCTGCCCATGTCCGAGCGCGTCACCTACCACTCCGTGATCGGAGACCAAGGCAAAGGCAACACACCAGACAGCTCGGATGGCGTCGTGCCCTACTGGAGTTCGCACCTGCCCAACGCAAAATCCGAAAAAATCGTCCCGTCTGGCCACGGAGCAAACGAAGATCCGGACGGAATCGAAGAAATCCGCCGCATTCTTCGTTTACATCTTCTCAAAACTGGGAACCCCTGAGGTTTCTAAAAGGAAAGCTGCTCCGCCTGGTTCTTTGATCACTTCAAGTCGGCTGGCAGCAAGGATTGGAGTGCTTTGACATCCTGAACAGAGGTTTTGTCGCAGACCAGGATTGCGTCTGGAGTTTCCACAACAACGAGATTGTTCACGCCGCAAAGGGCGATGAGTCGGCCATTGGAGACGGCGATGTTATCGCGGGAGCCATGTTGCACAACTGAGCCCCGTTTGCAGTTTCCCTCAGCGTCGGGCGGGATGTGGGCAGGCAGCGCGGTCCAGGCTCCCACATCATCCCAATCAAAGCTGGCCAGCACAGTGGCGATGCTTTTGGCATTTTCCATTATGGCGTAATCCACGGAAATTTTCGGCAGGGAGGCGAATCGCGTCGCGAGGTGCGAGGGGAGGTCGTTGATGGACCGCATGGATTCGATGAACTCGGCGAGCGGGGGCAACTGGCGCCTCGCCTCATCGAGAAATGCGGAAGCGCGCCAGACGAAAATGCCGCTGTTCCAGAGGAAGTTTCCAGCGGCGGTATATTCGCGGGCTTGATCGAGTTCCGGCTTTTCCACAAAGCGCCGCAAGGCGCGAATGGAACTGCCCTGGGGCCCCTGAGGCAGTGCCTCTGCGGTTTCGAGGTAGCCGTAACCGGTTGCCGGGAACGTGGGGGGGATGCCCAAAGTGGCAATCGCGCCGGTGCGGACGGCAAGGTCCACCGCATCGCTCAAGCAGGAGCGGAATTTTGCGGTGTCATGAATCATGGCATCCGCCGGAAGAACGATGCAAACGGCATCCGGGTCGAATGCGCGTGCGATGGCAGTCGCAAGAGCACAGGCCGGTGCGGTGTCGCGTTTGGCTGGTTCGGCGATGATATTCTTCTCCGCCAAAAACGGGACGGCCACTTTGGTGGATTTCAGTTGAGCGGCGTTGGTCAGAATGAACGTGTTTTCCAAGGAAACGAGCCCTTCCAGCCTTCTCACAGTGGTTTCCAAGAGCGTGTGCTCATCAAGCAAGCGAAGAAGGTGCTTGGGGGTGCTTTGCCGACTCATCGGCCAGAACCGCTCACCGCTGCCGCCGGCCATTACAAAGGCGAAAATTTTACCCAGATTCATCAACGAGATCATGTCCGGAGCGGCCGGAGGCGTCAATTGACCTTCTTTGCAGCCGAGTGAAGTGGGGACAGAACCTTGTCTCGAGGTTAGAATCACTGAATTTACTGTTAGTCTCTATAAAAGATGATTATATGAATTTTTTATATGACAAAAGACCATCCACATGTATGGGAGGTTCCAATTCTTCAAGCGGAACCGCCCCGCCTAGGATGAGACGCGTGTAAGCGGCTCGATCCTCGAGGATATCTCTATTAGCGATGATTGCAGTCTTCATTGGTAGAAAACCGGTCTTAGAAATCTTTCAGACCTTGACCCGAACCGCGCGGGTTTTATCCAGCCTGAGAACTCCGTCCGCATCCAACGGCAACTGAGCCTTGGGGTCGGTAACTTTTTCGCCCTTCCACTGGATGCTGCCGCCCTCGATGAGGCGGCGGGCATCGGATCGGGAGCGAGTGGTTTGAAAACAGGTGGCAAAAGCTTCAACCACGACACTCGGAAAATCCCGCGCACCGGCGGGGCTGAAGACGGGCAGGTCGGCGGATTCCAGATCGCGGGAACTGAAGCGCGTGTTGAATTCCTCGAGCGCTTTGGAACCCGCCTCGTCACTGTGAAAGCGGGAGGTGATGCGGCGTGCGAGGGCTTTTTTGGCATCCATCGGATGCAAATCCGCCGGAAGCTTCTCGTGCAGCAAAACCTCGTAGTAACGAACCATCAACTCATCGCTGATGCTCATGATTTTCCCAAACATGTCAGCAGGAACGTCGGTGAGGGCGATGTAATTTCCGAGGCTCTTGCTCATCTTCTGATGGCCGTCCAAGCCTTCAAGGATTGGCATGACCATGGCGACCTGTTGTGGCAGGCCCTCCTCGCGTTGGAGGTCACGCCCGACCATGATGTTGAAAAGCTGGTCGGTGCCGCCGAGTTCCACGTCGGCCTTGATCATGACAGAATCCCAGCCCTGCATGATGGGATATTGGATTTCGTGGGCGCGAATAGGGATGCCCTTGTCGAGGCGATCGCGGAAGTCCTCGCGAACAAGCATTTGTTGAAGAGTAACCCGGCTGTTCAGCTTAATCACCTCCTCAAAGCTCATGCCCTCGAACCACTCGCCGTTGAAAACGATTTTCGCTCGCTGGCGGTCGAGGATTTTGAATGCCTGCTCCTGAAAACTCTTCGCATTCGACATGACCTGATCGTGGGTCAGGTGAGGCCGTGTCACCGAGCGTCCACTCGGATCGCCGATCATCGCCGTGAAGTCGCCGATGATGAGAATGGCTTCGTGTCCAG
Source organism: Spartobacteria bacterium UBA5019 (assembly GCA_002396485.1). Classification (GTDB taxonomy): domain Bacteria; phylum Verrucomicrobiota; class Verrucomicrobiia; order Chthoniobacterales; family Terrimicrobiaceae; genus UBA967. Next base: position 15,815 of record DGXZ01000071.1, read on the forward strand.
CGTCCTGAAAATCCCGCAACTTCGAAAGGGCTATGCTATGGCCGAGATGAATATCCGGCGCAGTCGGATCGACGCCCAGCTTCACTCGGAGGGGGCGGCCGAGTTTCAGTTTTGCCTCGAGTTCCTCGAGGCTGAGGACTTTGGCGGCACCGCGCGTAAGAAAATCGATATCGGACATGTGAAAAATGGGTCAACGGGGTTTGTTCAACAACTCGCGCACATCGTCAATTGTCATTTCTTTTTTCACCCTGTCGGAAATTTGCTGCATGGCCCCCTGCGCCTCGCCTGGAACGAGAAAGGGCTGCAAGGGAACTTGTGGCTTTGATGAATTGGCGCTTCGAGATGAGGCAGCGTAGGAGGTCACCGCAGCGGGGTTGACGGAATAAGACTTCGAAAGCTCGGCTCCGCCGCGAGGCGACAAGGATGCGGGCTTGGCTTCGTAGGTCAGTTGTCCGAACCACGGATTTTTTATGCCAAAAAAAGAACGCGAACCCTGAAATTCCTTCATATTGCCGGACTGGGACGTTCCATAGGTTTTATCCGAAACCGGGTAAGCCTGGATCTTGGGACCTGAAGCGCCTTGGTAGGACTTGGATTGGAGGGGGCTTCCAAGCTCCATGTCGGGCCGCTGTATCCGTTCGAGAAGCTTCTTCTCCTGCTGCTGTGCAGGGAGCGAAGCCGGGACAAGCAGTGAAATCGCTGCAAACTTGGGGATGAGGTATTTCAATCTGGAGAAGATTACTGTGAGCTTACCGAGCATTCACAGGCTGACTGACAGAGTGATCGGGCTGGGTTTTCAGAGCGGCCTCGACCGAGTAAGCTTGCCCGGCCCGCATTTCACGCGTGGAAATTTTTTCCTGATACTCGATGCGCTCACGGGGGTTGATGACGACAATGCCCTCCTCACTCTGGAATCCACGGTCGTCTGACCAGCGTTCGACAACGCCCCCAGAGGCGTTCCTTGCCAGAATCTCGATGTGCTGCGTGGTCGAGAACTCAAACCTCGTCATCTCATTCGAATTGTTCCACACAGTGTATGTGACGCCCAACTCGCGTTGATTCTGCAAAACCGGATCTTGGGGATTTACTGCGAGCGAGGCCGATTCAGAAGCTTGTGGCGAACCACCCAAGTGAATTGGCGGGATCAAACCACTGAAAAAGCTCCCGATTTGTCCAAAAGTGGAGTCTGGGCCTTTTTTTACACGCGGATATCCCGTCGAGGGCGAATTCCTGAGTTCCGTTTTCAGCACTTCCTCTGCCCGCAATCCTCCCGAAACAAAAAATGGAGTCGATTCATCCGGAGGTGTCTCGGCAAAAGCAGATGATCCATCCTGAGCCTGGGCAAAGACCATTGGAACAACGAGCAGGAGAGCAGCGAGGCGGTTCATTGAACTATCCGTAAACAAGCAAGCGCGCGGTTGCAAATCCTATCAATCCGAATAAGTTCACGCCGCTCATGGCGAGCTTGCCTACTTTTATGAAAACACTCGGCATTTTAATGATCCTCGCGGCGACTATGATCCCAAGCCTCCTGTTTGCGGGCGGCAAAAAATCTCCGACATTAACGATCCGCCTTCACGGCGAGGGCAGTGCCAGTGACGGCCCCTCTTTTTCCAGCGAAGTTCAACTCAAAAACCCACCCGTGAAAATTTTCATGCGCAACGTGCCGGTAACGAGTGAGCACGATATCAAGGCCTTCTTCCCGTTTCCTGGAAACGATGGGCAAGCCGGAGCCTATTTTCGCCTCGACGCTCATGGTGCGAACAAGCTCCAGCAATTCACCGTGGAGGATAAAGGGCGCACCGCCATTGTCATGATCAACGGCCGGATCGTGGCCAACATGAAAATCAACGCAGCCGTGAATGACGGCATTCTTTATGTCCCAGGCGGCATCCAACCCGAAGAAATCCTCCTGCTGCAAAAACAGTTTCCGCTTATCGGCAATGAATCAGAGTTCGGAAAAAAGCCACGACGCCCGGCAAAAGAAGAAACCCGGCCTTGATCTCCCGAATCATCCTCACCCTTCTTGCCTGCACACCCCCGCTCTGTGCCGCGCTTTTCGATTGGCCCACGGAAAACAAGGCCCTCTTGGAAGGTCGCCCAGAGGATTTCTACATGTATGTGGATCGAAACTTCGAGGGCGTCGCCACGAAGCCTTGGGAGGGCGGTTCCTACGGCTATATGCGTGGCCCTCAGCGCATGGGAGCGGATATCGTCTATGCCACCTTGCATGAAGGCATTGACATCGCCCCAGTGCACCGCGATGCATCGGGCAATCCTCTCGACGATGTGAAAGCCTGCGCCACAGGAACCATCGTCCATGTCAGCCACGAAGCAGGGGCTTCAAACTACGGCCGCTACGTGGTGATCCGGCATATCATCGAAGGCAGCCCGATTTACACGCTCTATGCGCACCTCAACACCATCTCAGCACAAGCCGGCCAGCAGGTCGCACAAGGCGAGGTGATCGGAAAAATGGGCTTCACAGGAGCAGGCATCAACCGCGAACGGGCCCACCTCCACTTGGAAATTGCCGTTCTGCTGAATGAGGACTTTGAAGCCTGGTATCACCGCTACTTTTCAGGCTCCCCCAACAAACACGGAATCTACCATGGATACAATTTGGTGGGCATGGAGCCCTCAGCCATCCTTCTTGAATCCGCCAAAAATCCCGCATTCAGCCTCAAGGAGCACATCCGCAATCAGGACGTGGCTTATCAAATAACCATCCCCGACTCACCCAACCTTTCCATCATTCGCAACTACCCGTGGATTGTTCCCGATGGCGAGCCAGCCTCTCCGCGTGGTTGGACTGTTTCGTTCACCCAATACGGAGTTCCCGTAAAAGCCGTGGGAGCCAAACAACCACCGATGGAACCTCGACTGGAGTGGGTGAAAGAGACGCCCTACGCCTACCATGCCGCCACCCGGGGCATCATAGCTGGCTCCAAAGGCTCGCCCCACCTGACTGACTCGGGCCACCGCTTTGTGGAGCTGATATGCGGCACGCGCTGAAGGTCATCTAAAATGCAGGCGCCAACCTCCACTCGAAGCCCGAGCGGAAGGAATCTATCGGAAAAATTGCCGCCCCTGGGGAGAAGTCCATACTCTCGCTGAACTTCACGCCATTTCGCCATACGGAATCCGCTTCTATTCGCGAACTCACCACGCACTGGAAACCGTCGCGGGAATCCTCGTAGAGCTTCATATCGACTGGCGGCATGCCATCCACTGCAACCGGCGCCCAGCCTTTCTCCACCGCGAGAAAGAGATCCTGCGGGGTTTGCTGAGGGTCATTTTCGGATGACAGAATCCATTTGCACTCGCTCAAGGGTCCAAATGCAAAGGCGTGTATCAACTGATTCTCGAACCACCCCTCACCCTCGACAATGAGGAAGGGATTCCAAGGCTGATCCGCCAGAAAAAACAGCTCGCCGGATTTGATGAAAAACCCACCCGCATCGATGTCGGTCAACATGACATGCCCGACTGGCAAAGGTTGGCCTGCAGTTCCGATCAAGCGCAAATCCGGAGTGAGGAACGCGCTGAACTTTCCTCCGCGCACTTCAACGCCAGACCCACCAGCGATTTTCACATCGAGGAGCCAATCCGCAGACGGGGTGAGCTTGGAGAGAATGCGAGACGCTGCCGGGAAATTGGGAATCGAGGCCGGTTTTTGAGAAAGCAGAGCCTGAAGCGAAAACGCGCCATGAATCAGAGAGCCTTCAAACCCTATCTTTCCGGACAAGGCTCCGCCTTCCTCATTACCCACCGCTTGAAGTTCGCCGGTGGCCAGAAGCGACAACGCCGAATGACTCGCAAGAGGAACGCGATCCGCCCGCCAACGCAGGTCCCACTTTGGCTTCCATGGCTGCGAAAATTCACAGCTCCCCTCCATGGCAAAGCGCCCCTCAGAAACCTCGCCCTCGATGTTTTGGAACAAGAGCACCCCATCAACCACGGCAATTTTTCCATGCAGCCCCTCCACCCCCGCTGCCAGTCCGTCGAATCCAAAACTCGTCCCGCGCACCTCGGCCTCACCCGTGATTTTCAACGAATCACTCGTTTTATTGATCTTCGCATGCCCGGAAATCTCACCACGAAGTTTGTGCAGGAATGGAAGAATCGGACGGGCCAGCGCGAGATCCAGGCGGGGCATTTCGATATCAGCCTCGAAAGGTGCTTGGGAGTCGATCCAGCGTAGCGTTCCATCCTTGTCCTGCGAGAGTCCAAGCGGAAAGGCAGCCTTGAAAAGAGCCGGAGCCATTCCTGCTGACTCCACCTTCCCATCAAGGGTCGTGGATCCACCCTTGGTTTTCAGATCAATCTCGACGGTCGATGTCGGCACGTTGCCGCCGCCGAACGCGACATCGCGTCCCTTGACGAGAGCATTGAAATCCGGTCGGGATGGTGGACCGGAAGCCTCCAACTGCATTTTCACGAGACCGCTGAGAGGCCAGTCCTGCCCTGCAAGGCGCAGCAGGTCGCGCAGGTCGATTTCAGCCGGAGTATTGGCCCGAACATACATGTCCCCGCTTTGAACCACCGCAGCCTTCCAATCTGCGCCACGTAGAATGGAAATCGCATCCACAGGCAAGAAAGCAGAACCCGAAAGCAGAGGTTTTGAAGCACCGGTCAACTCCAAGCCTTCAAGCGTCAGGCCGGTGGATGAGAAAGTCGCCCTGGTTCGCAGATGCGTGCTGCCATTTTCGAGATCGAGTTCCGAAAAATACAGACTCTCCGGCGAATAGAAGCCAACGAAATGCCCCGTCAAGCCTGCTGGGGTGAAAGAGGAGGCGAATCTCGATAAATCGACATCAAACTCTCCCGAATGCGAGCCGGCAGCACCTTTGCCTTTCCAACGGATTCCCATCGCACCCCCAGACACAGCGCCGTCGCCCTTGTCATAAAATGGACGCAAGTAGGTGGCGACTTCAGCCAGGGTCGCATTCAACTCTGCGGAGTAGGCATGCGGCGCGGCGAGGTCCACCGTGCCTTTGGCATTGAGCGCATCCTTGCCCGAGACCATCTCGCAGCGCACCAGATCGATCTGTTTTTTTCTGAAAAGAATTTCGAGGTTCATGCGCTCCACAGGCACCGAGTGGCAAACGACTCCATTGGCACGAATGCCCAGAAATCCATCCAGCGAGCCAGGCCGTCCACTGACCGAGCCTTCCGCAGTGAGTTGTCCGGAGGTCTTGCCAAGCGAGCCTCCGAGCAGACCCGCCAACGAATCGAGCTCCTTGATGTTCGCCCGGATGTTCGCAAGGAACGGCGACTCCGAAATTTTGCCCCAACCCTCGGCAAGCGAGATTTCACCATTCATCGTCACCTTGTTTTCCTTTTGACGAAGGTCGAAATTCGAAATGAGCAGACGACGATGAATGAGACTGGCTCCGATCTCCAGAGAGTCCCAACCCCGGTCATTCCAGCGGAAATCGTTCGCCAATACCCTGAGCGAGGACTCGGCATCCGCCGGATGTCCGGCATCGCCCCGGAATGTGAAGCGCCCCTCAGCCAGTGTTCCCCTTGCCTTACAGCTCAGATCCAGCAAGGAGGGAATATCATCAACGGCAATATTGGAACCGAAGGCGGCGATATCCCAGACCTTGCCGCGAGGCCCCTTGCTCAGGTTCACATCACCTCTCAGGGCCCCGCCAAAAACACGGGCACTGAAAGACAGGGATGGACCGGATAATGAGCCCAGACGAAATGCCACATCGCTGAGAGTGATTCCAGTAACCAAATCCAGACCGGCAAGACTGGCATTTCCCTGCTCCCATGTTGTTGGCGCAGTGAAGGGACCGAACACTTTGTTGAACTTCCCCGCCTGCACCGTGAGCGTCTCAAGACGAAGCCGGCCATGCGCCTCGGAATTCAGTGAAAGATCCAAACCATCGAAGACATGGCGGAAGTTTTCGCCCAACACCTCCGCTGATCCATTCGTAACTTCGATGACCGAAGGCCAAGCCCCACCAGGTGCGAAGAGCCCCATCACACCAGCAGCGTCATCAAAGCCTGCTTTGTCACGCGGAGCAGACGTCTCCGGGCGGCGTAGATCGACTACGACATTCATTCCATCAACCTTCACGGAATGAACCCAATTCCTCCAACCCGAGAAAAGACGTCCTGGGCCACTCCAAACAACCTCCATGCGATCGATATGAACCAGCAACCCTCCACGGCCCTTCTCAGCAGGCCGTATCGCAACGCCCTCCAACACCACGGGAGCAAAAGCTGCCGCACGCACCAAATCCGCCCGAAAAACCAGACCCTGCCGGGACATCCCTTGCTCCACAAATTGCCGCACGACAAAAGAAAAAAACGGACCCTGAGCCACCATCGCGACAATCACGACTGCAGCGGCGACAAGCCAAAATCTCTTCGATTGATAAAATCTCCTACTCCGTCCGTTCTTCATTTTGAGTCACCTAAACTACACTGACCGGATTTTCGAATCCAGCCCACCCTTCGTGCCGACCTCGAATCAATCCAGAGGGGCAGGAAGGCCACGACCCATCAAATTTTAAAAAACCGGGGAACAAACCACCCGAACCAAAGGGAAATCAGAAACCAAGCGCACACGTTGAGTAGGAAGCCCGCCCGGAGCATTTGCGGCAGTGTCACATGGCCAGAACCGTAAACAATCGCATTGGGGGGTGTTGAAACGGGCATCATAAATCCGCAACTGCTGGCCAAGGTCAGCGCCATGGAGAGAGCTACGGGAGAGTAACCAAGTCCCACAGCCAGAGCGCTGGCGACGGGTAGAAATGCCGCTGTCGTCGCAGTGTTGCTGGTAAACTCAGCCAAACCGATGGCGACGATGGCTATCACCGCAAGGAGCAAGGCCGGCGGAAAATGACCAATGTGGGCACCGAGGCCACCAATCCATGCGGCAAGACCGCTGGATTGCATAGCCCCTGCGAGGCTCAGCCCACCGCCGATGAGCAGAAGCACATCGATGGGAATTTTTTTGAGAGTTTCGGCATTGAGAACGGTGTCACCGCCTGGGGAACCTCTTGGCAAAAAAAACAGCGCCAATCCCCCTGCCATCGCTATGCCCGCATCGGAAAGCCAAGGCAGGCGCGTTTCAAGGAATCCCCTCACAATCCAAAGGCCGGCTGAAATGGCAAATATCACAATGACTCCGATGCCGCCAAAACCGAGGGGTGGAAGTTTTTCCCGCTCCAGAAAGTTCTCCCCGACAGCCATCCGTCCGCCGAGACGAAAAACCCCACGAGTTAGGATGATCCACGCCAAGATCAGCAGAACCAAGGAAACAGGAAGAGTCATTGCCATCCAAAGCGGAAAGCCAATTTTGATGCCATAGGATTCCTCCATAAATCCTGCAAAAATGGCATTCGAAGGCGTTCCAACGAGCGTCGCCATGCCACCGATACTGCTTCCATAGGCGACAGACAAAACCAACGCGGCTGCGAAGTTTTTTTGACTCCCCTCGCGAAAGAGACTGATGGCCGACACAGCGATCGGAAGCATGATAAGGGCGACCGCTGTATTACTAATCCACATGGAAAGCAGGGCGGATGCCAGAAGGAAAGCACCTAGGATCGACGATTGGCGCGTGCCGGCGAGCCGCAGGAGGAAGAACGCCAATCTGGTGTGGAGATGGCAACTCTGCATCCCCTGCGCAATGAGCATGCCGCCTAAAAACAAAAAGATCACGGGATTGGCAAAAGGCGCGGCCGCACCTGGCATTCCGCAGATGCCGAGCATGGGAAAAAACACCAGCGGCAACATGGCCGTAACGGCAAAAGGAATGGCCTCCGAAATCCACAGAGAAGCCATGAGAATCGCAACGCCCAAGGTGTGCCAACCAGCGGGCGGCAGCCCGGCAGGAGCAGGCACGAGCAGAACATAAACAAGCCATGACGCTCCGATGAAAGGAACGACACACTTCAGCCATGCACCTGCGTTCATAGAATCAATCTCCCTGCGTACTCACGGCAATCAAACCAAATTCGGAGGAGGCCTCTGGGCGCTTTGGCGGCTTTAGAAACAAGGCTCGCGGCGGACCCGTGGCTTGGTTACAAGCTTTTCACATGTCAGAGAGCTTGAAAAAACGCGTCATCGTCCTTTGCAGTGGCGGCATGGATTCTGTCGTGGCGCTGCACGCGGCAGCGAGGGAGCACGAAGTGGTTGCGGCGCTGAGTTTCCACTATGGATCAAAGCACAACGACCGGGAGATTCCTTTCGCTGCTTACCATGCGGATCTGCTGGGAACAGCACACCTCACCATTCCGCTGGATTTCATGGGGAGCCTCTTTGAGTCCCACCTCCTCAAGTCCGGCGCCTCAATCCCCAAGGGGCACTATGAGGAGGAAACCATGAAGCAGACTGTGGTGCCGTTCCGAAATGGCATCATGCTCGCTGTGGCTGCGGGATTGGCTGAGAGCCGGCACGCGACGGGCGTCGTGATTGCAGCCCACTCGGGCGACCATGCGATTTATCCCGACTGCCGCGAAGGCTTCATGCGGGCGATGGGCGATGCGATCCGACTGGGAACCTACGCGGATGTCGCATTGCTGCGACCGTTCATTTCGATGACGAAATCGGAAATCGCCCGACGCGGTCACGAGTTGGCCGTGGATTTCTCGCAGACCTGGTCGTGCTATGTCGGCGGCGAAACGCATTGCGGCGAGTGCGGAACCTGCGTGGAACGCCGCGAGGCATTCCAATTGGCGGGGTTGAATGACCCGACCGAGTATCTCAGCAACGCCCCGCTGCCCTCGAAACCGCTCTGACTCCATGCGCATTTCAGAGATTTTTTACTCGATTCAAGGCGAGGGCGAACTCACCGGCGTGCCGACGGTCTTCATTCGCACCTCGGGCTGCAATCTGCGTTGCCGCTGGTGCGACACGCCCTATGCCTCTTGGAACCCCGAGGGCGAGGAGATGTCCATCGAGGACATCATCAAAGAGGTAAAAAAACATCCCGCACGGCACTGCGTTCTCACGGGCGGCGAACCGATGGTCGCGCGAGGAATCAAGGAACTCGCTGCCGCACTCCGGGCGGAGGGCCTACACATCACCATCGAAACCGCAGGCACCATGCCTCCCGAGGGAATCGCCTGCGACCTCGCCTCGCTAAGTCCAAAACTTTCCACTTCCACGCCACGCACCGGCGAAATCGAACAAAGTTGGATTGAGAGGCATGAGCAAACACGCCTGAGGCCCGAGGTGCTGCGAGCGTGGCTGGAGGCCGGAAACTACCAACTCAAGTTCGTTTACACCCATCCCTCGGACTTGATCGAAATCGATGCGCTCATCGAGTCCATCGGTATCCCAGTGCCTGCAGCAAAGATTCTCCTCATGCCGGAAGGAACGGATGACGCCCACATCGCCGCACGGCAAATGGAACTCGTGAGTCTCTGCACTAAGCGCGGCAACCGTTACTGCGACAGATTGCACATTCGGCTGTTCGGAAACACCAAGGGCACTTGAGTAGAGGGTTGAGGAGTTCTCGGGCTAAACTTCCCGACCGCCATAGAGCCGCTCCAGTCGGATGCGGGCCACGGCCAGACTCACCTCGAAGGTATCGCGCACCATGGCATGTAGGGCCGGGTCTTCCCAAGCGCGGGTCGCAGCCATGCTTTCGGGCTCATGCCCCCACCCTCTCAGTGCCACTCGAAGTGGATAGACCGGCAGGAGGAGCGCGGAAATCATCCGGTCTGCCTGGTATTCCCACCAGTCGGGAGAGTTCTTGGTGAAATGGCCTTCCACATTCTCGTTGCGCTCGCGCCAAGTGATGAGGCGACGCGAATCTTCAAAGCTACTGGTGCGTTTTTTCTGCTCCCACAACTCCACAAAGAGATCGGTGTGCAGCAGGCCGTGGCCACACTCGTGGGCGAGCGTGCTCCGGCAGCGGCGGTTCACTACCGGGTTCTCCGGATCATCGAGCTTGGTATGCACAAAGAGACCTTTCGGCCCCGTCTCGCCAAAGTGCATGAGGCCCAAACAATCCTCGCCCAGATCACGAAACTCATAGCTGAACCCGAATTCCATATCCACGAAGAGTTCGATATCCACCGGCCCAGGAGTTTTGGGAATGAGCCCATGCCGTTTGAGTGACTCCCTCGCGATGTCGTCGAACTCGTGTTCCTCAAACCAGCGCCGTCTCAGAAACGGCCCCGACTTGGCCGGCAAGTCCTTCATTCGCGTTTTTCCTCGTCCACCTTCACCTCGATCATACGCACCAGACCTCCAGGCGTGAGATTCGACCTGCGCGCCTCCTTCACCATCCGCCGGAAGGCAGTGGCCCACTCGGGATTCTCCTCCACCAGCTTCCGGATTTCACTCACCGGAGCCCGGTCATCAAGTTCCTTTAATTCCTCCACGGGCACCTCCAGCGCCTGCGCGATCCGCTCCAGATTTTCCGGTGCGGGTTTGCGATACCCCTTTTCTATGTCTGCGATAAACGCCACCGACTTGATGCCCGCTTTCAAAGCGAGCGCACGCATTGAGAGTTTTTTCTCCAGGCGAAGCTGGCGAATGCGGTCCCCCAGCGAGTTTGCTTGGCTCATATTTAGTTGGATTAATTTTTAATGCGTTGTCTGCTTGTTTGCGAACAACCGGCGAAGAGTCTCCATTCAATCTTGCAAAATGTCAAAGATAATTTTGTTACAAATTATTTACAGAAATAATAAAAAAACCGTTTGCAGTGTTCGCAGTGTGCGCGTAAAAATTTCACATGTCATGAAAGGAACCTTACAAAACCTCCATGACAACGCACCTGCCACCGAAGCCGGCCGGCCGCACAAAGCGGACCCGGAACTACCGGACGAGGCGGCACGGTGACGCCGGCGGCGAAATGCGCGTCGGCAAAACCCAAAACGGCCAATGCCAAAAACAAACCAAATCCATGCAACATTAAGCCCCGAGGCGATGAACAACATCAAATCGGCCATCGCAACCATCCAATCAAACCTCCCGTTCCTCGTGGACCTCGGAGCCGATGAGATTCGCCGTCTGGCGAAAGCCGGAGACCTCACTGAGAGTTTCCTGCAAAAGGCCCTCGTCATCGCCGAGCAATCCCCGGATATCCTCCCGCGCAACTTCGCGATCGAGGAGTTCCGAGCCGACATGGCGCTTGCAGCGAACCTTGAGGACATCACACATGCCCTCCAGCAACTCCTCGAGCGCATCGGCAACACAATCAAAGTCGCCCGCTCGGATGCCTACGGCCATGCGCTGATCACCTACGACCGCAGCAAAAAAAGCGCCCCACAAGGCCTCCACGCGGCGACAATGGACCTCGGCCAGCGTTTTGCCCGTCGCTCCCAAGGTAAAAAGACGGAACCTGCCCCGGCCTCGCAGTCTCAGATTCTGAGCTGACGCCGGCCCGACCACGAAGCTCCTCCCATTGCGGCCGTGTGCTTCACCGAAGCACACGGCCGCTTTTCTTTTATTCGGAAACGACAGAAACCCCACGCGCTCGATGCTTGAGACAAACACGAAATGTCCCCCACCCTTGCGCGCCGCACTACTCACTGGAGATTAAAAAACACTCATCGATGAGTGCCGCCTCACTCAATGGAGACCGAAATCAACTCGGCATTCCATACCACCTCACTCCCTGGAGATTGAAAACGACTCGTCACTGTGTTCCACCTCACTCAACGGAGATTGAAAACAACGGATCGTTGAGTGCCACCTTACTCCACGGAGATTGAAAATAACTCATCGTTGAGTGCCATCTCACTCTAAGGAGAGTTGAGTTCTACTCACCATTGAGCCTCGCCGCACTCATTTCAGTGGAACTTTTGCACTCCTTCACGCGTCCTGGAGTGCCCCCATTTGATCACAAAAAAATTTTCCACCCCCAGCGGATGTCTGACCGGCCTTGTTAGGCTCCCTGTGAAATGATCACCAAAATCCTACACCTCATCCAGTCGACGCTGCTCCGTCTCCGCCCGCAGCGCCTTTTTCAGAGCCACTCTACGAAGCAAGAGGAGTTTTGTTTCGTGCCGAAAAATCAGCCGCCCTCTCAGCAATGAAATTCCCGCCCCCTACTCTTTCCATTCAAGGCAAGCGGAGGAATCCCTCACCGCACGAAGACTTGTTTGTCAAAATCGGAGCTGCTGCGTTTAACACGCTTACAACCCCGCCATCACCCATGTCTTTTTCCGCTCCGGGGAAATCGAAACCTGGGGCCGTGACATCCAACGCATCCTCACTGCCTGCCGCGAAGCGGAAACCCCCAAGCCGAGCTTCACCCTCGAGCCCACTGGCCTCTGGACCGAATTTTCCTTTGCGCCGTCTTTTTTGCAGGCCATCGATGCCGCCGAACCCAAGCAGTCTTCTACCGCCAAGCACGAAGTTACCGCGCAAGTCACAGGTGAAGTCACAGGTGAAGTTCTGAATCTGCTGCAAGCACTAACACGCAGACCGCTGAACCGCGTGGAGGTCCAAGCCAACCTGAACCTGCAAAGCCAGGCCAATTTTATGGACCGCTACCTGATGCCAGCCCTCGCCGCCGCCCTCATCGAACGCACCATCCCCGAAAAACCCAACAGCCGCCTGCAAAAATACCTCCTCACCGGAAAAGGCCGTGAGCTCGCGGGAAAAACCGTTTCGCAATGACAACCTTCAAAAAATCTGGAGGGCGATGCGCCGTCAGCGCCGTGGTATCCGCGCCGAGCTTTCGTTTACAAGGTAGGGGCAGATCGCCGAGCGGCCCGAAGATTCAGGCGCAACGCGCCGTTAAGCCAAAATTCAACATTCAAAATCTAAAATCTGCCCCACTCGTTACGCGTTACTAGTTACCTCGTCCCGCCGTAGCCGCGAAGCGCGGAGGCGGACTCGTCACCCTAAAAATCCTGTGAATTGACTCGCTTCCGCTCACCCTACGGGCTGCTTTCAGCAGTCTTTCTTCGCTACGCTCCGATTCTGTCAAAAAATGCTTTCTGAATCGAAAAATCTCTTGCTTCCAAGAGTTGACCCGCTATTGTCAGACTTATTGAAAAACCTGCTTCCATCAATTAGCAGCAACCTAAATATCAATAATTAATGCCTGAACCCTTTCACTGCTAATCCTGTTATCCTGTCAAAAAAATGCTTTCTGAATCGAAAACCCAATTCACAATGATGCGCGGCTTTTATGCTAAAATCAAATTGCAGCTCGATAAATATCAATAATTAATGCATTTCACCTTTCACATTTTTCATGTAAGCCTCCAGTTTTCATCAAAGCATCAACATGGCGCTGAAAGCTGATTTATATTAAACAAAAATAACTTTTTCTTTAATACCAGAATTTCTTATTCAAGATTCAAACCATGAACCGTGACACCACAGGCCACTATAGCACAACCACCACTGCGGGAGAGCAGGTGCGCGCCTTCGTGCCGCATCCCCTGCCGCCTGTTCCTCCGCTGGAGACCGGAGGCGCGCGGCAGTTACTTCTGGAGCGCGCCACCTTGGCTGTTGGGCGACTGGACAGCATCAGCACGCTGCTGCCGAACCCGCACTTGTTTCTCTACTCGTATGTCCGGCGCGAAGCCGTTCTTTCCTCACAGATTGAGGGAACCCAGTCTTCGCTCTCCGATCTTCTGCTTTTCGAGTTGGAAGAGGTTCCCGGCAGTCCCATGGATGATGTCGTCGAAGTTTCCAACTACATCGCAGCTTTGGAACACGGCATGTCACGGCTTCGCGAAGGCTTCCCGCTCTCCAATCGACTATTCCGCGAAATGCATGCCGCGCTGATGTCCAAAGGCCGTGGCAGCGACAAGCAGCCCGGCGCGTTTCGCCGCAGCCAGAACTGGATCGGTGGCACCCGTCCAGGGAATGCCCGATTCGTGCCCCCTCCACCGCAAGAGGTCGAGCCCTGCATGGCCGCACTGGAAGCCTTCCTGCACGAGGATGACACAGGTCTGCCCGTCCTGCTCAAAGCCGCGCTCGCCCATGTGCAGTTCGAGAGCATCCATCCGTTTCTCGATGGCAACGGCCGACTCGGACGCCTGCTCATTGCCCTGCTGCTCCATCACGGACGCCTTCTCGCGCAACCACTTCTCTATCTCTCCCTCTTCTTCAAAGAACACCGCTCCCTGTATTACGATCTGCTCGACCGCGTCCGAACCACGGGAGACTGGGAAGCCTGGGTGGACTTCTTTCTGGAAGGCGTGGAATCCACCGCGCACAGCGCTGTTCAGACCGCTCGCCGACTCGTGGATCTCTTCGAGGCGGACACCCACCGCACAGCACAAAGTGGACGCGCTGCCGCCAACACTCTGCGCGTCCTTGCCGCTCTGCGCGAACGCCCCGTCCTGACTCTCAGCCACCTCTGCCGCCAGCACCAGATGAGCTTCCCAACAGCCGGCAAAGCTATGCAGAACCTGGTTTCAGCCGGCATCGCCCGCGAACTCACCGGTCAACGACGCAACCGCGTTTTCATTTATGACGCCTATCTTGGTATCCTGAATGAAGGAGGTCAGCCGCTGTGAAAACCAGTTCCTGTTTGCATCAGGGCATCGAATGCCACAAATAATCCAAAATTTGCCAACTTCATCACGCCTGAGTCGTGAAGCGCAAAGGAGGATCGCAATCCAACATTCAAAATCCATCCTCCCTCATCCTGCTAATCCTGTTATCCTGTCAAAAAAATCCTTTATGAATCGAAAATCCAATGCACAATCATAGGCGATTTTTATACCAAACTACGACTCGTAGATTCTTAAATATCAAGAATTAATTCCTGACCCCTTTCACGCCATGTTATGAATCGAAAGTCCAATGCACAATCATGGGCGATTTTTATAGCAAACTATGACTCGTAGATTCTTAAATATCAAGACAGTTGCTGACCCCTTTCATTTTTCCTGCAAATAAACCTCATGCCCACACTCAACTGGATCGGCAAGGACGCCGTCATCAATCACCACCTGGAAGTGCCGTTTCACTTGTTGAAGGATGTTCCGGAACTGGCCTGCGGTGATCCAGGTAGCGGGAATCTCATCGTGGAGGGGGACAACTTATTGGCGCTCAAGGCACTGCTGCCCTACTACATGGGCAAGGTGAAGTGCATCTGCATCGACCCGCCTTACAATACGGGTGTAGATGAACGCGACGAGAAAGGCACACGGACGGGCTGGATCTATTCAGACAATATCAGTAACCCGGTTACACAGGGGTGGCTCAACAAAGTCGTTGGCGCGGAAGCCGAGGATCTTTCACGACACGACAAATGGCTTTGCATGATCTACCCGCGCTTGGTGCTCCTTAAGGAAATGCTTCGGGACGACGGTGTTATCTTCGCCAACATCGACGAGAACGAGTATGCAAACCTGAGGCAGATCATGGATGAGGTGTTCGGGATTCCAAACCGCGTCGGCACCATCATTTGGCACAACGCCACCGATAATAATCCTACGAACATAGCTATTGAGCATGAATATGTGCTTTGCTATGCGAGAAACAAGACACGGCTGCCAAACATATGGAAATCTCCCAACTTGGCGGTTAAACAAAAGCTGCTCGAGATCGGCGACGAGTTTGTGCGGAAATTCGACGACGCGGAAACGCGGCAGGCGGAATACTCAAAATGGTTCCGGAAGCACAAAGTGGAGCTCTGGCCGTTCGACCGGTATAAGTTCATAGACGACGGCGGAATCTATACTGGCAGTCAGAGCGTGCATAACCCTGGCAAAGAAGGATACCGATACCCAGTTTATCACGAAGTGACTGGTAAAGAATGCGATCAGCCAATGATGGGCTGGCGCTTCCCAGAGGCTACGATGAAGAAGTTGCTCGAACAAAAACGAATCCTCTTTGGTGAAACGGAGAAGAAGCTGATCGAGCTGAAGGTTTACGTGAAGGACTACCGGGCAAAGCTTGCCAGTATCTTTGAACTCGATGGGCGGGTCGGAACTAACGAAATCAAAGATATTTTTCCAGAGAGCAACCGCCCATTCGATTTTCCAAAGCCGACTGACCTCGTTCAGGAGCTTGTTAGCTTCACAACGCAAGGAAACGAAATTGTGATGGATGTTTTTGGTGGCTCGGGAACCACTGGGGATGCAGTTCTTCGGCTGAACAGCCTCGATGACCAGAATCGGCGCTTCGTGCTCGTTGAGATGAAGCCGAAGATCGCGCAGGAAATCACCGCCGAACGCGTGAAGCGCGTGGCCGAAGGCTACACCAATGCAAAGGGCGAGGCGGTTCCCGGCCTCGGTGGCGGCTTCCGCTATGTGCACCTCGGCGAAGAGCTCTTCGATGAGCACGGGCGCATCAACGAGGCGGGAGTGCGTTTTGCGGACCTCGCCCGACACGTCTATTTCTCCGAGACCGGCGAGCCTTTGCCGAAGGAACGCATCTCGGCCAAGACGCCGCTGCTGGGCGTGCATCACGGCCGTGCCGTGTATCTGCTCTACAACGGCATCCTGAAGGATAAAAGCGTGGACGGCGGCAATGTGCTGACGACGGCGACCCTGGAACACCTGCCCGCGCATGACGGGCAGAAGGTGGTCTATGCCGCCGGGTGCCGCTTCAGCAAGGCCCGCCTTGAACGCGAAGGCATTACTTTCAAACAAACCCCTTACGCGATCCGGACAAGGTGAAGAATATCATCATCATTGCCGGACCGAATGGAGCGGGGAAGACGACGTTTGCGCAGGGTCTATCGCCATTCCGTCCAGAGGCAGCAGCGGTGCGAGCCGGGAGGATCATGCTGGAGCTGATTGCGGACTGCGTGCGGCGCGGGGAGAGCTTTGCCATCGAGACCACATTGAGCGGGCGCAGCTACGCGCGGATGGTTCCTGGCTGGAAAAAGGCAGGCTATCGGGTGGCGCTTTTCTTCCTCGAACTGCCCAGCGTGGAACTGGCCATCGGGCGGGTGGCGGATCGCGTCGCGCAAGGCGGGCACGACATCCCAGAGGTGGTGATCCGGCGGCGTTTTACAGCGGGTAAGCAGAACTTTTTGCAACTTTATAAACCGCTCGCCGACGCATGGCGGCACTACGATAATGCAGGAGACAAACCCGTGCTCCTTGCGAGCAGTGACGAACTATGAAGACGAAAACCGACTGGATTCAGCAGGCCGATGACGCACTCCGCCGCGCCGCCCGCCGCGCGCGGGATGTGGCCGAGCGCACGCGCACGCCGCTACATGTCATGAGGGATGGCAAGATCGTAAGGCTAATGCCGGTTGTGGAAGATTTGGTGCTGCGCGAGGAGCCACCGCATTACGGCACAACAAAGCCCTGAACTCGGATGGAAACTAAGCAATACCAGAAAACCTCGTTGCACTGGCTGCGTCGCTATTATCAAAAATGCCGGGTGATGCAGGAGACGGGGGACACGTTTCCAGCTTCGACGGCCTTCACCTCGGTGACGGCGGAAATTCACGAGGGCCAGGGTCTGCCCTACGCGCCGGTGAAGCAGGTGCCGGGCATACCGTATGTGTGCCTCCGCATTCCCACGGGTGGCGGCAAGACGCTGGTAGCTTGTGAAGCAGTGTCGCTCGGCGTGAAGGAGCTTTTGCAGAAGGACCGTGCGCTCATCCTCTGGCTAGTGCCGAGTGACACAATCCGCTCGCAAACGCTTTCCCGTCTCCAAGACAGTGCCGACCCCTACCGGCAGAGCTTGGACACGAATCTCGGCCATATTGCCGTGCTGGACATCGACGAGGCCACGCGCATGAAGCGAGCGCTGCTGGACAGCCACACCGTCATCGTGGTGGCGACGATGCAGGCTTTCCGTCGGAAGGACATGAGCGCGCTGAATGTCTATAAGAACAATGGTGAACTGATGACCCATTTCGAGAATCTGCCCGCTGCTTTGCTGGATGTGGTGGAGCGCGAGCCGGAGGGTCATTTCAATCAGTCGCTGGTGAATGTATTCCGTATCCGTCGGCCCTTTGTTATCATCGACGAGGCGCACAATGCGCGGCAGCCGCTTTCTTTTGAAACGCTGCGCCGCCTAAACCCCAGCGCGGTGCTGGAACTAACGGCAACGCCGAATCTGAAAGCGCAGACGGTGAAGGAGGACGGCGAGACCTTTGAAAATCCGCCGAGCAATGTGCTGCACTCTGTCTCTGCGTATGCGCTGAAGGCGGAGGAGATGATCAAGCTGCCAATCTACCTGCGCTATCGGGAGCCGTGGGACGCGCTGCTGGGCGATGCGATTGGTCTACTGAAACACTTGGACGGCGAAGCACGGCAGGAGGAGGCACTCACGCAGGAACACATCCGCCCGATCATGCTGCTGCAAGCGCAGCCCGAGTATAAGGATAAGGCGAGCATCACTGTGGAGGTGGTGGAGTCTGCATTGAAAGAGAAGTTTGGCATCCCGGAGGAAGAAATTTGCGTGCATACCGGTGACCGGCGCGGGCTGGATGGAATCAATGTGCTGACGAAAGAGAGCAAGGTGCGGTTCATCATCACGGTGCAGGCGCTCAAGGAGGGCTGGGATTGCCCGTGGGCCTATGTGCTGTTTTCCGTGGCGGAGATGAGCAGCAGCAAGGCAGTGGAGCAAATTCTTGGGCGTGTATTGAGAATGCCGAAGGCGAAGCGCAAGCAGCGCGATGACCTGAACAATGCGTATGCGTTTGTGGCTTCGTCGAAGTTCGACGACGCAGCGAAGGCGTTAAAGGACGGGCTGATTGCGTCAGGTTTTGAAGGTCAGGATGCGGAGGAGTTGGTCATTGAGCATCCTTTTCTCCCCGGCTTGACATCGGAACCGTCGAAAGTGCCGGAGACGCCCGCGACGACCAAGTTGAGCGATGTGCCGAAAGCGGCGCTGCCGATGGATTTGATCGACGCCGTGGTTTGGAATCCCGAGACAGGCGAGCTGACCGTCGAGAAGACACTGTCAAAAGAACAGGAAGAAGCCGTGGTGAATTGGGCTGGAACGGAAAAGGCCAAAGAGGAGGTGCGTGCCGCAGTGAACAAACGCGCAGGCCACGCCTTCGGTGCGACGAGAGCAAAGTCCAGCCCGGCTGACAACGGAGTGAAGTTCGCCGTGCCAGTGCTGGCACTAAAGCAGGGCGAGTTCTTTCACCAGTTCGAGGAAGATGACCTCATCGAGCGCAATAACTGGACACTGGCAAATTCGGATGCTGACATGCCCGCCTTTATCATCCCCATGGAACAACGGGGCATCGTGATCGACATTGAGAAGAACGCCACAACGGAGCGTGAGAAGATTCAGAGCCGTTTCCTCGCAGACGCCGATCGGCAACAACGGCTCTTGGAAACAAGCACGGCTTGGCCAGTGGCGAAGCTCATAGTGACCATAGCCCGCGCTTTCCCACATGAAGGGCTGACGGATGCGGAGATGGATATCTGGCTTCAGCGCGTGGTTTCGGAGTTGGAGAAGCGCGGCATCACGCTGGAACAAATGACGGCGCATCGCCACCGGCTTTTCAAAGCGGTGGCGGCCCGTGTGAACGACTTGGAGAAGCTGAATCGCAAGAAGGTGTATGAGACGCTGCTCTTTGGCGATGGCTCCGGCACCGTCTATGTGACTCTGGCCAGTGTGTTCACATTCCACCCGAACAAGTATCCCGTGGGCGACCGCTACCACGGCCTCGAGCTTCCCCGGCACTACTACAAGGAGATTGGAGCGATGAACGACGAGGAGGTTAAATGCGCGCAAGTCATCGCGCATGATGAGCGGATTGAAACATGGGTGCGGAATCTGGAGCGGGAGCCAAGGCTTTCGTTTTGGATTCAGACTAGCACCGACAAGTTCTATCCCGACTTCGTCGCGAAGCTGCCGAACGGGAAAGTCCTCGCGGTGGAATACAAGGGTCTTGACCGTGCGACCAACGACGACACCAAGGAGAAGGAACGCCTCGGCAAGCTGTGGGAAGAACGCAGCGGCGGGCAGTGCTTCTTCGAGATGGTGAAAGGGCCGGGCGAACTCGGAAAGATTCAGGACGCGATCAAGAAGGCGTCAGCAAGTGTCCTTACTGAAACAAAGCCATGAGCAAACTCACCAATAAAATCGAAGCCCACGACCGGAAGGTATCTGAGGTCCTCGAAAACAAGAAATATACGGTCGATTACTTCCAGCGTGAATACAACTGGCAGCGACGACACATCGAACAACTGATCAACGATCTCACCAGCGCCTTCTTAAACGAATACCAAGAAGGCGACGCCCGCACGGAAGGAGAGAACTACAACAACTACTACCTCGGGCCCTTCGTCGTTAGCGAAAAGGCCGGACAGCGCAGCATCATCGACGGCCAGCAGCGTCTGACTTCGTTGACGCTCCTGCTCATCTACCTAAACAATCTTCAGCAAACGCTTGGGGTAGCAGAGAAAATTGAGCCGATGATCTTTTCCGAGCACCGAGGCATGAAGTCATTCAATCTTCAGGTCGAAGAACGGCGAGAATGCCTGGAGAAACTGTTTCAGACCGGCGCTTACACCCTCCGGAGTGGTGATGACGCCTCGACCGTGAATATGGCCGAGCGCTACGCCGATATCACCGATTGCTTCCCCGAGGAAATCAAGGGAACCACTCTCCCGTTCTTCATTGATTGGTTGAAGTATAATGTGGTGCTCGTGGAAATCGTCGCCTATTCGGATGACAACGCCTACACGATCTTCGAGACGATGAATGATCGGGGCCTGAACCTCACCCCGACTGAAATGCTGAAAGGATTCATCCTTTCGCGCTTTGACCAGGCACCCAAACGCATCAAAGCAAACGACCATTGGAAAAAGGCTATCGAGGCCCTGAAGGCATTCGATGCAAATGAGGACCAGAGCTTCTTCCAAGCTTGGCTGCGCGCCTGCTACGCGGATTCAATCCGGCCAGGAAAAGCTGGATCACAGAACGAAGATTTTGAAAAGATCGGCACCCGCTTCCATAGCTGGGTGCGGGACAATCTTAAAAAGATGAAACTCGACCCTGAACACCCGGACGACTTCGAGCAGTTCGTTTCAGGGGATTTCAAGTTTTTCCACGAAGCATACCTGCGAATATTGCGCTCCCAAGCAACTCTGAACACTCCGCTGCAACACGTTTATTACATCGCTCGCTGGGGCATTGCTTCATCCCAGAGCTACCCGCTCATGTTAGCCCCGCTAGATCCTGCGGATTCACCCAAAACTGTGGATGCAAAAATCGATTTGGTGGCCCGTTATATCGAAACGTTCGCCGTCAGGAGATCGGTTAACTTCCGGAAGTTTTCCGCCAGCTCGATTCGCTACACGATGTATTCCTTGGTGAAGGAAATTCGAAACAAAGACCTGCCGACACTGCGCGCCTTGCTTTCCGCGAAGATCAAGGAGTTGGATTCCGGATGGGACGAGTTTACACATTTCCTAATGCACGGACAAAATAAGCGCTTCGTGAAATACCTGCTGTCACGGATCACCGCATACGTGGAGCAAGGCGCAGGCATGACCACCACTTTCCAGACCTACTACGAGAGTCCGGGAGGGAAGCCATTTGAGGTTGAACACATCTGGGCAGATGATTTTAGCGCTCACACAGACGAGTTCACTGAGAAGGGCGACTTTGCTGAGTGGCGCAATAGCGTTGGCGCGCTCGTGTTGCTTCCGAACGGGACCAACCAATCCTACAACGCCAAGCCCTACGCAGAGAAAATTGCTCACTACCAAAAGGAAAATCTCCTTGTGCGTTCGCTTTGCCCGCTGGCTTATCAAAATAACCCAAACTTCACGAATTGGGCATCCGCCCGGGGTCTGAAATTTGCGCCCCACCCCGAGTTCAAAAAAGCGGACATTCTAACACGCCAGTCACTTTACCAAAAAGTTTGCGAGGACATCTGGGCGTTTCCCTCTGCTGGAGATGGAGTGTCTTAATGCCGCTGTATTACCCTTGATGGCTGAGTCGTTCCATTTCTAATAGCGAGAGCAGCACGGACAAGCTCTGCAAGCTGGCGAACCGTTTCAAAGATGCCAAGGACCCGTTCCGTATCGTAATCGTGCGCGACATGTGGCTCACCGGATTCCACGCGCCCCTGCCTGCACACGATGTATGCCGACAAGCCGATGCAGGGCCACGGCCTCATGCAGGCCATCGCCCGCGTGAACCGCGTGAACCGCGTCTTCCGCGACAAGCCCGAGGAGAGGGGGTCCCGATGTTCCCGTTCATACCTCCCGCGTATTGACGCATTTTTTAGCCGAGTTTCCGTCAGAGGGGTCAGTCCCGCGTATTGACGCATTTTTTAGCCGAGTTTGCGGGTTGCCATAGTTGTTGCTCTGAGGTGCTGATGCCGACGAGGACGTCGGCGTTCCGGTCGAGAACTTTTCTCCGTGCCTTGGTGTCTCCGTGAGAGGCTTGCGCCGCAGGCGATGTGGTGGAAACGCCGTGAAGAATTGCCTTCAAGGCGTTGTCTGAATTTTACCTTGACGATATGTATCCTTCTGGATACACTTCTTGCAATGGATATTCGCAAACCCGAGGAGTTCTCAAAATAGCTCGATGGCCTAAACGATATTCACTTAGGGGGTCAGTCCCGCGTATTGACGCATTTTTAGCCGAATTTCCGAGTTGCCATACTTGTCTTGCTCTGAGGTGCTGATGCCGACGAGGACGTCGGCGTTCCGGCCGAGAACTTTTCTCCGTGCCTTGGTGTCTCCGTGAGAGGCTTGCGCCGCAGGCGATGTGGTGGAAACGCGGTGGAGATTATGCCGCATTTTTATCGGCTTTCAGCCCAGAAATGGATTCACTACTCGGACTCCGTCGTAATTCTGGCCGTGGTTCAGGTCTTCGGAATAAAGTGTGCTGCAACCCAGTTCCACAGCGGCCGCAATGATCGTGGCGTCCCAGTGCGAAACTTGAAACCTGCGACGGATTTGCACCGAGGCGAGGATCAGATCGAGGGAGACGGGCAAGAGCGTGACTGTTGCCGCGAGTTCCAGCATGGCATGGATGTTTGTTTCGCTGATCCCCAGTTGTTTCTTCCTCAGCGCATTGGCGATGTATTCCTGCAAGACTTGGGCGGACAACGCAAACGGCGCCCCGATCATCAACGCTTGGGCTTGCTCTCTTTTGGTTTTGTCCTCCGTCGCGTTCGAACTCGCGTAGAGCAGCACATTCGCGTCCAGGAAAATCTTAGCGATCATAGATTTCCTCCCGCCTGAGGGGGGCCATGGGTTCCGTGTTGGACGCCCTCATCGCTTGTAGCAAACGCTTCACGGTCGCTTGGCGGTTCTTTTCCTCGTCTTCCGCTGGAGTGCGAAACCACAATTTCAACGCTTGAACCATGATGTCCTTAAGTGTGGTGCTACGCTCGGCCGCCATGACCTTGGCTTGTTGGAAAAGTTCGTCAGGAAGCTCGATCGTTGTTTTCATTCCCCATATTTATGGGAAAACGGGTGTTTTTGCAAGGGCGAAGTTGCCACCTCTTTGCCTATTGGAGCAATTCGTAAAAGAGTCGATCCCGCGACTTGTCACTTTGAAATCGATTTTTACAAACTTGAATAGTTTACGAAATCTATTCATTTCAGGCCAAGAATTCACACAATACTCTTATAATAAATATATTAATTTTTTGAATAGATAAACGATTCTATTCACACGAGCGAATTGAATGCTTAGTCGCAATGATATAACCGCACAAATCTCGGAATCATTTCGAAAAATTGCCAGAGCCCACGCCGCCGCCCTTTCAAGTTGAGGCGAGCGGGCCTTCAGGGATTGCAAAACGGGCAATGTGCGGGATCGGCGGTTTTGAGATCTGTGCGTGGGCGGGATTCGAGGTGCGGGCAGATCACGCAGCGGAATTCTTGGGCTTTCCAATCGTTGGTTGGCTCACCGCACCATGCGCAGGGAAGGCCGATTTCGTAGCGGGCGAGGCCGAATCCCGGCGCAGCACATGCGGGACAGGCGCACAGCATGCGGGAGAGCAGGTCATCACATGCAGCGCCGATGTTTTGCATGCGCGACGGATTCCGGTGTGCGCGCAGGTCACTTTCGACAAAAACAATTCCTCGCTCCGAGAGTGACACGCATTCTTGAAAGGCAGTGTGCAAAGCATCCCAATCGGCGATGTCTTTTCGGATGCGCAAATCATGCTCGTCGTTTGGGCGCAGCACCACGGCGTGCGATGGGAATTTTATGTCTTCGGCAAAGGCGGTGAGTTTATCCCAATCATCGAAACTCCCCGAGGAGTGATGTCCCGGCAGGCGGACCGCGCCTGTGATTTCCAAACCGCGCTGCCTGTCGATGAGGGTAAGCACCTCCAGATTGAAAGACACCAGCCCAAAGGGTCCCGGAGCAAATGATCCCTCACTGCCGAGGCCGAGAGGGATACCGGAGAGTTCGATGGCCAGTTCGGCCTTCCTGCGGGCGGCGTCGAGTTGACTGCCGAATCGCGGCACATCGCGGGTGAAGGAGCCGAGCGTGTCGGTGTCGAAGGAATCGACAAGGGTTACCGACGCGCCGAGCGCCTGCTCGAAACGCGGTGCAATTTCGCGTTCCTTGGCGTGCATGGTCAACAAGGCAAAGGACGCGCCCGCATAGGAGGCGCGTCCTTCGGTCTCTGGATTTTTCTCAATTCCCATCGGCAAGGAAACGCACCTTGCCGGTGGCAAGATCGTGGACGCCACCCACGATCTTGATCGAACCGTTGGCGGCAAGCTCGCGGAGGATGGGGCTTTTTTCTGTGAGTTGCTTCATTTGCAACTTCACGTTGCGCTCGACCACCTCGGAGACGAATTCCGGATTTTTCGAAGTGCAGGATTCCTTGTTTTTTGTGGATGCGGATTCGACCGCCGGCTTGATGCGCTCGAGCAGGCCGGTCAGGTGCCCGAGTTTGACATCGTCGATCGCGCCGATCACCGCTCCGCAGGAGGAATGGCCAACCACGGCGATGAGTTTGGCCCCGGCTGCTTTGGTTGCGAATTCCAGGCTGCCGAGCACATCATCATCGACGACATTTCCCGCCAGTCGCGCGTTGAAGACATCACCCAAGCCTTGGTCAAAGATAAGCTCGGACGAGGTGCGGGAATCCAGACAGCTCACGATAGCGGCAAAGGGCTTCTGCCCTCCGCTTGTCTCGCGGGCCTCGGCCAGCAAGTCGCGCCGGATTCCAACACCCGAGGCGAACCGTTCGTTGCCCGCTTTTAGATAGGCGAAGGCCTCATCGGGAGTGGATGGCTTGTTTTTAGACGAATCCGCGACGGATGCGCCCGCATGGAGTTGAGAAGTGGCGATCAACGCCACACAGACTGCGAGGTGTGTTATTTTCATAGTTTTCAATTGTTCCTTTTGCATTGAGCCCCTCAAGCCGGAACGAGCCAGCGGGCGAAAGAGTAGTAGGCGGGAATACCGAAGATCACATTGAACGGGAAGGTCAACGCGAGTGACGCCGTCAGATAAATAGCCGGACTCGCCGTCGGCAGGGCCACCCGAACGGCCGCTGGAGCTGCAATGTAACTGGCGCTGGCGGCCAATGTGCCAAGGATTGTGGCTCCGCCGACACTCATTCCGCACAAGGCTCCAAGCCATACGCCCAGCACGCCATGCAGGAAGGGCATTGCGATTGCAAAAACGACCAGCCTCCATCCGGCATGCTTCAAATCGCCAAGCCGCCGGCCGGTCACAAGCCCGACCTCCAACAGGAACAGGGTGAGAACTCCCCGGAAGGGTGCGTCAAAGAGTGGCGCCACCTGTTCGGCGCCTTTCTTGCCGGCCAGCAATCCGATAACCATGCCGCCGATGAGAAGCACAATCGATTTGCTGGTGATCAATTCCCGGAGCACTTCCCGGATACTTCCACCGCCGGCTTTGATGGTCGCCTTGCCGACCAGGAATATGGCTACGATGATGGCCGGCACCTCCATCACAGCAAGCAATGCGGCGACATACGGCTCGGCGGAGACCTTCAAAATTTCAAGAAAGGCCAAAGCCTCGCCGAAGGTGACTGCCGAGACCGAACCATAGTGCGCGGCCAGCGCGGCAGAGTTCACGCCGTCGAATTTTCCGAATTTCCGGAGCAACATGTAGCTCCAAACCGGAATTGCAAGGCTCAAGGCCAACGCGGCGACAAGCGGCTTCCAGAAATCCGAAAAAGCCACCCCGTCGAGCTTCGCCCCGCCTTTCAGCCCGATAGCAAACAACAGATAAATCGTCATCGCCGCATAGATCTCGGGCGGAATCTTCAGATCGCTCCGGATCAGGCTGGCAACGATGCCGAGTATGAAGGCGAGCACCATCGGGGAAAGGAGGCTCAGGGCGAGTGAATTCAGAATGTCCATGGTTTTTTTCGTGGTTTGTTGGCTGCGGTTTTGTGTTATATCATTCCTGATACAAAAAACAGGAAAACTATGTCGTGTATTATATGTCTTATTTTTTGCGTCAATCCTTTTTCATGAAAAATTCAAAAAAAAATCCCGCTGCGCCTGTAGAAGCGCATGAACCAGGCTTCACCTACCTCACCAACCACACTCATGTGCTGGTCTCATTGAATGCGAATGCGGAGCTGCGTGTGCGGGATTTGGCAGCAGCCATCGGCATCACCGAGCGGGCGGTTCAACGAATCATTGCCGATCTCGAAGCAGTCGGCGTTCTGGAGCGTGAAAAACTCGGCCGCCGCAACAGCTACAAAATCCACCGCCAAGCCCGTCTTCGACATCAACTGGAAGGCCACTGCACAGTGGGAGGTCTTTTGGATTGGGTGAAAAAAAGCGCCCGCCAAGAGGCCAAAAGAAACGGCTGAGGATTCCGACAACAGCCTGCGGTTTCAAAAATGCTCAGTGATAATGCTGGTGGTGGAATGGCTGATAATATCTGTGCTTTTCGTATGTTCGCTGGGATGAGGAGTAGCCACGGTAGGGATGGTCATTCACGCCTCGGATGTATTGCATACCACCTCCATACAGATATCTCCCGTTAAACATGTAGCGACTATTGTAATAACGGTCGATGTAATGAAAGCGGCCAGTTTCATAGCGCCCGCCTGTGTAATATCTGCCATTCCAAAAGTAGGCATTCCCAGTGTAGCCGCTTGGAATCGAGGACAAACCGGCGTAAGGCGTGACCATTCCAAAGGGATATTCGCTGAATGTGCATGAGACCAGCAATCCGGAGACTGCGAGCAGTGCGATTTTGAGCAGCGCGTGCATCTTCAAGATTTGCGTAGGGCAGTAAAGAGGGCGTCGGACAACACCATAACTCCCGCAACCGCCAACAGGAACCAAAGCAAGGTTTTCATAGGTTCACAATCGCAAGCTAGAGTCACATCTGCCATGGGGGAATTGACCCACAAGATCGCAGAAAACCGACGAAATCGTAACATGAAATCGCTTTGGTGCTCCCAGACCCATTGGCTAGTAGAAACGCACTTTCAAGCCCACTTTCACAATGCCGCGCTTCATTTCTCAGATCATTGGAATGGCTGCCGTTCTTTGGATCCTGTCGCATTCAGCAGAGGCGCAGAGCGCGAAAAAACAGCAAGCTCCGGTGGCAACCGCCGGACTTACGGCAAACGAGTTGTTCGAGCAGGCCCGGACATTATTCAACCAAAAGAACTACAAAGACGCACTGGAAGCCTATCTGAAATTCCAAGCTGAATTCAGCACATCCCCCGACGCCGCAAAGGCACTGCAAGACTCGCGTTACCCCCTCGCCATGTGCTTTGTGCAGCAGAGCCGCTTTGCCGAAGCAGTTCCCGCTATCACGGAAGCGCTGGAAGCAAAACCGCCTCTTTCTTCACAGCAGATTCAGGAGCTGACCTTCTGGCTGGGAATCGCCAACCTTCAAAACCAAGACTACGCCGCCGCCCGCGCCGCATTGGAGAAATTCATTAGTTTATTCCCACCGGGAGCTGAAAAAAATCCCCTCATGATCCGCCAAAATCCGGCTGCGGCGCGACTCACCGAGGCCCGCATGCTCGTCGGCACTTCTTGGATTCTGGAACAAAAGTACCGCGAAGCTGCGGATTACTACGCGGGCCTTAAACCCTCACTCAGCTCCGAAACACGCGGAAGGGCGGTCATTTACCAACTCCACGCGTTGCTGCAACTCAGTGACAACGACGCTGCCATGGAGGTGGTGAACGAGGAATTTCCGCGCATGCAGGACATTCCCCAACTCATCTCCTTTCAAACCCTCACACTGCAACTTGGCAATCGCTGGCTCGAGAATGGAGAGTTCCGAAAAGCCATCATCTGCCTGCAGTGCGTCTGGCCGCGCGAGCGCTTGCTGAAGCACCAAGCGCTGCGCCTGGAGGAATTGCGAACACGGCTCGCCGCAGTCCGCGCCACGGACGAACCGTATCAGAAAATCCTCTACACGCGCCTGGTGAACGAAGTCCAACGCGAGACAGAAAACTTCCAGAAAATCGAGAACTTCGACACGGCCCTGCGCTTTCGTCTCGCCGTCGCCTATCTCCAGATGAAACGCCACCGCGAGGCGGCTCTCATCATGCAAGGTATGCTCAAGGACTTTCCACCCGACAAGGTCACCGAACAAGCCGCCGTCAATGTCGTCCGCTGTTGGAGCGCCTTGGAAGACTGGCCCCAAACCATCGAAGCCGCGAAGGAATTCACACTCAAATTTCCTAACTCTCCTCTCCTGCCGCAGGTGTGTCTCATGCAAGCCGAGGCCCTGCAATCCAGCCTGCGCTATGAGGAGGCCGCAAGTGCCTTCGAGGATATCGCCAATCGTTTTCCAAGCTCCGAATACGCACCGAGGGCAACTTTCCTTAAAGCTTTCTCGCTTCTACAGGCGGAAAAAAACGCTGATGCCGCAAAGGCGTTCGAAGACTACCAGACGCGATATCCGAAAAGCGACCTCGCCGACAGCGGCGCCTACTGGCTCGGCATGACCTACTCTTTCGATAAGCAATTCGAGAAATGCCGCGAACTCATGGATGCCTACCTGCAGAAGCATCCCAAGGGCCTGCACCGAGGCTCGGCTGTGTTCCGCAAAGCCTATTGCTCTCAACAACTCGAGCGCTACGGCACCGCTATCGATGAACTCCACGACTACCTCGAGAAATTCCCCGGCGAGCCGGAAAACAGCGAGGCCCGCGTCCTGCTTGGGAACGCCCTCATGAACGAGGGTTTCGTCCCGAAAGGCATCGAGGCTTTTCGAGAAATTCCCGCGACGGACACCAAGCTCTACGAGGAGGGAGTCTTCCGCACCGCCGAGGCACTCAAGCTTCTTGAGGACTATGAACAATACCGCACCCTCATGGAGGAATTCGCCAAGAACCGCCCCCGCTCGCCACGGGTTGCCGAGGCGATTTCCAACTTGGGTTGGTATTACCGCAAACAGGAGCGACCCGCGAAAGCCCGCGAAATCTACTGGCAGGCGATCCGCGATCTCGGGAACAACCCCGAAATCCGCTCGGTGGATGACCTCTTTCCCTCACTAGCCCGTCTTTACAGGGGCCCCGCAGAATCCGCCGAATACCTCGCCCTGCTTGGAGACCTGCTGGCCGAAGCAGGCACTGAGAAAAAGAAAACCCTTCGCGTGCGTCTCCTGCACGCCCAAGCGCAGGCGCTCAAGAAATCCGATCCCAAGCGCTCGCAAGCCCTCCTGATCGAAGCGGCGGCCTTGGCCGATGTGCGCGAGGCCAATCCCGCGCTGCTCGTCGATTTTGGCCATGCCCTGGTGGAGTCCGGGCAAACGAAGCAAGGCGAGGAAATGATGCGCGACGCGCTGCGATGGAACCCCCGCGCGATACAGAAGGACCGCATCCTCGCCGCACTCGGGGAAATGGAACTAAGAAATGGGAAGGAAAAGGCCGCGCTGGATTGGTTCAACCGCTTCGAACGCGAAAATCTCGGCACCCAACTCTTCGCCCCGACGATGATTTCCAAAGCCAAGCTCCTCCAGAAACGCGGACGCCTCGCCGAGGCACGGAGGACTCTCGAAGAGGTGCTCAAAAATGCAGGCGCATCCGGCGAAAACAAAGCCGAGGCCCTTTGCCTCATCGGCGACCTGCACATGACCGAAGAGAATCCCAAACTCGCCATCCCTTACTACCAACGCGTTTACCTCATGCACGGCCGATGGAGACCGTGGGTGGCCCGCGCCTACGCACGCAGCGGCGAGGCGTTTGAGAAAATCCAGGACTCCACCGCAGCCCGCCGCACCTACAGCGAGTTCCTCTCCAAAACCGAACTCGAAGATTTCCCAGAAACCAAAACCGCCCAAGACCGTCTGAAGGCCCTCGGCGGACCACTACCTTTGAAGTCCGGTGAAAAAACAAACCCGCTTGAGGAGTCACCCGAACAAGGATGAAACGCAAACTCCTCATCCTTCTCGCCGCGACATCCATCGGCCACGCGCAGGATGTGCTCGAAATGAAAACGGGCAACCGCCGCGTCGGAAAAATCATTTCGGCAGATGAGAAAACCATCCGTTTGCAACTCGAGATTCCCGCACAGTCAGGATCCTCTCCGCAAGCGGTTCCATCCATCGCCCTGCCGAGAAGTGATGTTCAATCGATCGATTTCGCAATCGATACAACCCGCGACGCGGCTATCCACTCCGCAGCGATCCAAGACATTCCCGCTCTCGAACAGTATTGGGAAAAATTCCGCCCCTGGCTCGATTTTCCACGCTCACCGTCAGCCTCGATTGGCTGTGCGCTCGGAAACGCCCTGCTGGCAACCAAGGAACGGAAAAGTGCCGACCGGGCGCTCGAGTTGTTCACTCTGGTCGAAGAAAAAGCCTGGCAAACATCAGACAAGGCCCGTGCCCGCGAGGGACGCCTCCGCGCCATGACCGCCACGGGCAAAGCCGCAAAAGCCATCGAGGAAGCTAAAACCCTTGCTGCGGAAACAGAGGATCCCGAAATCCTCATCGAGGCGAACCACCTCATGGCTGAGGCGGCGGAAAAATCCCTGCGCGCCTTCCTGAGGGAAAACCCGCGATGGGACATCGACCCCGCCGTGATCCAGGAGCGCCACCAACTGCACAGGCGCGTGCTGGAGCTTTACCTCTACCCGTCACTTTTCTTTGGCACGAACAACGAGAAAGCCGCCCGGGGCCTCTGGGGAGCCGTCGGAGTCTATCGCACCAGCGACGAGACCCAACTGGCCGTCGAAACCTCCCGCGACATCCTCACCTTTTATCCGGCAACGCCGGAAGCGGAGCAGGCGCGGACCTACCTCGCGTCTCTCAAGCCCGAGCAACTCGCAGTGGATTGGGAAACCGAAGCAAAAAAGGAGCTGCAGGCGGGCACCATTTCAAGCCAAGCCCCCCCGGTCGCCGATCCATCACCATCCCCGCAGCAAACGCCAAAGCCCACCAAAGAAAAAAAGAAGAAGCCGAAAAACTCATGAAAAACATCCATAAAACACTCCTCGCATCCGCGATCCTCGCAATAGCCGTGGTATCCGCCGCACCGTCCGTACACGCCGAAGACAAGCAGTCCAAGACCGCCGCTGCCAAACAGCCGAAGGACAAAACACTCCTCGACTCCTTCTACGCCGGCGGCCCGCTCATGTGGCCGCTCCTGGCCTGTTCGATCGGCACGGCGGCCGTGGCCGTTTATTGCCTCCTTCAGATCAATGGCAAAAAAATGCTCCCCCATTCCCAGGCCGAAGCGATCGGCCAATTCATGCAAGTGAGGGACGCCTCCTCCGCCTATTCGCTCTGCCACTCCCAGCCCAATGTTTTTGCCAACACGATGGCGGCGGCCTTACTCAAGGTGAACTTCGAACGAGACCTCGCCAATAAGGTCTCCATGGAGCAGGCCGCCAGCGAAACCCTCGCCAACGAGGAAACCAAGCTCAACCTCTGGGTGAACTACCTCAATGTCTTTGCCACCATCGGCCCGATGCTCGGACTCCTCGGCACAGTCACCGGCATGATCGCGAGCTTCGACATGCTCGCAGCCGGAAAATCGGAACCCGCAGACCTCGCAGGCGGCATCGGCGAGGCCATGATTACCACCGCAGGCGGCCTCTTCATCGGCATCCCGGCCATGTTCCTTTATTTCTATTTCCGGAATCTGCTCCAAATCAACATGGCGAATATCCAGAAACGCGTCACCTTCATGCTCGATCTCCTCAGCGGCGAGATCAAAATTGCGTCCGCCGACTACGCGCACGCCCCGGAATAACCCCTCGCACCACGCCTCATGAAGCTCGCTAAAAAACAAGAGGACGAGATCGGCTTTCAACTCGCGCCGATGATCGACATGACATTCCTCCTGCTCATTTTTTTCATGGTGACGACCAAGATTTCCAAGGAGCAGGTGAATGTGGAAATCAAGCTTCCGACGGCTTCCAACGCCTCCATCCCAGATGACCTTTCAAACCGCGACATCATCAGCATCGATAAGGACGGCGCCTACTACATCGGCCAAAACCCTGCCGATAAAAAGCAACTCACCGCCCACCTCAAGGAACGCTTCAAGGTCACCCCTCCCCTCCGCCTCTATGTCCGCGCCGACAAAAACACGCCTGGAAAACAGATCAAGGAACTCATGCGCATCGCCAGCGAGGCCGGTGCGGTGAATGTCATTTTTGGAACCTACCAGGATTGATGAGACTGCAACCCGCTTCCATATCTCAGCATGGTAGGGCGTGGCCTCCGGACGCGCCGCAAAGATGGCGTGAACACACCACTCCCACGCTCCTTAAAACTTAATTCGTAAAACTTAAAACTTCGATGCGCCTCCGCAAAAAAGATGTCCAAACCGTGGAAATGCAGATGGGACCCATGATCGACATGGTCTTTCTCCTGCTCGTTTTTTTCATGGTGTCGGCCAAGCCGGTCAAACAGGAGAGCGACATCAACATCGGACTCCCAGGCACCGTTGCCCAGGAGGAGGCCCTTGAAATCCCCGACGAGCAACGCATCCAGATCCAGCCGAACGGGCAAGTCGTGCTCAATGACCAACCGATGGACTCCCCGGCGAGCGCCGAAATGCCAGCTCTCTTCGCCACATTGAAACGCTTCAAGGAATCCGCCGACTCCAACAAAACCGAGGCCCTCATCACGATCGATGCGGATGACGCCGCCAACCACGAGCGCATCGTACAGGTGCTCAACGCCTGCGCGCAGGCGAAAATCACCGGCGTCACCTTTGCCGATGCTGGAGAGGAGGAGTGAACATGGCCGCCATTGAATCATTTCTCTCCGAAAGCGCCGCAGCCAAGAAACGCCGCTGGGCCATGCTCGGCACAATCCTTATCGGAGTCATCCTTCTCCATGTTGCAGCCGGGATCGTCGCCGGCATTTTCGTCGTCGCAAAATACATCTTCCCGCCACCTGCGAACTTTGTTGTCCAGCGCGACATCCGCCTCCCGGCAAAAAAACGGGAACACAAAATGAACATGGCCGCCCTCGACGCCATCGCACCGAAACCGACCTTCAACGACAAACTCCAAAGCACCCGACCGACCTCCTTTTCTCTCCCCGCAGTGCCCGACCTGCCCCTCGACCAGATGCTGCCACTGGACCCGTCACAAATCATCGCAGATCAAATCTCCTCCCTCAGCACAAGCGAAGCGATGGGCGCGGGCGCAGGCTCCGCCGCCACCGGAAGCGGCGGATTCGGAAAAGGCATGAGCTTTCTCGGCATCCAATCCGATGGCCAACGCATCCTCCTCATGTTCGATGTCTCGACCTCGGTCAAAACCAAGGCCGAAAAGGCAGGCGTCCCCCTCGCGAAAATCAAACTCGAAACCATCGAACTCATCAAAAAACTCCCCATTACCTCCCGCTTCGGAATCATCCAATTCTCGCGAAACTACAAACCCTTCAGCGAGGAACTCGTCCCCGCCACCAACTCGAACCGGGATGCGGCCACCGCCTGGGTCGAAGACGAATGGGTGGAATCTGGTATGATTCCCTCCTCAGGCAAAGGCATCCCCAGTCCGAACGGCGTCATCGGCGTCCTCGAACTCGCCGCAAAAATGAAACCCGACGTCATCTTCCTCATCTCCGACGGCAGCTTCGAATCATCGCTTAACCCGCAAGGCATTCCCTGGAACGATTTCAAAAAAGCCGCCGATTCCATAAAAGACGTCACGGACGACTCCTGCCGCTTCAACTTCATCACCTTCGAAGCCTCCGAAGAAGACACCAAAGAACTCAAACGCATCTCCTCCCGCACCAGCGGAAAAACCATCGAACTCAAAAAATAACTCCGCACCGCTCAAACACCAGCAACGCGGAATCCAGCGCCTTCGAAATAGGCACGGATTTTTGGAGCATTGTCGCCTTGGAGTTCGATCTCGCGCCCACGAACTGTGCCTCCGCAGCCACAGGCCTGGCGGGCCTTGCGTGCAAAGTCCTCGATTTCGGCATCTGAGATGCGGAGCTCGAAATCCGACACCACCACGACGGTTTTTCCGCCCCTTTGGGCTTTCTCACGACGCAGCACGATGCGGCCCATTTTCGTTGGCGCAACGGCAGGCGTCTCGCGCTTGGGTTGCGGCAGCTCGTCGGGGAGCCCTTCCATTTGCAGTGCGGCAAAGGGCGATTGCAATGCCGCCTGCTGCCCGGATGTGTCGATACGCGTTTTTTTCACGGGTCGTTCCCCCCTCAGGGTGCGAAGAACGGTGGCAGCAAGTAGACACGACCTGGCTCAAGGGCGTATTTTTTTCCCGGCAGGCCAATCTCGACCTTGGCCGATGAGGACTCGCCGAACAGCCTCAGGAAGCGGTCGAAACTGTAGGTCCGGACATAACGGACCACCTCGGCTCCAGGCGCCTTGCCGAGAGAGCGGGCTTTTTCGTAGGCGTCTTCGATATAGCCCAACTCGTCCACCAATTTCGCGGCATAGGCATCCGTGCCGCTCAGAATGCGCCCATCGGCAGGACCATTTCGCAGCGCGGCGGCATCCAGATTGCGCGCAGTGGCCACGATGCCGAGGAATCGTTCGTAGGTTTGCATCACGAGCCCCTGCACATACTCCTTCTCCTCTTTGCTCATCTCGCGCGCCCCGTTGAGCATGTCCTTGAACTTTCCACTTTTGAAAACCACCGACTCGAGGCCGATTTTTCCAAAGAGGTCGCGGTAATTGAGCGTCGAAATAATGACACCGATACTGCCGGTGAAAGTCGTGTCGTTGCACATGATCCAATCCGCTCCGCAGGCGGTGTAATAGGCCCCCGAGGCACCGATCGAGTTGAAATAAGCGATCACCGGTTTATCCTGAGGAAAATTCCGGAGCGCGTTGTAGAGCACATCCGATGCCGTCACCTCACCGCCGGGAGAGTCCATTTCGACAATGACAGCCTTCACATGATGATCCGCCGCAGCCTGCTCCAGTGCGGCCTTGAAATCCTCCACCATCGAATCCCCCAGGCTTCCGCTCATGCCGAAGCCAATCACCCCATCCAATGGAATGACGGCGACCTTGGAATGCGAATCCGAGCCCTCGGAAAGCACCGCCTCCTCATATTCTTTCTGAGGAAGAACCTTCACCCCCGCCATGGCCGCAGCCCCCCTGGTTCCTATCAAAGCCAGCAAAAGCAAATTCACAAACATGCTCGCACAAACCGCCACGAGCAGAAACGCAACGAGACACCCGGATTTTTTCATCAGCGCGAATCTGACTTAATACGCTCAGCGCCTCAAGCCAAGAGGCGTAGTTTATTATTGTTTACCAGGGCCTGAATTTTAACTGCGGAGACGAACAATTTTTGAAGTCACCTCTTCGCTATCTATAGGCAGCAGTGCTGAAATCGCTTTTCGGTAAGTTGCCATTTGCCCGGCGTAGCGTTCCTCGATTTCAGCAAGCGAACCGTGGTCGCTTTTGAAATCATAAACTGTCGCCGATCGCGGGTTCCCATCGATTGAATAGTGAATGACCACACGGTCGAAAATTCCACTGACCCATTGACCATCAAGTATTAAATCAAATGCCCGTTCACGCCAGAGATCGAAACGCCCCTCGGGTCTGTTGAATATTTCCCTGGCGGTAGGTTTTGCCAAAAAAATCCGGATAAGCCTTGCCGCCTCGTCCGACAGATTTTTTACATCGAATCGGCTCGTATCCATCCACTCTATGGATGCCAGCGCCTCATGAATCTCAGTTCCAAGTTTGGCGGCATCAAAGGAAAAAGTTTCGCCACCTGCTCCCGCACTGCTTTGGGTTTTGAAGGATGATGGAGATAGCGGCTTGGGGGTTCCTAATATCGGAACGCAAAAGGAGACTCGTGGCCGAGCTTCTGCAACATGAGATTTTTTAATGGCGTGGTATTCAAACCAATTCTGATTCCCTATTCGTGCCGATGAATTCCCGAATTGCAGCCCGAGATGCCGGGCGAAATTCTTGGATGTGGTATTTTCGCCCAGCTCGTTTGTGAGCACATAGAGCGCGATTTTGGCGCGAGTGAGAGCGACATAGGCGGTGCATATATCGCCGTACTTCCTCTCCGCCTCGTTAAATTCAAGCTGACTGCGGAGAACATCATCCTGCTCAGCAAAATCCTTTGGCGGGAGAAGAACTCCCCATTTAACATTCTGCGGCGAAGGACCGAGTGCAATCTGCGTTCCATCATTGTTTCGCCCCCTTCGATCAAGGCCACTCACAATGGCCATATCGAATCCGAGTCCCTTGGACTGGTGGATGGTCATGACGCGAACTACGCCAGAGGCCTCCGTTTCTTGAGTGTTCCGATTTTCAACAAACCGGAGAAAATCGAGAATCCCATCCGCGGGCTTGCGTCGTGAATCAAATTCCTCAGCCGCCAGCAAAAATGAATCTGCGCGTTCTTTCAAAAACGGCTCGGCAGCGATATCGGACGACTCGATCCAAGCACGAATGGTCGTGGCAAATCCATGCTGCGCCAAACTTGCGAGCGATTGGCTTCGGAATTTCCAGGCATCACCCAAGCCCCATGCCGCAGCAACCGGGAACCCTTGGGCTACAGCGAACGAGAGGGCATCGTCTGGAGAAGCGACAACTCGCAGAGCAGCCATCAAAGCGGCTCCGAGGGGATTATCAACGCAGGGATTTGTTTTCCCCTCCACCGCCACGGGGATATCGACAGACTGTAGAAGCGCCGCCAACGCTTCGACTCCCGTGTTGTCGCGTTTGAGAACCGCGCATGACAGACCTCGTTCCCAAGGCTTCGTTTGTTGAAGGATCTCAAGAATTTTCCTATCGAGAGCATCGCCCTCTTCGTCCTCATCACCATCGTCTTTTTTCACCGACACCCACTCGGCGTAGCCTTTGACTTTTTTTGTTTTTTCGGAGGCGATGTGGCCACTCCAAGCTTTTTGCCATTTTTGAAATGTAAGAACAGGAATCTGAAGCGTGTCTTTAATGCTTGAGAGGTCACCGAAAACCGTGTTCACAAAATCCACAACCTCTGAACAGGAGCGCCATGAGTGGACCAAGGAGAGGGCTTCTTGGATGGTCGACTTGTGTTTGTTGAACTCATCGAAAATCTCAAAGAACAAACTCGGATCACCGCCGCGCCACGAGTAGATGGCCTGCTTTGTGTCACCGACATAGAAGAAACTACGCTGTCCCTCGCTATCCATGATGACTTCATCGATGAAGGTTTTGAGAACTATCCACTGTGGACGGCTGGTGTCTTGGAATTCGTCCAGCAGCCAGTGCTCGAACTTCTGATCAATGCGATATCCAGCCGTTGTGCGCCAAATTTCATTCCCGGCTTTTCGCGCTAATGAATCCGTAATGTCCCCGAAGGTGACCAAGCCTGCTTCGCGAATGAGTGAAGTGTAGGTCGCCTCGAACTTCGCCATAAACTCGTAAAGCGATTGGCTGCGCTGGAGCAGAGACTCAAACTCGGGTTTCAGGGATGCTCGAAGAAGCTGTAATCGTGCGACCCTCACCCGCTCATTTAAATAAAGCCTGCCATCTTTTGTTTTAGTGATCTGAAAATATCCTGATGTATTTTCCGCACAGAGGCGTGTTTTAACGAACTTAGCTATTTCCTGATTCCATCTTCCTCCCGAGTCGAGGGTTCGCAACAGATCCAAATGAAACC
>DGXZ01000071.1:53898-90856 GCA_002396485.1 Spartobacteria bacterium UBA5019
TGTTTTGGGCTTCGTCCGAGAAGTCCTTATGAGTTTCCAACACCGCTTGGAGAAACTCATCAGCAGCTGGAGAAACCAGGCCCGCCTTCAGAATGGCGCAGCCTTTGTTTTCCCAGATCATTGAGGCATCGCCCCAAGCAAGACGCTCTGGAGTAGCGAGGAATTTTCCATGGAGGGTTTCTGTTTCGCGCAGGAGGGTTTCGAAAACATCGCGTTCCCCCTGGTTGCGGTTGATGCGTCGAAGCAGGTCGATGAAATCGCTCAGCGAGGAAGCCGACTCATTGGCAAAAAGTGTCGCCAGCGTCCTTTCTCGGGCTGTTGTAATTTCCGCTTCTCCTGCCATGGAAAAGTCTTCGGCAAGACCGGATTCAAGTGGAAATGCCCTAGCGATGCGGGCGAAGAGGCTATCAATCGTTCCCATACCCAGGCATCCGAGCTGGGAAACAAGTTTTACCAGCATGCTCCGGCATTGAGCGGCATCGAGGTTTTTGAGTTCTTCATTCTCTTTGAGCTTCGCAAGCTTTTCGGGATCCAAGGCAGCTGATGCCAAGCGCTCGAAAACGGCCGAGAGAAATTCTCCTGCGGATTTGCGGGTGAATGTGAGCGCGGCGATTTTGCGGGGCTCCACGTCGTGAGCGAGAAGTTGGATCATGCGGGTCGTCAGCGCGTAGGTCTTGCCGCTCCCTGCATTGGCGATCAATCGTTCGTTGTTCATGCCTTGCCCTCCAGAAATTTGATGGCGTCAGGTGCAATACATGCACTCGGGCTTCCGTTGAGGAAGAGGGATTCAAAGGGATCCCTCCACGAAGATTTTGGAGGTTGAGGTGGCCAGAACACCCCCTTATGGACAAGATCGGCGATGCTTTGCGCGCATTTCATCGCAGAGGCCATGACATCGTCGGTGAGTTCCTCGAATTCCTGCACAGCCGTTTCGGAAGGGTCGGCCGGAAGCAGAAAATAAGCAGTCGCAATCGGGTTATCGCCAATGTCCGCACCGTGCCAATGACTGAGAATCATACGATAAAGGGGCAACTGCAGATCCGCCCAGCGCCTTTTCTTCAGTTGCTTGCCGTCTCCAAACTCCAACTCTGCTTCGGGCAACGATTCTTTGGAGAGGCGCGGCCCGAAATGCTTTTTAGCCGGTGTCATTGCAGAGGTCTTGTAATCAAGAACGCGCCAGACACCGGTTAGGATATTTTTCTCAATGCGGTCGATCTTTCCGGAGAGTTTGAGGGAGCCGACCAGCAACGAATCTTCACCATCTGCCTCCAGCTTGCGCTCGGTTGAGACGATCCTCCACCCTTCGGCAAACTGTTCCGCTTGAATTCGGGCAAACCCTCTCAGACGCGTTTTGGCGGCCTCGAGTTGGATGCGCACTGCAGGAGATGGGGCGAGTCCGAATAACTGAGTTGCGGCTGCATCGAGATGACCCATGACCAATCGCTCGATCTTCGCCGGATCAGCCTCGTTCGGCGTCTCCTTACCAAACTTTTCGACCGCCTCATGCACAAGAATCCCGAAGCGTTTGGGATCCATCTCACGGGCATCCGGCGTGAAGGCATCCAGCCAGAGAACCTTCTTCAAATAGTAACGGAGAGGACACGCGAGATACTCGGAAAAATCGGTCGGGCTTATTTTCACAACCCTGCGTCGCATGTTTTCAGGAAGGCTCCAGAGCCATTGATTATGACGAGTCGCGCGGGAACTCCCGATTCGAACTTCACCAAAAAGACTCAGCACGCGCTCAGCAAGGGCTTCTTCGCCACAACGCAGGAAAAGGCTGGATGGCAAAGTCGGACTCCCCTCCCCGTCGAACCGACTGAACGAGCTGCGAAATTCCTCGTGTGGGCGTGTGAGCAGAAGACATTGGAAAAGATAGGCATCGCGAGCAGATCTTGTGGCGTTATCGGCAATCCCCAAAGGCCGGCGCTTGGAATCAGGAAGAAACGCATGTCCATTCACCGAGGAAGGTAAGCAACCCTCCACGCAGCCACATAAAGCCAAGCGTCCAGCTTCGAGCCACGGTGCTTCGAGCCAACCTGATAATTCCACATCACCCGATTCCGAGGAATCAAAGACCGGCTCGGTCTTTAATGCGCGGGCAAATGCATTTTCCACTTCCACCGCGCCATCCTGATAAATTGGAGAGCTGGCTATCGTCTGGTGAAGCCGCTCCACTTTTCGTGCTACCTCAAGCCCCTCGCCTCCCGATCTCCAAGCCTTGGCAATCAGTCCAGGCACGGTTTCCGGTAAAAGCGATTTCACCAATCCAACAAAAACCCGGGATTGCGCACGGCGTTTGGATTTATCTTTTTCAGGATTGAAATCCACATCGGCTAAGCCCTCCGCCTGCGGCAGATCAGAAAGAACCGCCTCACCGATTAGAAAGTCGCAAACTGCCAGAGCATCGTCGGTTTTTAAATCCGAATCGCCCCGCAACATGCGACTAAAACGGGGCAACTCAAGCAAACGCCGCAAAACACGCAAGTCGCCGGAGGACTGAAAACGCACCCACTCGAGAGCGATCACCCCCGCCTCGCAAAGATCCAATCGGCCACCATCAGGCAGGAAGGGCCTGCCTCCGCGACATTCCACCTCACTACAGAAAGTGCTCCCAAGCTTCGGATCAGCCAAAACCACAGCATAGTTGCCCGGTGTTTGGGACGACATGGCGAAGTCCAGCGCCTGACGCGCCTCCTCCTCCGTGGAGCGTGTCAGCGCAATCTGATGCTGTTCGAGCGCAATCCGGCAATCTGCCCATTCCTCAGAAATAGGCCGTGCCCAAGCATCAAATCGCCCCCCCACATCCCCCGGCAACCAGAACAGCACTTCGACCTTCACTCCGAGCTTTTCGAGTGCCTCGGCGTAACGCTGCGCGGCTAGCGGCAAATCAGGAATGCAGGCGACAACCAGACGACTCAACCCCGCTGCGCGCGAAGGAGTACCCATTTCCGCGAAGCGCGCCTCATTGGGATCAGTGAGACCATAATCTTTCAGAACAGCAAGATAACACTGGTAAACCCTCCCGAGCACTTCCCAGCGCGCCGCATCCTCGCTGCAAACTTCTCCCACATGGGCATCCGAGGGCCTCCAACCTGCCTCTGCTAATAAATCGGAGAGATCGCATAACACGCCGCCACTTTTCAGGCGGGCCGCATCGGTATCCATCTTGGCGTCCGAAAAGAGCGGTTCCAAAAACGCCCTTTTGACCTCCTTCAGCGCCTTCGCCCACGCCCCCTCACGCTCGAACCTCTCCGCGATCCGCACGCCATTCGGCAATATCGCCCTCATCGGCTGGGTAAAGCGCGGTGACAGCACGCCCCTCTGCGCCAGCACCCGCCGAATCCGCCTCCCCGCTCCTGCCGTAGGAATCCACACCTCCACCCGGCTCAAATCCACGCTCTCGTCCTGAAGCAAAACCTCTGCCACCTGCGAAGCCAGCGCGCCTGGCTTTTTTAAAAAAATGGTCTTGGCCATTCTGAAATCCTCCTCTCTGCTGAAACTGATTCAAGGAAATCATCATCACGCTGTTCTCCTACGAATTGAAAAGAGCCCGATACGCTTGAGCCTCAACCCACTTGGCGCTGGCCGTATTTTTTTGACGAGATCGAGGCAGGTGGCGGCGTGAGCATCTTTGAAAACTAAGCAAAAAGCTCCGCTGCACCTGGCAAATCAACGAGACGAAAAATTAACCTTCGCGCGCCACCGGCAATCGTTTGCTTTTTACCCCTCCCCCTCCGAACCTCCTGATCAATGAATGCGCAGGGATCGAGGGAAAAACCTTCGATCACCTCGTGTTCATGTGTATTTGTTTTCCAATGCACCTCACCGAAGCCGTTAGTTACCTTGATGACCTCCTGCGCACACGAGAAGTAGGCGACTTTCCACAGGCTATGAATGGACTGCAGGTCGAAAACTCGGGTGGGCTCACACGAATCGGCGCTGCGGTGGATGCCACCGAGGCGGTGATCCGAGATGCAGCGCAGGCGGGGGTTGATTTCTTAATCGTGCACCATGGCCTTTTCTGGAGCGGGGCTCAGAGAGTCACGGGCGCGGCTTACCGGAAGATGCGCTTGCTGATGGAGGCTGACATGGCGGTTTACAGCGCACACCTGCCGTTGGATATCCATCCCAAGATCGGCAACAACGCTCTTCTGGCGGCGGCCCTCGGACTTGAAAATGGAGTGCCGTTTTTTCCAACGGCAGGCCAAAATGTGGGATTGAAATTTGAAGCCGAAGTGAGCCGCGAGGTCTTGAGGGATTACTTGGAGCGGGCTGTGGGCGGATCTGTGCATCTGGCTCCAGGCGGCCCCGTGCTTGCCAGGCGGATCGGGATCGTGACCGGAGGCGCAGGCGGCGATGTGGCGAAAGCAGCCGAATCCGGGGTGGATACATTTATCACCGGCGAGGGGCCTCATAGGTCCTACACGGCAGCGGAGGAACTGGGCGTGAATCTTTTCTATGCGGGCCACTACGCCACAGAGACCTTCGGGGTGAAGGCGGCCGCGGAAATGGTCTCCGGAAAGTTCGCCTTGCCTTGGCAATTTATCGACCACCCAACCGGGCTGTGATCAGTCCTCCGACACAGCAGCGGAAAGAATTTTGAAGGCTTTTTTCACATCGCTCACTCGCAGGATAAGGAGGCCCTTTCGGGCACTGGGCATGGAGGCAAGGTAGGCGTATTCGATATTGATCTTAGATTTGGAAAGAAGACGCGCAACGCGGGAAAGACTGCCCGGGCGGTTGTCATTTTCAATCATAAGCACTTCGCTATCGAGCACGAGAGTGCCATGGGACTCCAAGAGAGCAATCGCGCGGCGCGTATCACTCACCACCATACGGACGGCAGCGTGGTCCACCGTATCAGAGACGGTGAGGCCGTAGATATTGATGTTCGCCTCGGCGAGCGCGTCGCAGATGTCGGCGAGCGTTCCAGGACGGTTGGCGATGAAGATGGCAAGTTGCTCGACAGTGCGCACGTTTTTCATAAGCCG
Source organism: Spartobacteria bacterium UBA5019 (assembly GCA_002396485.1). Classification (GTDB taxonomy): domain Bacteria; phylum Verrucomicrobiota; class Verrucomicrobiia; order Chthoniobacterales; family Terrimicrobiaceae; genus UBA967. The sequence continues at coordinate 58,893 of DGXZ01000071.1, forward strand.
CTACTTTCGCCCATGTAGTCCATCCGAGTCGATTGGAAAAAGGCAGGACTTGCCACCGCCATTCAGCGGAGCGATGGATGAGGCATGCCGAATCCCAAAAAAAGCGGGGGGAACAAGCCTTTGCAAAGTCGTTCCCACACTAAGAAATCCGATGCCCGCACATCGCCAAGCCTCGGCGCAACGAAGCCTCTCGCCGCCAAGCCAGCAAAACGTGGCGGCACATTTCAAAGAAATACCGGCGAGCCCTCACAAAAACTCCGTGCCTCGATCCTGCGCCAGATCTCCCAACGCCCATTGGACGCCGCTGGAATCGCTTCGGCGCTGAATCTGCCACCAGCTTGGAAAGGCAAACTTCTCCATCTTTTAAAAGAAATGGAAACCGCTGGCGATATCGCCCGCATCCGGAGAGACCGCTACATCATCCCCAAAGAAGCCGATTTGTTTACTGGAGTCCTTCAAATGCATGCCAATGGTGGAGCGCATGTGCTCAATGAAAAGCAAGGCGAGCCAGACCTCTACATCCGAGCCGAACATTGCTTCACCGCCATGCACGGCGACCGCGTCGTGGCGCGCATCTCAAGTCAACCTGAGGAGTCCGGCTTTTTCTCCCGCCCCGAAAGACGCCGCGAAGGCAAAATCATCCGGATTCTCACCCGCGCCAACGAAACCATCGTCGGCACGCTCCAGCGCTCGAAAAACTTCTTCTACGTAGTGGCGGACGACCCGCGCTTTGTCCAAAACCTCTATGTCAAAGCTCCCGCACCGCCTCTCCTTGCGAAGGTCGGAGACAAGGTGGTGGCGAAGCTCGACTCCTGGCCATCGCGCCATGTGAACCCCGAGGGCCATCTCATAGAAATTCTCGGCGCGACCGGCGCACCGGGCGTCGATATGCTCTCGATCATCCGCAAGCACAGGCTGCCACTGGAATTTCCCCATGATGTCCTGCGCGAGGCCGAACGCGTCTCGCCGGAGGTCGATCCCGCCGATTCCGCCCGGCGCGAGGATTTTCGCGACCGCTTTATTTTCACCATCGACCCGGATGACGCAAAGGACTTCGACGATGCAATCAATGTGGAGCACATTCCCGGCGGTTGGCGAGTCGGAATCCACATCGCCGATGTGTCGCATTATGTGAAGCCCAAGTCCGCCCTCGACCGCGAGGCCCATAGCCGTGGAAACAGTGTTTATCTTGCCGACAGGGTCATCCCAATGCTCCCCGAGGCCCTGAGCAACGGCATCTGCAGTCTCAAGCCGCTGGTCGACCGCATGGCGTTCTCTGTCTTCGCCGAAATCCTCCAGAGCGGAAAAGTTCAATCCGTCCGCTTCGCGAAAACAGTGATCCGTAGCGCCGCGCGGCTGACCTACAAACAGGCGTTCGCCATTCTCGAGAAGCCGCCAAAAAAAGGCGACCTCCTCTCCGAGCGAGTCCACACCGCATGGGAGCTCTCCTCCCTGCTTCGCAAAAAACGCTTCGCCGCAGGATCCCTCGATCTGGAGTTTCCCGAAATCAAAGTCTGGCTGGATGAATCCGGTCGCCCCGTGCGGCTCGAGCGGGTAGAGAACGACATTTCCCACCAACTCATCGAGGAACTCATGCTCCTCGCGAATGAACTCGTCGCCCGAGAACTCAAACACCGGAAACAACCCGCCGTTTACCGCATCCATGAGAAGCCGGATCCCGAGAAGCTCGCCGAGTTCCGTGAATTCGCCGCCTTGCAAGGCATACGCGCCGGCGACCTCACCCACCGTCCCGAGCTTCAAAAACTCCTCGCCTCCCTGCATGGCAAACCCTTCGCCTCAGCCGTGAAGATCGCCCTGCTGAAAAGCCTCAAGCGTGCCCGCTATTTTCCAGAGCCACTTGGCCACTACGGCCTCTCGAAGCCCGACTACACCCACTTCACCAGCCCGATCCGGCGCTACAGCGACCTCATCGTTCACCGCGCGCTCGAACGCCAACTCGGACTCACCAAGAGCGGTCCGGATTCCTCTGCCCTGGGTGCCATGGCCGAACATATCTCCACCACCGAACGCTCCGCCGCCGATGCCGAAAAGGAATCCGTCCGCCTCAAAAAACTCGAGTTCTTCCAACTCCAGACGACCGAAGGCAAACGACAAAAATTCCGCGCTATGATTATGGATGTCCGGAATTTTGGGTTCTTCGTGGAACTGCCCGAGTTTCTGCTGAGCGGTCTCGTCCATGTCTCGGCACTGGAAGGTGACTTCTACATCCACGAACCCTCGCGAGGACGCCTTTGCGGGCGAAGAACCAAGAAAGTCTACCAAGTTGGTGATTTCCTTGAGGTCGCCGTCGAGCGCGTGGACATGTTCAAGCAGCAGGTGGATTTTAAACCCGCCTGACCCTGGGCTCATTTCGAAAAAAGGTTTGACGAGATTTTTAAATCCCCTCTTGCCATAATGCCAAACGCCGACTAGAAGAGATAGCTTAACGACTCCTCCAATTCATGGTAAAAAATCTCGCCATTGTCTCAATTGTTCTCGCTGCTGCATCTGCTGGTGTGGGCATTGTAAACAGAAGCCACCTCCTTAAAGCCAAGGATGACTTAGTCGCATCCCAGCAGGAGACTGCCACAGTCAAAGCCAATCTCGAGGGAGAGATCAAAAAATATGTCGAGAGCGATAAAACCATTTCCGAGCTCACCGCCCAGAAACAAACCCTCGATTCAGACTTGGCTAAACAAAAAAGCGACCTGAGTGGAAAAACGACCCAACTTACCGAGGCTCAATCGAAATTGACCAAGGCCGAAGGGGAATTGGCGATTGCAAATACCGACATCCTCACCAAAGCAGAAAAAATCACCCAACTCGAAGCGCAAATCGCCGCAGCGGCCACAGCAGTGGGAACGCCAGTCTCTGCTGAGGAAGACAAGGCTCGCATCGCCGAACTCGAAGCCATTAATGCCAAACTCGACGAGGATAACAAAAACTTGGAAGGCAAACTCGTTACCTTCCAAAAAGCAACTCGTGAGAAAGAAACCAAGGATGGCCTCACACGGCTCACCGGCCGCGTGCTCGCGGTCAATGAGGCTTGGAACTTCGTCATTCTCAGCCTTGGCAAGCGAAACGGCGTCGAGAGCAATATGGAATTCCTCGTCAAACGCGGTAGCACACTCATCGGCAAAATCAAAACCGCCACCCTCTACCCTGAAACGTCTACCGCAGACATCATCCCAGCGAGCCTCACTCGTGGACTCAGCATCCAACCCGGCGATGACATCATTTACCAAACTGCTCAAAACTAGTCTGCTTATCCTCTTGGCGGCCGTCTTGACGGGCTGCACAATGGATGATTCCCACTCAGGCGCCCATGCCGAAGGCTCGCTCCCATGGAATCGCCCCGCTTCCTGGGAAGGCGCTGGAGCCCTAGGCTCGGCAATGCAGGGCACTCGATAAAGAGGCAAACCCGAGGAGAACTCGGCGCACTTTATCGAAAGAACATAAAGACCCGCAACATATCTCGTGATGCTGGCCTGTCACTGAGAGCAGAGAGGCACGCTATTTTTCGAATACTTTTGAGACGACGCGGGGCGATCGGGTGGTTTCATGGAGATAAAAAAACGCGCCCTGCAAGCAGGACGCGTTTTTTCTTTGGTGGGAAACCTTTTGGGCTCGCGGTTAGCGGGCGTAAAGTTCGACGACGAGTTGTTCGTTGACGATGGGATTGATTTCCTCGCGTGTAGGAATGCGGACGACGCTTCCGCTAAGGTTGGCTTTGTCAACCAAAATCCAATCGGGTACAGTGACGATCTGGGTGAGCTCGACCCCGCGCTTGGCGAGGCGCGTGGATTTGTCGTTGCTCTTGATGGCTACAACATCGCCTGGCTTGAGGTTCATGGACGAGATGTTGGTCTTGCGACCATTGACGGTGACATGACCATGACCAACCATCTGACGGGCACCACGAAGCGTCTTGGAGAAGCCCATTTTTTGAACGACATTGTCAAGACGGGTTTCAAGGAGTTGGAGGAGGATTTCACCGGTCACACCACGGCGGCGGCTGGCTATTTGGAAATAGCGGCGGAACTGGCGCTCCAAAACTCCGTACTGGTGACGGAGTTTTTGCTTTTCAGCAAGGGCTATCGAATAATCGGTCTGCTTGCGGCGGGACCCCTTAGGCCCATGCTGGCCGGGCGGATAGTTTTTATTCTCGAATGCTTTGGGTGAGCCGCTGATCAGAACGCCATAGCGGCGACTGACTTTGGTCTTAGGTCCTGTGTAACGTGCCATGAAGAGTTTTAAGTTTGTATGTTTGTATGTTTTAAGTTCGCCGACCGGATCAGACCCTGCGTTGTTTTGGCGGGCGGCAACCGTTGTGTGGAATCGGGGTGACGTCGCGAATGACCGTAACATCGAGACCGATTGCTTGCATGGCGCGGACGGCGGATTCGCGACCTGATCCTGGGCCTTTGACACGGACTTCTACCTCCTTGAGGCCGTGGCCCATCGCTTGGCGGCAGGCATCTTGGGCAGCCATCTGAGCTGCGTAGGCAGTGCTTTTGCGGGAGCCCTTGAAGCCACACTTGCCAGCGCTGGACCATCCAATGATGGCACCGCGCAGGTCGGTGATGCTGATAATGGTATTGTTGAAGCTAGCTTGAACGTGGGCGATGCCCTGTATGACGTTTTTGCTGCCTTTGGCCTTGACGATTTTGATTGGTTCAATCGTGTCATCGAGGGATATACTAACCGGCGAAGGAGCTGCGGCGGTTGCTTTTTCCGCGCCAGCGGCTTTTTTGGCTTTAGGAGCCGCCTTGGGTTTTGGAGCTTTCTTGGCAGGAGCCTCGGCGGTTGCGGTGGGGGCTGTGGGAGCCGTCTCGACCGGAGCCTCGACTGGTGTTGTGTTTTCTTCACTCATACTTCAGTAAAATGCGGGATTAGACTTTGCCGGCTTTGGCGTCTTTGTTGCGCTGGACACCCACGGTTTTGCGTGGTCCCTTGCGGGTGCGTGCATTGGTGGATGTGCGCTGGCCACGGACAGGAAGACTGCGGCGATGGCGGATGCCACGGTAGCAATTGATGGCCTGAAGGCGCTTGAGGTTGCCTTGCACCTCGCGGCGCAGGTCGCCTTCGATCGGAATTTTATTGGCGTTGATCGCGTGGATGATCGCGTTGAGTTGCTCGGGCGAGAGGTCCTTGGCGCGCGCATTGGGGTCAATGTTTGCCTGTTCCAGGACTTTCTTTGTGTTGCTCGGCCCCATTCCATAAATGTAGGGAAGGGAAGCTTCGATGCGTTTGTCGCCGGGGATGTCTACTCCAAGTAAGCGTGGCATGGTATTGGTTGTTTTGGTTTCGGCTGCCGATGGGATCAGCCCTGTTTTTGTTTATGACGCGGGTTTTTGCAAACAACGCGGATCACGTTTTGTCGGCGCACGATTTTGCACGCTTCACACAGTCTTTTTACTGAGGCTCTGACTTTCATTTTCTTTTATTTGGTTGAAATGATGATGATTCGTTTTTGTGGCGATATGTGATGCGCCCCTTGGTCAAGTCGTAGGGCGACATTTCCAGCATGACGCGGTCTCCGGGAAGAATGCGAATGAAGTGGAGACGCATCTTACCAGAGATGTGGGCGAGGACGCGATGACCGTTCTCCAGTTCGATTCTGAACATGGTATTTGGTAAAAGCTCAACGACCTTGCCCTCTACTTCGATAGCGTCTTTCTTGGCCATGTCAATACTTCCGGAGCGTGATCTGTAATTAAAACGGTGTGCTCAAAATGAGCGGAGGGGAGGCCGTCGGCAGTGACGGCAGTCCACTTGTCGGCGAGAACCTTGACCTCTGCGCGACCCATATTGATCATGGGTTCGATGGCGAGTGTCATGCCGGATTTGAGTTTTGGACCGCTCCCGCGTTTGCCGAAATTTGGTACCTGCGGATCTTCGTGGAGCTTGCGACCAACGCCGTGCCCGACGAATTCGCGCACGACACTGAATCCATTTTTCACAGCTTCGGATTCAACAAAATTTGAAATGTCGCCAACACGGTGGCCGGGGCGGGCGAGTTGCACAGCGCCGTTGAGAATTTCTTCCGTGACAGTGAGAAGACGCTCAATCTCCGGGTCGATGATGCCAACAGGAACCGACGTGGCATTGTCACCAATCCAGCCGTCGCGAATAATGCCGACATCCATCTTAACGATATCGCCGTAAGCTATCGCTCGGGAACTGCCGATGCCATGAACGACCTCCTCGTTTAGGCTGATGCAAATGTGGCCGGGAAATTTCTTGTATCCGAGAAAGGCACTGCGAACCCCTGCGGCTGACATCAGCTGGGCAGCCGCATGGTCGATCTCCCCGGTGGTCACTCCGGGAGCGATGCGTGAGGCCAGTTCTTCAAGAATCTGAGCGGCAACCTCGCCAGCCTGTCGCATTTTTTCAATCTCATGAGGGCGCTTGATGCTGATCATGTGACCTCCTTGCTGGTGGTGTTGAAAGGAGAGCTTGAGACGTTCAGGAAACTGGATGCCAAAACTCCACAAAACGAGGGGCGGGTCTTGGAGTCCTTGCCAGGTATTGGCGGACAGAGCAAAGCAGCGCAGGTTTTCAAGACTCCAGAAACACGCTAAAGTTGCGTGGCGAAATAAATCGTCACACCGGCTATGACGAGGATTGCAATACCGGCATATATCCAGACGAGTGTCTGGTCATTGATGGATTGGGCCGACGAAAGCCGACTGCGCGATTCTTGGGCACTGCGGATGCGACCTTTGCGCAGAAATCCATCATAGTGGCGCTGAAGAAGGTGTGTCTCGACTTGGCGCATGGTATCAAGAACAACGCCAACGATGATCAGTAGGCCAGTGCCGCCGAAGAACTGAGAAGTCATGTACGGCACTTGGAGACTCTGGCTTAAAAGCTGCGGCAGAACGGCAACCGCAGTCAAAAAGATGGCCCCGGCAAAGGTGAGGCGGGTCATTGTGTAATCCAGGAAGTCAGCCGTTGGCTTGCCGGGACGAACACCAGGAATGAATCCACCATATTTTTTAAGATCATCTGCGATCTGGACAGGTTGAAACTGAGTTGCGACCCAGAAGTAGCTGAAGAAAAAGATCATCAGGGCATAGAAAAGGTAATGCAACCATCCGTAGGTAAGAAGGTTTGAAAGATCCTGAGCCCAACCGACGCCTGGGAAGGCCATATTGAGGATAGTGGACGGAAAGAGCAGGATGGCCTGAGCAAAGATGATCGGCATCACACCGGCATAATTGATCTTGAGAGGCATGTATTGAGTTTGGCCACCGTAGACTTTGCGACCAACAACGCGCTTGGCGTATTGAACACTGATCTTGCGTTGTGCTTGAGTAACAGCGATGACGGCAGCAATAACGAAAAAGAGAAACCCAATCATTAAGACCAAAACCACTGGGCTGACTGCGGACTGAGCATTTGCAGCGCTGGGCACAAATGTCCTCCAAGCTTGAAGAAGTCCGGCAGGCAATTGAGCCAAGATGCCCACTGTGATGATGATAGACATGCCATTGCCAATCCCCTTTTCAGTAAGTTGGTCGCCCAGCCACATCAGGAGCAGAGTTCCGGCAGTCATCGTGATGATGGTGATCAGTTGAAACCCAAAACCAGGGGTTGTCACCAGAGGCAGCCCCAGACGATTAATGGTATCCATGATTCCCGGCAGGAATGGGTTGGCCTGGGGATTTTCAAAAGATTTCGCCAGCAGATAGGCTTGAAAAATGCATAGTCCGATGGTGGCATATCGGGTGTATTGCATGATCTTCTGGCGTCCCCCATCCTCTCGAGCCAGTTTTCCCAACTGGGGAACCACAGCAGTGAGAAGCTGGAGCATGATCGATGCACTGATAAAAGGCATCACGCCGAGCGAGAAAATAGCACAATTTGCTAATGCACCACCACTGAAGAGGTTGAACAAAGCAGCAACACCACCGGTGGAGGAGGCCCCGGCATGATCAAGAAACCACTGACGGAGAACTTGAGCGTTTACACCGGGAGTAGTGATAGCTGAACCGGCGCGGATCACGACGATCGCCGCAAGCGTGAAAAGTACGCGGGAGCGCAGCTCAGGAATCTTGAAAATGTTGGCGAAGGCGCTTATCATTTGAAGCTGGGTGCAGCAGCCTTAAGCCGTTGCGTCAACTTTGGGGAGGATAACCTTGCCCCCGGCCTTCTCAATTTTCTCACGGGCCGTTGCACTGACCTCATCAACTTCAACAGTGAGAGCCTTGGTCACTTCACCCCGACCGAGGATTTTGACACCATCGAAACGGCCTTTAACGAGGCCTGCTTTGCGAAGGGACTTTTCGGTAATCGTGTCACCAGCAGCAAAAGACTTTTCCAAGGAGTCCAAATTGACAACGCCGTAGAAAGTCTTAAAGTCCTTGTTATTGAAACCGCGTTTTGGCAACCGGCGATAGATTGGCATCTGACCACCTTCGAAGCCGAGTCGAATGGAACCACCGGAGCGCGCTTTCTGGCCCTTGTGACCCTTGCCGGATGTTTTGCCCTTGCCAGAGCTTTCGCCGATACCAAGGCGTTTACGGCGGTGCTTTGCACCAGGATTGGGTTTAAGTGTATGGAGTCTCATGTGTTTTACGCGGAAGCAGGTTCAGTTGGAGCAGCGGCAACCTTGGGGCGGATTGTTTTGCCACGAAGGCGGAAAACATCATCTTTGTGACGAAGCTGGCTCAGAGCAGCAATAGTGGCATGAACGACGTTGGCGTGGTTGCTGGAACCAAGTGACTTAGCCAGAACGTCGCGAATACCTACAGCTTCGAGAACCGCACGAACACCACCGCCTGCAATGACTCCAGTTCCGGGAGATGCAGGGCGGAGAAGAACTCGGCCACCACCAAATTCGCCAGTAACCATGTGAGGAATCGTATTTTCTTGAACGGCAATCTTAACCATACGCTTCTTGGAAGCGTCGGTTGCCTTGCGTATCGCCTCACTCACTTCATTGGCCTTACCAAAGCCAACACCGACCTTACCTTTTTGGTCGCCACAAACGATCAGGGCGCTGAAGCTGAAACGACGACCACCTTTGACGACTTTAGCGCAACGGTTAATGAAGACAACCTTCTCAGTGGTCTCCTTGGGTTCCCTTGGCGTTTCGGAACGGGTTTGTTTTCTATCTCTGGATTTCGGAGGCATGGTAGGTCGTATTAGAATTCAAAACCACCCTCACGGGCGGCGTCGGCAAGGGCTTTGACCTTGCCATGGTATTTAAAGCCACCACGATCGAAGACGACTTTGGTGATTTTGTGCGCAGCGGCACGTTCGGCGATGAGCTTACCAACTTCACAGGCAGTAGCCACATTGGCTCTTGCACCGGGTTTGGCACGAAGTTCAGCTTCAGTGGTATTGACAGAAACAAGTGTCTTGCCGATCGAGTCGTCAATGACTTGAGCTGTAATGTGGCGTCCGGAAAAATGAACGGCCAAGCGAGGACGGGTTGGTGTGCCCGCGAGTTTTTTACGCAAGCGAACATGACGGAATTTTCGTTTATCTGTAGCAGACATGATTTATTGGACGGTTTTGCCTTCCTTGCGGCGGATTTGTTCACCAACGAAGCGGACACCTTTGCCTTTATACGGCTCCGGTGGGTAGTATGCACGGATATCCGCTGCACACTGGCCAACGACCTGCTTGTCGATGCCTTCAATAGAAAGCTTTGTGTTCTCGGCGACAGTGATTTTCACACCCTCTGGAATATCGAACAAGATCGGGTGGGACTTCCCGAGGCTAAGGTTCAGCTTTTGACCCTGAACAGCGGCCTTGAAACCAACGCCATGGATTTCCATGTCGCGTTTAAAGCCATCAGTCACACCGATGATCATGTTTGAGAGCAATGAGCGGGAAAGACCATGAAGAGCTTTTTGCTCGCGATTCTCGCCGTCGCGCACGACAGAAAGTTGCTCGCCATCGAGCTTTGCATTGATCTTGGACGGGAGAGTCCACTCAAGTTTGCCTTTGGGTCCCTCGATGTTTACAGCCCCATTTGGAGCCAAGGTGACTTTCACCTTTGGCGGGACCTTAATAGATTGTTTTCCGATACGTGACATGGTTACCAGATGTAGGCAAGCAATTCGCCGCCGACTTTTTGTTTGCGCGCCTCGTGACCGGTGAGAATGCCCCGCGAGGTGGAAAGGACCGCGATACCCATACCGCCGAGAACTCGAGGAATCTCCCCTGCTCCCACGTAGCGGCGAAGGCCGGGACGGCTCACGCGTTTCAGGCCGGTGATGGCGCTGGTTTTGTTTACGAATTTTGTTTGAATTTTGATATTCTGGTGACCATCAGTAGTAACCAGTTCAGTATCTTTGATGTAGCCCTCTTTTTTCAAGATTTGGGCGATATCGCTTTTTAGCTTCGAGTAAGGAAGCGTCAGGGATGGTTGTCCAGCAGCAGCGGAATTCCGCAGGCGTGCAAGCATATCAGCAATGGGATCGGTCATATCGTGGAATTAGGCGGCTGGCGCGGTTGCGGATTTGGTCTCGGCTAGCTTTTTCGGCTTGTCAGTGAATGGCATTCCAAGTTCCGTGAGGAGTGACTTGGCTTCGGCATTTGTGGAGGCCGTTGTGACAATCGTGACGTCAAAGCCAATGTTCTTTTTGATGCGATCGAGTTCGATCTCCGGAAAGATGGACTGGTCGGCAACGCCAAGAGTGTAGTTTCCTTGGCCATCAAATGCACGTGGAGAGATACCACGGAAATCGCGGATACGTGGAAGTGCCGTTTTGATAAGGCGCTCAAGGAACTCATACATCAGGCGGCCACGGAGAGTGACCTTAGCACCGATGGCTTGAGCCTCGCGGAGCTTGAAGTTGGAGATCGCCTTTTTCGCCATGGTTGTCACCGGCCGTTGACCGGTGATCGTGGTGAGTTCCGTTCTCGCGATTTCAAGAGATTCCTTGACGTCGGGAGCTGAGCCGATGCAGGTGTTGATGACCACCTTGGTGATCTTTGGAATTTGATGAACGTTCGAATAACCGTGTTTCTCGCGGAGAGCGGGCAGGACGCGGGTCTTGTAGTCGGTAAAGAGTGCAGGTTCTTGAGTCATGGATGTATGCTACTTACGCGGCTTTTTTAGACTTCTTGTCGGTTGTTGCTGGTTCGAGCAATTTGACATTAGAGATGTGGATCGGACCCTCACGCTCGAGGATTGCGCCATTCGGATGCTCCTGAGACTTCCGCTGATGCTTTTTGATCATCCGAATGCCTTCCACAATAACTTGGGCTTTTGCGGCTTTGACTTCGAGAACTTTTCCACTGGCACCCTTGTGGTTGCCAGAAATGACCTGAACGGTATCGCCACGGCGAACATGAAATTTAGCTTGGCTCATTATAGGACCTCCGGGGCTAGGGAGATGATTTTCATAAAGTTCTTTTCGCGAAGCTCGCGGGCGACTGGGCCAAAAATGCGGGTGCCGCGAGGGTTCATATCCTTGTCGATGATAACAATCGCATTGCTATCAAATCGCAGGGCGGAACCGTCTTCGCGGGTTACTGGTTTCTTCGTGCGCACTACAACAGCGCGAACGACGTCACCTTTTTTCACCGTGCCACCAGTGGAAGCCTCCTTCACGTTAGCTGTGATGATATCACCGATGCGGGCAGTTTGAGTCGCCTTGCCGATGACACCGATCATGGTGGCCATACGGGCACCGGTATTGTCGGCGACATCGAGGCGTGAGCGGATTTGAATCATGGCAATTTAGTGTTTGAGAACTTCGACAAGACGCCAGCGCTTGGTGCGGCTGAGCGGGCGGGTTTCCATAATGCTCACACGGTCGCCGATTTGGGCTTCGTTCTTTTCGTCATGAGCATGGAATTTAGTGACGTGCTTCGTAATTTTTCCAAATTTTGGATGGGGCACGCGTGTGATTGTACGAACAACAATGGTTTTGTCCATTTTATTCGAGACGACTTCGCCGACACGAACCTTGCGCAGTCCGCGGGACTCGGTTTGTGTGGTTTCGGGAGTGATTGTATCTTCCATTGACTACTTGGCTGCTGCTTCCCGGGCCTTGCGGCTGAGAACGGTTTCTATGCGCGCAACATTGCGACGTGCTACCCGGATGAGGTGCGGTCTCTCAAGTTGGGAGCTTTGTTGTTGAATTCGCAGGTTGAACATCTCTTCTTTGAGTTCCCGTTTGCGGGAAACGAGTTCTTTTGGTGTGAGTTCCTGAATTTCCTTGATTTTCATATCGGCAATTACACTGCGTGGTGACGGGTGAGGAACCTCGTGCGAAGAGGGAGTTTATTGGCTGCCAATCGAAGAGAATCGCGCGCCACAGTTTCAGAGATTCCATCCAATTCAAAAAGAATATTGCCTGGACGGACAACAGCCACCCAGTATTCGGGCTGACCTTTACCTTTACCCATTCGGGTTTCTGGCGGGCGGGCTGTAACGGACTTATCAGGAAAGATTCGAATCCAGAGCTTGCCTTTACGTTTCATGTTACGAGTTAGAGCAACACGTGCTGCTTCAATCTGAGTGTTGGTGATCCAGCCGCGCTCCAGAGTTTGGAGACCAAATTCACCGAAATCAATTGTGGTATTGCGTGAGGCGAGACCCTTGCGGCTTCCCCGCTGCGTCTTGCGATACTTCACGCGTTTTGGCATCAATGGCATAGTTTTATCCTTTTACTTGAAATTCCTGGAGAGTTTATACAGCCTGTGGGACATCAGCCGAAGCTTGAGCTGCTGGGGATGATTGGCGAGGTTCCTGAGTTTTATCTGGAACGTCTTCAACTTTCTTGCAGATCCAGCACTTGACGCCGATTTTGCCGGCCACTGTTTCCGCCTCTGTAAAACCGTAGTCGATCGGTGTGCGGAGCGTGTGAAGAGGCACTTTACCTTCATGGTAGCGCTCGGTACGGGCGATTTCAGCACCGCCAAGGCGGCCCGCAACTCGAATTTTGATGCCCAAGGCGCCTTGCTCCATAGTGATTTGGACAGCTCGCTTCATTGCACGACGGAAAGAGATGCGACGCTCGAGTTGGGATGCGACATTCTCAGCAACGAGTTGAGCATCCATATCAGGATTTTTGACCTCGACGATGTCAATTTTAACTTGTTTTCCGCCTGCGAGATCACTGACTTCCTTGGTGAGATTTTCAATCTCCTGCCCACGTCGACCGATGACAACACCAGGTCGGGCGGTGTGGATTGTAACGCGGACACTATTCCATGCGCGTTCGATGACGATCCTTGAGATTGCTGCTTGTTTCAGCTTTTTCTTTAAAACGTTGCGAATCTTTTCGTCAGCAATGAGATAGTCGGCAAAGTCCTTGCGAGAGGCATACCAGCGTGAACCCCAGTCACGAGTGACGGGGAGGCGGAATCCGATTGGATTAACTTTTTGTCCCATGATTATTCCTTGGTTTCCGCAGTTGTGGCGGAGGCTTCTGTTTGTGTTGGCGCCGTGCCTTGAGCTGCAGGAGCTTTTTGCTTGGCGGAAGTTTTCTTATTAGCTGACTTTTTCTTGGGCTTGTCACCACGACGTACGATTTCAATCTCGTCAGTGAGAGTCACGCTGATGTGGCTGGTGCGTTTGCGGATGGGACCAGCGCTTCCGCGGGCCTTGGGCTGGAAGCGCTTCAAAGTTGGCCCCTCCCCGACGACTGCCTCTTTGACAACAAGGTCGCCTGGGTTGAGCTGATTGTTATTCTCAGCGTTGGCTATCGCACTTTTCAGTGTCTTGAGAATGAGACCTGCTGCTTTCTTGGGAGTGAAACGCAGGAGATCCACTGCGTCGGTAGCTGGCAACCCTTGAATGGCACGAGTGACCTCGCGAGCCTTGAAGGCCGAGATTTTGGCGAACCTATGAATTGATTTTACCTGCATTTTTATTTTATGTTAATTTATTTTTGGGCATCCACCTTAACAGTGTCGCCTTTGTCTATACGAATAGTTTCAGATGTAAGAGATTGAATCACGCCGCCAGAAATTTTGTCTCGGACGTCTACTATTTTTATGGCGCTTATAATTTTATCATTTCGAAATACTTGAAAGGGCATTCCGATCTTAACCCCATGAGTTCTGCCTAAATTGACCACTACAAGTGAAAGTTCATCTCTTGTGTCAAGAACAAGTCCCTGTGTAAGGCTTGGTACTGCTTTTTTTTCCTGCGAGCTAACATTCCCCCCGAGAACTTCGCTCGTTTTTCTTAACTCAGACTCAACAGCAAGTAGAGCTTGCGGATTTGTGTTTGCTGTGGTTAACAAAAGCATTTGTATTGCCTCAGACAACATTAAGAGCTGCTGACGGGCGGCGTCCTTATCACTTTTAATGAGACGCAACTCTCGCAGACATTGAAGCAATCGTGCTTCTAAAGCTTCTGTTTTGCTGTTTTTTTCTGTGACGGCAAGGGCTTCTAGCCGTAAGTTTGCATCTTCAAGCTGCCGCCGGCTTGCTTCGGCACTATTTCCCATTTCCGCTACTGTAGCAGTCAGTGCGCTAATGGTCGTTTCGGCCAAGAGGAGTTTTTCCCTCAAGGCACCAATAGTATTAGAATCGGAGACCGAGACTTGCGTCTTGGTATTCCCAATTCGTGATTCAAAATCTGTCAAAGATCGGTCATCCTGAGCCTTGGCTATGGTAAGCATTGGCAGGATGGTGAGTGCTGCCGCCATGGCGACAACCCTCATGAGTTTACTTGGTCACTTTTGCGGTGTGAGAACCGTGTTTCTTAAAGATGCGTGTTGGGGAAAATTCACCCAACTTATGGCCAACCATATTTTCGGTTACGAAAACAGGAATGAAAGTTTTGCCATTGTGAACGTTAAAAGTGTGGCCGACAAAGTCTGGAGTGATCGTGCTGCGGCGTGACCAAGTTTTAATTGGTTTTTTGCCACCCGATTCGTTCATCTTATCGATTTTGTCGAGGAGTTTCCACTCGACGTATGGGCCTTTTTTAAGTGAGCGTGCCATGATTAGTTCTTAGCTTTGGATTTGCGGCGCTGGACGATGAACGTATCGCTGGGTTTATGTTTGCGGCGGGTCTTGAAACCCTTCGCGAGCTGACCCCATGGGGACATCGGATGGTGGCGACCGCCACCGCCCTTGCTCTTGCCTTGGCCTCCACCCATTGGGTGATCGACAGGGTTCATGACCATGCCACGAACGTGTGGTCGGATTCCAAGCCAGCGACTGCGTCCAGCTTTTCCTGAGGAAACGTTCATATGGTCGGAATTGCCGACCTGACCGATTGTTGCGTAGCAGTTCTCGTTGATACGGCGGATTTCTCCAGAAGCCAATTTCACCAGAGCGTAACCACCTTCCCGGTTGGCTAGCACTGCAACGGAACCGGCGCTTCGAACGATCTGTCCTCCGCGACCAGGAATAAATTCGACGTTGTGAATTGAAGTGCCGAGTGGGATAGACTTGAGGGGAAGAGCATTTCCTACGTTGGGATCTGCTTTTTCACCGGCTACGACTTTTTGACCAACTTCTAGGCCCACGGGAGCGAGAATGTATGCTTTTTCCCCGTCCTCGTATTTCAGAAGAGCAATACGCGCGGTGCGATTGGGATCATACTCGATGGCAGTAACCTCAGCCACCGCATCGCGACGGCTACGCTTGAAATCGATAATGCGATATCGGCGCTTGTGCCCGCCGCCTACATGACGCATCGTGATGCGGCCCTGATTGTTGCGGCCGCCTGTGCGTTTGATAGGCTCTGTAAGATTTTTTTCCGGCTTCGTCTTTGTGATTTCGGCGAAATCCGGAAGCGCCTTGAAGCGGGCGGCAGGAGTCAGTGGTCTAAAAGTTTTGATGGCCATGGTCTGATTTTCTTAGACGAGATCTAGTTTTTCACCCTCTTTCAGGGTTACGATTGCTTTCTTCCAGTTCGCCTGACGACCAAAGTCGGCTCGACGCTCACGCTTTTTCTTACCAGCGAAGTTTGCTGTGTTCACATCAGCAACCTTCTTTTTGAAAATTACCTCAATTGCACGCTTGATTTGCAGTTTGTTAGCCGATGGACGAACACGGAAAACGTATTTGTTGAGCTTTTCGGAAAGCAGGGTTGCTTTCTCGGTCAGCAGGACAGTCTCAATGTGATCGTAAACTTCTGTATTCATTACGCGAGCCTTTCGGAAATTTTGTCGAGCGCCGCACGAGTCACGATGATCTTGTCGAATGCGAGGAGGTGCTCGGTATTGACATCGGATGCGCGGGTGAGTTGGGCGCTTGCCACATTGCGGGCGGCCTTAAAAGTATTTTCATCGAAACCTTCAGAAACGATCAGGGTCTTCCGAGCATCCGGACTGGCCGAACGAAGAAGCGTCACGAACTGTTTGGTCTTGGGTTCTGCTACCACGAAGGTGTCAACGAGCAGGACATCTCCTAGAGCGATGCGTGCACTGAGGGCTTTCCGGAGAGCGAGTTTTTTAACAGCTTTAGGCGTGTTCTTCGTGTAATCACGAGGAACTGGTCCATGAGCCACGCCTCCACCAACCCAAACTGGACTGGAGAAATATCCGGCACGGGCCCGGCCTGTTCCTTTTTGACGCCATGGTTTGCGACCCGAGAGGTTCACATCGGCTTTGGTCTTTGCACATGCAGTGCCGCTGCGGCGGGCGGCCTGGAGTGCCACGACAACATCATGCACAGCCTGGTTGCCCTTGGCTTCATCTGTGATGAGTTCAATCTTCGCCTTTGCGGCGTCTGCGGCTGTAAGAACGGTGGCGCTCATGATCAAAATTTTTCGACAGCACAAAAACTCGCGACCGATTTCGTAGCGGCTTTGACTGGAGTGTGTGCCTTGTTTTTCATCTTTCTTTTTTCGCGCGGCTTCAGGTTTCAAAGGAACGGAATCTTTAACACGTTATTGATTCAATCCCCCCTCGAGGCTTTGCGGGAAGGGGGAAACTACAGAGCTGCGAAAAGTTGGCAAGAGAAAAAAAGAAAAAAATTACAGGAGGCGTTCTCTTTCAGACCGAGATGAAAAACCGCGAGCCAATTCAATAGCGAAACTCCGGCCTGGAATCAGCCGGGGATTCGATCTCGGAAATGGGATGGAGAACATCAACAGGTTCCGGCAGTGCCTCGATTTCAGGCAGTGGAACAGGAGCTTCCAGCGCATTGGAAAATTCCGCCGACCTGCTCGGAGAGCGTTTGCGGAAGGGTCTTGAGGAGGCTTCAGGCTCACGCGGAGGTGCAGGCGCAATTTCTTCATTTGCGACGTAGCCCGTGCGACCGTTCTTGATCTCGACGTAGCTGAATCCAAACTCGCGGCGCAGCATTTTCACACGCTCTCCCCGTTGAAGCGAAGCATCCGGCCCGCGCTCCTGTCCTGGCCCGAGGGTATAGAATGGAGCGTAATCCGCCTGGATCAAAAACTCTGGCGCCTTGTCGGGATCGAAGCTCTGCGTCACGCAGCCGACGAGACACACAACCGAGAAAAACAGAACAGCAACTATTTTGATTTTGGAGTGGAGGCTCATACAGGCAAAGACGGCCAGACTATGCACCGACGGAACTCGACGCGCAATGGCATTGCGAAACTCCCTTCGGGGTGACCACAGCATCACGCAGGCTCACTCGCGCTTCAACTTTTGCATCCGGCCAGACGATCACGTTTTTCAGATCGGCACCCTCTCCCACATCCGCGCCCGCTGCAACAGCCGAGCAGCCTGAAATCATAGCACCGTGATGAATGCGCGCGCCTCTCTGAATAGGCTGCAACCAGCCACCGGGAAGATAGGAAAAGGAGTGGCCGCCTTCGCTCAACATCCGGTGCACATCCATGTAGGACGGGATATTCCCGATATCAAACCACACCCCCTCATTGATCACCTCTCCGCCCACCGGCATTCCAAGGCGCATGAGATCAACCAGAACAGGGATGATCGAAACAACATCACCCGCCGGGATGTGTTTGAAAATTTCGGGAGAGAAAACACTCACACCTGTGAATAGAAATGCCGGCTCGGACCGCCCACCAATGAGACCACGCATATCAGTAATACGCCCTGTGGCTGGATCACACTGAATGCGGCGCTCACCTCCCGAGGCCCGCAGAGCGAGAGTCGCGATGCGCCCCGAGCGCTGGTGCGATGCGATCAGGCTTTGAAGCGGGAAGTCTGCGAGGACATCGCCGTTGTAAACCAGAAACGGTTCATCACCGATGAGGTCTGAAGCATTTTTGATTCCACCACCTGTCTCGAGAAGCACCGGTTCATGACGAAAAAAAACAGGGCATCCGCGATACTCCGTTTGGCCGTTGGTCCCGCCGAGCCATCGCGAGTAGGCCACTGGCCGATGGTGTGTATTCACAACGAATCGAGTGACCCCTGCGGCAATCAGGTGATCAAACGCAAAAGTGATGAGTGGCTTGTTGAAAATCGGGACAAGCGGCTTGGGTCGCTCGTCTGTGAGCGGACGCAACCGCGTCCCGAGCCCCGCGCCAAGCACAAATGCCGTCTTGATGCCTCGGCTCAATGCGCCCCCTCCCT
This sequence comes from Spartobacteria bacterium UBA5019, assembly GCA_002396485.1. Classification (GTDB taxonomy): domain Bacteria; phylum Verrucomicrobiota; class Verrucomicrobiia; order Chthoniobacterales; family Terrimicrobiaceae; genus UBA967. The sequence continues at coordinate 77,345 of DGXZ01000071.1, forward strand.
CACGAGGAACTCAGGATTCATGATCCACAAAATAGCGCATCGGCTTCATCTCACTTTCAACAAATCCATGCTTGAGATAGAACCTAGGGGGTTCCTCGGCATTGTCGGTGAGGAGTGTGATGCGGAGAAATTTTTTCTCACGCGCAAACCCGATGGCATGCTGCAAGAGGCGCGACCCGTAGCCGATCCCACGATGGTCGCGATGCACCACCAAGTCTTCCAGCACAAGCACAAATCCACCCTCCGCTGTGCTGATGGTGATGAGAAGATTGATCATTCCAATGATCATCCTCTCATTTCTAAGAACAAAAATTCGCCCCCTTGCGGGTTGCTCCAGAATCAAGCGCAGACCGCGCATTTGCTTTTCCCGATCGGGCTGGAAATCCGCCTCCCGCAGGAACAAGTCACGAAGGAGCTCGGTCAACTCGGGCAGGTCATCCAAGGTCGCGGGTTCGATTCGGAGATCGGGCATAGGCGATTTATCTCATACCGATTTCCCTGAAGCAACCCGCGAGCGCCTGAAATCAGCGACCGAACTTTCGATCCAGCTCGCCGAACGACCACTGAATCATGGTGGGACGCCCCAGCGGGCAGGCATAGGGCAACTCGCATTTCAGCAACTCCCGGACCAGACGGCGTGCACGGGACTCCTCGTAGACGAAACCATTCAATGCGGCGATGCGCGAAACCGAGCGCAGGAGGGCATCAAGTACCGGTTGACCCGACCCGAGAAGGCCTGTGGAGCGCAGGGTTTCGCACACATCGAGCAACGCCGCGCGGGCATCACGCTCCGAGAGGCACGAGGGCAGAGCCTCAACCTTGAAGGAAAAGCCACCGAAGGCCTCGAGTAAAAATCCAGCCTTCTGCAGGGCTTCGAGATTTTCGGAAATCCAGACGGCATCCTTTGGGGTGAGCTCGACGATTTCGGGGAGGAGAAGACGCTGCGATGCCACATGACCAAGGGCGGACTCGCGGCGAAGGCCCTCGAAAAGGATTCGCTCCGATGCCGCCCTCGCATCGAGCAGGACGAGCCCCTCCCCGCCCTCCATAAGAATCCATCGCCCGCCAAGACCTCCAAGAAGACGAAAAGCGTCGTCATTCTCCACCGCTCGCTCAGGCTGTGGCATGACAGGCAGATCCATTTGCGGAGGCGGAGAAAACGACGGACGCGATGGGCGATGGAAAACCGTCTCAGGCATCACTTCGCTCCGAATCGCAGCAGGCTCTTTCGGAGCAGCCTCCACAGGTGTTCGAAACACATCCAGCGCCTGCTTCGCCGCAGCATAAACCGCCTGCCGAACCTGATCAGGCCGATGCAAACGCACCTCGCGCTTGGCGGGGTGCACATTGCAGTCGAAAGACAGCGGATCCATCGTGACCCTTAAAACGGCCAGAGGATGCCGCCCCTTTGGCAGCGCCTCCGCATAAGCCTCGCGCAGGGATTGAAAAACCGCCGGACACTGAACCACTCGCCTGTTGAGAACCACAAACTGTAACTCCCGGTCAGGCCTCCCCTCCCCTGGTTTCGCCACGAAGCCCTCGATGCGAATGCCGTGTTCCTCGATTGGCTGAACGACCATGAGGCGCCCCACAAAGTCCGCTCCAAAAAGATCGCGGATCCGAACCTCGTGATCTTTCGTGGCGGCAGCCTGCCATACAAGTCGACCATCGCGCACAAGCGTCATCGCAACGTCCGGATGCGCGATGGCGAGTGACTGCATCTGATGCAAAATATGCGCCGCCTCGGTCTCTTCACCCCGCAGAAATTTTTTTCGAGCCGGCAGGTTGAAGAATAACGACCGCACTTCAATCGATGTTCCCGGAGCGCCTCCGCTGTCCGAGACCGACTCGATTTTACCACCCGCGATCTGGATTTCGGTTCCAGCCACCGCCTCGGCGGGGCGTGTCACCAAACGGAATCTGGAGACGCTCGCAATACTCGGCACCGCCTCGCCGCGAAAACCCATGGTGCCGACATCCGCCAAATCGGCAGCCGTCCGGATCTTGCTCGTGGCGTGCCGCTCCAGGCTGAGCAGCGCATCCTCGCGGTCCATCCCGGAGCCGTCGTCCTCAACTCGAATCAACTGGGTTCCTCCGCGGGCAAATTCCACACGAATCCTCCGCGCACCTGCATCAATACTATTTTCCACCAACTCCTTCACCACCGAAGAAGGGCGCTCCACGACCTCGCCCGCCGCAACTTGGCTTGCGACTTCGTCTGTGAGCAGGCGGATCTTTCCCATGTCGTTTGACTTTGCACGGATTCGTTCATAAGAAAAGAGTGTGATCACTCTCACGGACCAAGCCGCTCTTGCCCTGCTGGACCTGATTGCCTCCAAAGGTTCAGGGGATGGACTCCGCCTAGCCGTCGAAAAAGGAGGTTGTGCCGGTCTCCAATACGTCATGGAAATCGACTCCGCCAAACCCACCGATGCCATCATCGAGCACATGGGAGCCAAGGTTTTCATTGACCCAGACAGCGCAGAAAAATTGGAAGGCTCCTCATTGGACTACGAGGACGGCCTGTCCGGTGCCGGTTTCCGCATTCGCAATCCCCATGCCACGAGATCCTGTGGTTGCGGCACATCTTTTGAACCCGCTGCAGCCGCTGAGGCCTAAGCAAAATGCCGCTAGATCCAGAAACAAATAACAGCCGCGCCTGGTTTAAGGACCCCGACTCCGACCCATCCAAACCCGCACGAAAAGATGAAAGCGGACTGTTCGGCTGGACCATACTCATTCTAGTATTCATTGGCATCGCAATCGCTTGCTGGATAGGAAGCTTCTATGTTTTTGGACACCCGGAAAAGCCCTTCAGCCACGAAGTCCTGACCAAACTCAAAAAAATCGAGCCCCCCAAACGCTTCGAGCTCACCGAGGCACCTCGTGGCGAATTCCTCCGTGCGCAGCAGATCATGGAGCGATTTGGTAAAATGAAACCGCGCCAACTCGAGCGTACGAATGAAATCCTCATTCGCAACTATATCCGCAACTACAAGCCCGCCGACGGACTCGTGCCATATGTCCTCGGCACCTTCAACATCCTCGATTCCTTTGAACTCACCGGAAGTGATTACTTCCCCTCCGGCGTTGCCGCGCTTGCCGTTTCAAAGGATGACCCACGCCTCCTGATTGAGCAGATTTTTTCTTCGGACAAACTGGTCATCCCAACGCTGCATCGGACACTCCTCACCGGCCTCGACATTGATCTGAAGCGCGAAAACGAACTGGCTGCGATCATCCACATCGAACGCCTCAAGGACGGGAGACTCAAGCTCACGACCGTTTCAATTATGTATCCGAGCTACGAGTCAGTTGCCTCGGACGGCACATTCACCCTCGAACCCCCGACGATGCTCAATGTGCGCGCCGGACTGCCTGTGGTCGATGCCACCCGCCAAAACGAAGCGGACGCGAAATACGAGCACTTCCGGAAAAAAGCACGACTCACCGCGACAAAAAAACAGGAACCCAAGCCGGAGGACGCGGCCGCCGCACAGGCACGCCTCATGCGGGTTGAGAAGCCAATCCCCGTTTTCACCCCAGAACCGACTCCGGCAGCAACGCCTACCCTTCTGGCCTCTGCTCTGCCCACTCCGGCGCCCGCAGCCACCCCATCACCCACTCCTGCACCATCTGCCACTCCATCCCTTTCGCCAGCCCCGTCCGCTACCCCCACGCCATCGCCGTCGCCATCCCCATCCGCTACCCCCAGACCATCGCCTTCTCCAACACCTGAGGCTCCAAGGGCCATCGCAGCGGCGAGCTCCAAAAACTGGCAGGTCTATGAACCAGGACGCATGCCAAGAGGTCGCCTTGTCTCACAGAGCGACCTCTCGGACATCGCGAAAAAAGGCACCAGCGGCGAGAGGATTTATCTGCAAGGCAGCTTCAATGTCACGGCTGCCGGAGGCGACCGCGCCGTCATGCGCGCACCGCAGCGAGGCTTTGGGTCACGCCCCGACAATATCCGCATCATCGTTCAATATCCGAACGGCATGACCGCACCGTCAGATGGCTCCGCAGTCTCTCGGGACTCCCGGCGGCCCTTCCAAGTCATGGAAGTCAAGGAAAGCCCCGGCGGTCAGATCAATGTCTATGTCCGCGAGGTCACCAAGCCTTAAAGACCGCATCCACCAGGAAATCGAAACGCTGGGCCCCATGCCCTTCTCCCGTTTCATGGACCTTGCGCTCTATGACCCTCTCGAGGGCTACTACACATCGGGCCGGGCTGCCGTGGGCCGCGAAGGCGACTTTTTCACAAGCGTGAGCCTCGGCCCCGTCTTCGGTGCCGTTCTGGCAGGGCAGTTTTTGGAAATGTGGGAAGCACTTGGATGCCCGCCAGAATTCCGACTTGTCGAGCAAGGCGCGCATGATGGCCGCCTATCAAGCGATATTCTGAAAGCCCTGTCTGAAACTCCTCTGGCCGTGGTTCCTCTCACCATCATAGAACCAGCTTCCATTCTCCGCGAAAAACAGACCGCCACACTTGCGGGCTGCGATGTCCAGTGGGTCGAGCGTCCGGAGGATCTGCCTCCCTTCGTTGGAGTTCATTTTTCGAACGAGCTTTTCGATGCCCTGCCCTTCGACATCGTAGAGGCGCAAGGCGGTGCCTGGCATGAACTGCAGGTGCACGCCGAGGAAGCCGGTTTTTCCTTCAAACCAGCCCCCTATCCGATCCAGAACATGGATCTCCCGCCGCGTCCTGACGGCTACCGAACCGAACTACGCCGCCACCAACGCGACCTGATCGAAACGCTTTCCTCGCGCCTGCGCTGTGGGTTTCTCCTAGCCATCGACTATGGAATGCCGCGCGCCGAACTCCTCGCCCCGCACCGCTCCGGCGGCACGCTGGCCTGCTATGCCAAACATCGCCGTGACGAGTCCCCACTTGAAGATCCGGGCAAAAAGGACATCACAGCCCATGTCGATTTCACCGCCCTCGCGCAGGATGCCGCCGCATGCGGTCTCACCCTCGAGGGATACACCGACCAACACCACTTCCTCGTCGGCGCCAGCACGGGACTCCTCAAATCCCTCGATGGTGCCGCACCGACCCCCTCCACGCTCAAAATCCTCCGCAGCCTTCGCACACTGCTCCATCCCGAAACCATGGGGACGCAGTTCAAATCGATTCTGTTTTCAAAAAAAGCCCCATTGGCAAAACCGCTCTCAGGCTTCCAACACGCGGGCGATTGCGGGTTTCTTCTCGAAGACACGATCACCAACAACGCAAATCCCGAACCATTGCTTACAACCGCCGATCAAGGAAAGGCATGGGAAAAGGCTCTTGGCAGATATTGAAGCCAAAGCCGGGGAGGTTAGGTTTTAAAATCCAAGTGGCGTGCGGCATGATGGGATCGCAACGCTGCGGTGGGAATGCGCCACAGGCTTGGGTCAAGCCAACCGAAGCTGCGGGCGCGGCGGAGGAAGCACATCGCAGATGGCCCGCAGGGCGCAGCGAGCAGGGGCGCGAGCAAGGCAAAGGTTGACCCTCCAAAATCCGCGCGGCGGCGCGAAGTCGAATGCTGAGGTGATATCTTATTTCGCAGGAGGCTCGGGGGTTTCGGCAGGCTTGTGGTCGCCACCGACGAAATATTTTTCCACGAGGTAGAAGCAGGCCGGGATGAGGAAGATCGAGAGGAAGGTGGCCGCGAGCATGCCGCCGATGACCGTTGTGCCAAGGACCTGGCGGCTTACGGCGCCTGATCCGCTGGCGAGCGCGAGCGGAACGGTGCCGAGGATGAAGGCAAAGGCCGTCATGAGAATCGGACGCAGGCGGAGTTTCGCTCCAGCGAGCGTGGCTTCGAAGAGAGGCTTCCCTTTTTCGTATTCATCCTTGGCGAACTCCACGATGAGAATGGCATTCTTCGCGGCGAGGCCGATGAGCATGACAAGACCGATCTGCGCGTAGAGGTTGTTCTGCATGCCTCGCATGGAGAGTCCGGCGAAGGCTCCAAAAACGGCGACAGGAGTGGTGAACAGCACACTGAAAGGCAGGCTCCAGCTCTCGTATTGCGCGGCGAGGATGAGGAAGACGAAGAGCAGGGAGAGACCGAAAATCGCGCTCGGCGGCACGCCCTTCGCGGCGAGGTTTTCCTGATACGACATGCCGAAGTAGTCGTAGCCCATGCCGGTTGGCATGGTTTCGCGGAAGACCTCCTCCATGGCGCGCATGGCCTGTGCCGTTGAGTATCCTGGGGCGACGGCAGCATTAATCTGCGAGCAGCGGAACATGTTGTAGCGCATCGTAAATTCGGGACCAAAAGACTCCGAAGCCGTGATGAAAGAGCTCACCGGCACGGGTTCCTTTTTGTTATTGGAAATGTAAAACATCCCCAAGTTGTCGAGATCGGTCCGGTATTCGCCCTCCGCCTGCACATAGACCTGCCACTGGAGACCGAAGCGGTTGAAATAATTCACAAAATATCCACCGAGGAATGTCTGAACGGTCTGGTAGGCGTCTGAGAGGCTTACGCCCTGAATCATGGCCTGCGCCTCGTCCACCGAGAGATGGATCTGCGGCACATCCCAGAGCGATGTGGTGAAGAGAGTGGTCAATTCCGGGCGGGCCTTGAGGGCGGCCATGAATTTCTGGGTGTTTGAAGCGATGAACTCCACAGGCCCGCCCGTGCGGTCCTCAAGAATGAATGTCACGCCACCCGCCGTGCCGATTCCGGGAATCGCGGGCGGCGGGAACGCGAAGGCAGCCGTGGGATTTGCGAGTGCGGCGAGTTCCTTGTTGATATTTGCTTGGATGGCATCGACCTGAAGTTCCGGCGTCTTGCGTTTGGCCCACTCCTCAAGGGTGATGAAAAAGAACCCCGTGTAGGTGCTCGTGACGGTGCTCAGGAGGTTGAAGCCGATGATCGAGGTCACATACTGGACACCCGGAGTCTTTAAAAGAATCTGCTCGATGCGCTCGGAAGCCTCGGTGGTTTGTTGGAGCGAGGACGCGCGCGGAAGCTGCACGACGCCGAAGAGGTAGCCTTGGTCCTCCTCGGGGATGAATGCGGTCGGCATGGTGCCACCGATCCCGCCGGCTCCCAGCGTGAGTCCGACAAGGAGAATGACAGCAATACCCAGCTTTCGAATCAGGCCCCGGCAGACGGCGACATAGCCGTTCGTGGCGGTGTCGAACATTTTATTGAAGCCTCGGAAGAAGGCACCAAGTGGTCCCCTCGCCTCCTTGCGCGGGCGCAGCAGAAGCGCACCCAGAGCCGGGCTGAGTGAGAGGGCGTTGAAGGCCGAGATGAGAACCGACACGGCCATCGTCACGGCGAACTGTTGATACATCGCGCCAGTGATGCCGGGAATAAAGACAGTCGGGATGAAAACCGCCGCCAGGATGAGCGCAATGGCGATAACCGGACCAGACACCTGCGACATCGCCTTAAAGGCGGCATCCTTCGGACTCAACCCCTCCTCGATGTGCGACTCGATGGCCTCGACCACAACGATGGCATCATCCACCACCAGGCCGATGGCCAGCACCATGCCGAAAAGCGACAGGGTATTGATGGAAAATCCCAGCATCGGGAAAAGCGCAAAGGTGCCGATGAGGGAAACCGGCACGGCGATGAGCGGAATGAGAGTCGCCCGCCAACCTTGAAGGAAAATAAACACCACAATGATAACCAGCACCATGGCCTCGAACAGGGTCTTGACGATTTCCTGAATGCCGTCGGTGATGGCGAGCGTGGTGTCGAGGGCGACCGTGTATTGGAGCCCTGCGGGAAATTGCTTCGACTGCTGCTCAAAGAATTCCCGCATTTGCTTCATGGTATCCACCGCATTCGAGCCGGGCAACTGGTAGACGGCGATGATGGCCGCATTCTGGCCCTGGAAGCGCCCTCGAATGTTGTAAACCTGACCACCGAGTTCGACACGGGCGACATCCTTGATCCGCACAATCGATCCGTCTGGATTGGCGCGCACAACGATGTTTTCAAATTCCTCGACCGTTGTGAGGCGTCCGGTTGTGGTGACCGTGAAGGTGAAAACCTGCCCTTGGGGAACCGGCTCGCCGCCGATCTGTCCAGCGGGGTTCACTTTGTTTTGCGAGTTCACCGCTTGGATCACTTCTGGAACTGTGATGTTCAGCGTGGCAAGCCGGTCGGGCCTCACCCAGATACGCATCGCGTATTCGCCCGCACCGAAAATGCTCACGCTGCCGACGCCTGGAATACGGGTGAGCGGGTCGTTGATGTTGATGTAGGCGTAGTTCGCCAAAAAGGTGGGATCGAACTCGCCATTGGGAGACGAAAGAACGAAAACAGCGAGCGGCGAGGAGAGGGCCTGCTGGACCGTGACGCCGTAGTTTTTCACCTCCGCCGGAAGCTGCGAGGCCGCCTGCGTCTGCCGCATCTGGGCGAGAATCTGATCCGTCGTCGGTTCGGTATCCGTGCCGAAGATCACATTCAGGTTCATGATGCCGGAGTTGGCATTGATCGAATACATGTATTCCATGCCCTCGACGCCGCTCATCTGCTGCTCGATGGGCGTGGCAACGGACTGCTCGACCGTCAGGGCATCGGCACCCACATAAGTTGTCGAGACCTGAATCTGAGGAGGAACGATGTTCGGATACTGCGCGACAGGAAGACCCGCCATGGAAACGAGCCCGACAATCACTATGATGATGGCGATAACCATCGCCACAATCGGCCGGCGGATGAAGAAATTCGACATGGCGTGTTACTTCGTGGACTCGGGAGTCGGTGAGGCGGCGGGCGTGGAGTCGCCCGGCAATTGGTAGGGGCTGGCGACAACCTTCATACCGGGGCGGGCTTTTTCGACCCCCTCGACAACGACTTTTTCACCCGCCTGAAGAGGTCCGGAAACGACAATAAACTGGCCTTGCGGCGGGCCCAGCTTCACAGGCACAGGCTTGACCGTGCTGTCGGCTTGGAGAGCCGAGACAAAGAAGTTCCCCTGCATTTCCACGGTGGATTTCCGGGGAACAAGGAAGGCTCCCTTGATTTCCTGGACCGGCGCCGTGATCCTGGCAAAGAGCCCGGGGCGGAGGACTCCGTTGGGATTGGGGAAAAGAACCGTGATCTGAATGGCGCCCGTCGAGACATTCACCTGGCGGTTGAAGAAATCAAACTTGCCAAGCTCCGGGTAGGTCGAACCATCCGCAAGCTGCAAGGAGAAACGGGCCCTTTTTTCCTCCTCCGGCATGTTCTGGATGCGCTGGAGAAGGTCCGCCGCTCCGAGATATTCGGCCTCGGTGATGAAGAAATTCATTTTCATCGGATCGATCTGCGAGGCTTGGGTGAGCATGCTCACGCGTCCACCGGGGCCGACGAGATCGCCGATCTGGGCTTGAGCCACGCCCGCGACGCCATCAAACGGAGCACGGATCGTGCAATATTCCAAATTCACCTGCGCGGCCTGCACAGCGGCTTGGGAGGCGGCGACACTGGCCAATGAGGCTTGGGTGTTTTGGTAGGAGGTCTGATATTCCTGCTCGCTGATAACCTTGGTTTGGTAGAGCTGGGTCTGGCGCTGGAGGGTGATTTGCTGCAACTGCGCCTTCGCGACGGAGTTGGCGTAGTCGGCCTCTGCCTGTGCCAGTGCGGCTTGAAAAGGTCTCGGGTCGATGGTGAAAAGGATGTCCCCCTTCTTAACTGCGGAGCCTTCCTTGTAGTTCTGGGTGAGGAGATATCCGGTGACCTGGGCTTGGATGTTGGAGTTTTGGAAACCATCAAGGAGACCGACCCACTGGTTGGTTGCCATGACATCCTTCTGAACAACCGGGGTCACGGTGACTTTCACCGGAGCGGCTTCGACGGGGGCGGGCTTTTTACAAGAGACGGCGGAACATGCAGCCGCAAGCAACAAAACGGCGTGAATTCGAAACTTCATGCCGCAGTGCGTAGCGGGAACCTTGAGGAAGGGCGAGGTTTTTTCGGCTACTCGTTCTCTTTTGGTCCGATCGTGCGCTCTCCAACGAGAAATTCTTGAACCGTGCCGACCGTGCGCAAGGTGGTGTCGCCAACTTTGCGGGCGGTGGATTCCGTGAAGTCGCTGATTTTCCCAAACAAACCTCCAACTTTTTTGCCCTCCGTTTTTTTCACGGGTGATCCATCCGGCATTTGAATGGCCTGCACGATGGCTCCGCCTTGGGCAGCAATACCCATGGTGCCAACAATCGATCCCAATTCGTCGTAGAGGCGGACTGTCCAGACCGGTTCATGCGTGGCAGCATCCGTGCGCAGCGTGTAATCAAGCCAGTGGAAGGCCACTCGCGCGTCATTCGCGTGTTGCTGCACGGATTGGAAAAGGCTGCTGGAATCCACCGAAACCTCGCTCGTCTGGATCGCCGGCATCTCGGAGACATTCTCAAATCCCTTCAACGGCGTCCGCTCGGAGGTGATGGCTCCATTGGCGACACTCACCTCCCGCACACCGCCGCGCGCAGAGGGATCCGCGAGCAAGATCTGCCACTCGGTAGGCATGGGATCCGCCCGCTCGCCCTTGAGTTCGACGATCCTCGCATCGGCTGCGTAGGGTTGGTCCGCCACAGCGCGAAGAGCCAGAATCGCCGAACCGGCGTTCCCCGCAAAAGCGGAAGATGTGCAAACAAACAGGATCAGGAGGATGCCACGAATCATGGCGGAAAATTACCCGCACCGATGCGGGATTCCAGAGCTTTTTTAGGAAGCTAAAAAATCAGAGGTCAAGGAGGGCAGCAGGAGTTCCAAGATTCAGACACCGCCTTGGTCCTCACTTGATCACATTCCGCCCCTTGAGACCGAAATGCTTTGCGGCGGCGAGGAGGTGTTTATCGTTGGAATAAATCTCACGAAAACCGTGCTTCTTTGCGCAGGCGAGGTGGAGGGCGTCCGAGGCACAGAGGAAAATTTTTGCCGGGAGTGTGGCGAAGTTTTTTGAGGCTTTGTCCACCAGGTCCGGGGTCGCGTCGAACCAAGTCCACAAGCCCACCATGTTGTCCACCTCAAATTGGGAAATGAGACACTCATGCGTGGCAGGTTCAATCTGCGACTCGCGTAACTTCCGGTGAAAGGCAGCGGCAAGTTCCAATCGACCTAGGGAAAGCGATCCGACACCCGTCTGCCGGTCAATCAACGAGCGCACCTCCTTGCTGCCGGGCTCGTCCACATAATACTTCAGCAGGTAGGCAGTGTCGCAGTAGATCACAGGTCACGCAGTGCGGAGGTTTCCCGGAGACCGGGAGTGCTATCCGTATCGGATTTCAATTTGCCCGATAAAAGAGCCTCCTTGAAAGCAGGCAGCAGCTTGCGGCGTTCGCCTAATGTTTTCGTGGAAGGCTCTGAGAGTTGCAAATGTGCGATGCGGGCAGCAGGCTTCCCATTCTCGGTGATGATGACTTCCGTGTCGCGCGAGGCAAGGCGGACATAGTGTCCGGTGCGCGCATGGAGTTCGCGAATGGGTATTTGAATTGTAGCCATGATTATGAAGCGTGACACGCGAGACACCATAAGTCAACCGGGTGGGCATGTCGGTTTGAGTCACCACATTTCCAAAATTCCAGCCTCTTCTGCCACTGCAATCCAGAATCGTCGATATTCATAGCGTAAACCGTAGTCGCGAAGCGCGGAAGAGGACTCGTCACCCTAAAAATCCTGTGAATTGACTCGCTTCCGCTCACCCTACGGGCTGCTTTCTGAATCGAAAAATCTCTTGCTTCCAAGAGTTGACCCGCTATTGTCAGACTTATTGAAAAACCTGCTTCCATCAATTCGCAGCAGCCTAAATATCAATAATTAATGCCTGACCCCTTTCACCTTTCACCTCAAAAAAATGGGAGCTGCGTTATGAGCAAGAAACCCAGCCGCTCTAAACCTCGCGCTCTTTCCAAGCCGGGGAAGACTGTCTCACCCCGCAAGACCAATTCGGGACGCCCGACCCCGCAAGTGAACGAAACCGCCCTGCTCGAAGACCTGCGCAGCCTGATCCTTTCCGCCCGCCAGCGCATTTCGGTGGTGGCGAACTCCACCACCACGCTTCTCTACTGGCATCTCGGGCAGAGGCTGCTGAAGGAAAACCTCCAGAACCAACGCGCCGCATACGGGAAACAAATTCTCGCGACAGTGTCGCGAGAATTGACGGCAGAGTTCGGACGGGGATTCAGCTATGCCACAGTCAATCGCGCCATCCAGTTCTCTGAGCTTTTCCCCGACCCGGAAATTGTGTCGACGCTGTCGACACAATTGAGTTGGAGCCATTTATGGAATTGCTCCCGATCAAGGAACTACTCGCCCGCGATTTCTATGCCGAAATGTGTCGCATCGAGCACTGGGATGTCCGCACCCTGCGGCAAAAGGTTGGCTCCATGCTTTACCAGCGCACCGCTTTGGCGAAGAGGCCACAGAGCATCATCGCTGCAGAGATAAGCCAAATGCGCGATGGCAAACTCACGCCGGACATCGTGTTTCGCGATCCTTACTTTCTTGATCTGCTCGGCCTCCAGGGTGCCTTCAGCGAAAGGGACCTTGAATCCGCCATCCTGCGTGAAATCGAAGGCGTGTTGCTGGAGTTGGGCGCAGGCTTCACATTCGTAGCCCGCCAAAAACGCATGAGTGTCGGCCGGGATGACTTCCACCTCGACCTGCTCTTTTTTCACCGCCACCTGCGCCGCCTTGTCGCTGTGGAATTGAAGCTGGAAGCCTTCCAACCCGCCCACATCGGCCAAATGGAACTTTACCTTCGCTGGCTCGATAAACACGAACGCGCCCCGGGCGAGGAATCCCCCATCGGCCTCATCCTCTGCGCTTCATCCGATGCCGAGCAGGTGGAACTTCTCCAACTCGATGCCAAATCCATTCGGGTGAGCGAATATCTCACCGAACTTCCTCCCCTCAAAATCCTCCGCGCCCGCCTCCACCAAGCCATCGAACATGCCCGCGAACTCACCGTGCGCCGCAATTCCTCCGGGGAGGCCCTTCCATGAAGCCTGCCCGCTATCAGCATCTCGTTACCAGCCATCTCAAGAAAAATGGGAGCGGCGTCATGAGCAAGCCGAACAAAGTCCAGATTCGCAGCAGCACCGCCGAGTATCTTCAAAAAATCTGGAGGACCATGCGCCGTCAGCGCCGTGGTATCCGCGCCGAGCTTTCGTTTACAAGGTAGGGGCAGATCGCCGAGCAGCCCCAAGATTCAGGCGCAACGCGCCGTTAAGCCAAAATCCAAAATCCAAAATCTGCCCCACCCGTTACGCGTTACGCGTTACGCGTTACCAGTTACCAGTTACCAGTTACCATTTACCTTGTCCCGCCGTAGCCGCAAAGCGCGAAGGCGGACTCGTCCCGCCATAGTCGCGAAGCGCGCAGAAGGATCACCATCCTAAAAATCCTGTAATTGACTCGCTTCCGCTCACCCTACGGGCTGCTTTCTGAATCCAAAAATCTCTTGCTTCCAAAAGTTGACCCGCTATAGTCAGACTTATTGAAAAACCTGCTTCCATCAATTCGCAGCAGCCTAAATATCAATAATTAATGCCTTCTCTGAAAAAGCGTTGTCAAG
>DGXZ01000032.1:0-395 GCA_002396485.1 Spartobacteria bacterium UBA5019
GGCATGTTTTTTCTTTTAATAAATCCCTTGCCGCGCGTGAAGGTCTGCGCTACATATCTCGCCCCTTTCCCTAAATTAACGCCCATGGCTCAAAAATCTAAAAAACCTGCCAAGGCCAAGCCTGTTGCAAAAAAGGCCGCTCCTATCAAGAAGCCTGTTGCCAAGGCCAAGCCGCAAGCCAAGGTCAAGCCTGCTTCCAAAAAGCCTTCCGCTACTCTTAAAGCAGCTCCCGCCAAAAAGGCTGCGCCAATCAAAAAGTCCGCTCCTCTTTCCAAAAAGCCAGCTCCCAAAAAAGCTGTCCCCGTTGCGAAAAAAACAGTGCCTTTGAAAAAAATCGGACCAGCGAAGAAATCAGCTCCAGCTCCGAAGACGGCTCCTGTCAAAAAAGCGGCTCC
>DGXZ01000032.1:608-13653 GCA_002396485.1 Spartobacteria bacterium UBA5019
AAAAAGCGGCTCCTGTCAAAAAAGCCGCGCCGGTGAAGGCAACTAAAATGCCTGTCGTCGTGATCAAGAAAGGCAAAGAGCCTGTTAAAGTCACAGGTTGGGTTGCCAAGCAACGCGACCGCCTGCTCCAACTCAAGGATACACTTCTTGATTCCATGAGCGGCGTGGGCCGTGACTCTCTCCGCAACCGCGCCGAGGGCGGCGAGGCCTCTGCTTTCGGTATGCACACAGCGGATGCCGGCAGTGATGCCTACGACCGCGATTTTGCGCTCAGCCTGCTTTCCCAGGAACGCGATTCCCTTTTCGAGATTGATGCCGCATTGAAAAAAATCAACGACGGCAACTACGGCTTCTGCGAAATCTCCGGCAAGCCGATTCCCCACAACCGCCTCGAAGCGCTTCCATTCGCCCGTTACACCGTCGAGTGCCAGGCCGAGCTGGAGAAAACCAACCGCCTCACACGCGTTCGTCAACCCGTCACCTCCCTCTTCGGGCTCGGTGAGGAAGGCGAGACCGAGGGCGAGGAAGAAGATACCACCACCGACACCAAAGACTAAATCTATGCCACAGGAAAACATCACCCTCGAATGCACCGAGGCCAAAGCCGAAGGTAAACCTGCCTCGCGCTACATTACCACACGCAACAAGAAGAGCCCACGCACACCCAACCGGCTTGAAAAGAAAAAGTTCAACCCCCACCTGAACCGCCACACACTCCACCGCGAAATCAAATAAAACGCCATGCAGCCTAAAACACCACAACGCCGCTCGAACTTCCGCCGCGCCAACCGCCCGATGCCACGCCGTCGCGTCGATCTCAACATCGAGGCGATCGATTACAAAAATCCTGATCTTCTCAAGCGCTTCGTCACCGAGAGCGGCAAAATCCTGCCGCGCCGCGTGACCGGCATGTCGGCCAGCCTCCATCGTAAAATCACCCGTGAGGTCAAGCGCGCCCGCGCCGCCCTCCTCATGAAGTAATTTCCCCTGCCGAAACCGCCCGGTTGACACGCCCAGCGTGCAACCGGGCTTTTTTGGAACTATTCGTAAGCTCCGTCTTGAATTTTCGCTGAAATCATCCAATCTCACTCCATGAAAAAATTTCTGCCAGTCCTCGCCCTTGCCGCTGTCGTCTCTCTCTCCGCCTGTAACAAAAAGAAATCCGATCAATTTGCCGGCGTTGACGGCGACTTCGTGACCAGCACGCCGCTCGCCGAGCGCTTCGAAGGCGGCGCAAATTTCTTCAGCGAGAGCGTGACCAAAGGCCAGTTCTCACCAGTCCGCTTCAGCTACGACAGCTATGTCGTGGAACCCGCTGAGACCTCCAAAGTGCAGCAAGTCGCCACCGCGATGAAGGATTCCTCCAAGCGCCTTATCATTGCCGGCTTCACAGACGAGCGTGGCACCCAAGAATACAACCGTGGCCTCGGTGAACGCCGTGCCCAAGCTGTTCGCCAATCGCTCATCGATGCAGGCATCAGCGCAGACCGGATTCAAACCGTAAGCTTCGGCAGTGAAATGCCAGCCGATCCGGCCAGCAACGAGCAGGCATGGGCATTAAACCGCCGGGCGGAGTTCGGCGTTGTGAAGTAAAGCCAACGAGCACACAATTTCCCCCACGCAAAAGACCGGCCTGATTCTCGGGCCGGTTTTTTTGTGCCCACTATGCCTTGGCAGGAGCGACTTCGTCTGGCGGAAAAGCGACCCTCGCATAGATGTCCTTGATCGAGATCGAACATCCGACCGATGGAAACTCAACGATGTCATCTTCCTTGAATGCGACGCGGTAGCCCCATTCCGAACCATTTCCACGCAGGAACTGCTCCACACGATATTGATCCTGCGAAACGAGGACATATTCCTTGAGGGAATCCAATTCCCGGTAGAGATCGAATTTTTTGCCACGGTCATAGCGCTCCGTCCCGGGCGAGAGCACCTCGATGATGAGCGCTGGGTTTAGCAAGACGTCGGCCTGCTCGTCCTCCACATCGACGGGACCGCAAACGATCGTGAGGTCGGGATAAGTGTAGAGCCCGTTGGCGCTGACTTTGACGCGGAGATCGGAGGAGAAGGGTTGGCACACCTTCCCCCGTAATGCGGCGTGAAACTCACCGGTCAGATTTACAGTTATGATCGAATGCTCTTTTGAAGTCCCCGCCATGGCGAACATCTCGCCATCGTGGAACTCGCTCTTGAATTCGCCAGCGCGTTCGATTGCAAGATACTCCTGCGGGGTCAGCTTTTTTTTGGGAAGCGCGCTCATTGGTGTGAAAGTAAGCCTCCGCCCGACCGAAATGCAAGCCGAGGCAGGAGGAAGGCTGCTCAGTTCAATCCAGGATGATCCGGCGCCTCGGAGAGCAAGTGCAGGAGAGGGCCGGAATTCCGCATGATACCTTCCCATGCAGCAAGGGGAGCATTCATTTCAATGAGTTCGCGCGTGGGCGGAATCACGAGCCAAGTGTTGCCCTCGATCTCCTGCTCAAGCTGGCCGGGCGACCAACCGGAGTAACCCTCAAAAAATCTGAGCCCCTTCTCCCAGCCTTGACGCGACTGGTCATCAGCCTCTTCAGTGAAGGCTCGGAATGCGACGAGCGTGGGATTTTCACGCCATTGGAGACTGGTGAGGAGGCTTTCATCTGTGCCGACAGGGCCGCCAAAAAAGACGGGCACTCCCGCATCGGTCAGGGATTGAAGCGGCCTGTTCAAAACAAATCCCGTCGCTCCCTCGTGCGGGCAATGTTGGGAGAGAAAGATGATGGTCCGGCGGAAGTTCGGATCGTGCAAACAGGGATGGGCCACGAGGAGCGAACCGGTGAGATTGTCGCCGAATTTCATGGAACTATGGAATCAGGCCATGCGCGCCATCGTTTCCGTGAGGTAGGGCAAGAGCTGCTTCTTGCGGGACACGATGCCGTCGAGGCGCCAGGCGTGGAGACCATCTTCGGGAAAATCGATGAGGCGGGTGAAGCTCTCCGAGCCTCTCACAAGAAGGATCGAATTCTGGGTATTCACATCGGTGATCAACAGCGTGGAGAAGAAATAGTTGTGCGACATGCGGTATTTCTCAAGCTCCTCAAGAAGTGCGGCACGCTGCTTCTCGAACTGCGCGAAGCTGATTTCCTCAATTTGAGAAACGCTGAATAGGATTCCCCGTTCATCGTATTCCTTGCAATCGGCAGTGATGACTTCCTTGGTAGACAGGGTGAGGAGTGGCGAACCCACGCTGAAGATTTCACTGGCAAGATCGCCCGGCTTCACACCACAGATCTTGGAGAGTTCCTGCATGATCTCACGATCCACATCGGTCGTTGTTGGCGAGGTGAGATTCAACGTGTCGGAAATCATTCCGCACATGAGCAATCCCGCCATCGGCTTGGGAATCGGGAGGCGCGCTTGGCGGAAGCAATCAGCCACAATCGTGCTCGTGGAGCCGACGGGACGGTTCATGAAGAGGATCGGTTGCTGCGTCGGAGCCACGCCAATGCGATGATGGTCGAGAATTTCAACAATCGGAAGCTCCTCCGCACCCGCAACCGCCTGCGTCAATTCATTGTGATCCACAAGAATCAGCTGCCGGGGCGCCGGCCTGAGCAGATCGCTCTTGGAAATGATTCCCTGCATACGCCCCTGCGGCCCGAGGACGGGGAATGCGAACTGCGATGTCATCGCGAGGTCGTTGCGCGTCTGCCGCAATGTGGCATCGGCAGAGATGCAGGTGAAATCCGACGAGAGCATTTGTCCCGCTGTCACGGCCGCGCGCGCCAGAAGCGTCGTCGTGGCGGTGTCATGCGGCGATGAGAGGAGGGTCGTTCCGTGCTCCTGAGCAAGCGCGAGAATCTTGTCCGGCGGGGAGAAGTTGTTTGTGATGACAATGGCTGGAACGCCGGCAAGGATGGAAAGTTCCTGGATATTCCAACGATCACCGACAATCAGAACAGTGGAGGGGATATCAAGCTGCTCGAGCCGCTTTTTGAAGGAGTCGGTGAGCATCGCCGCTACGACCAGCGTTCGTGGACGGATGATGGCATCCTCCCTGCCAGTGATGAGCATTCCGCGTATGGCCTCGCGGATGTGGGTGATCGAGGCTTCGACAATGCGGCTGGAGGATAGGTTTTCAATCGGCGGGAAAAGATATTTCCCGAGTTTGAATGCCGAGAGCAGTCCGATGCAGTTGCGACCATCATCGACGACAGGCAGGCCGCGGAACTTGTCCTCCCCGAAGCGCGTCATGGCCTGATAAACGGGGGCGTCGCGGTGAATGCTGACAACATTTCGCTGCATGACATCCTCGATGCGGGGATAGACATCCGCAAAGAAAACAGGGGCCTCGAGACCGAATTTGTGAAGAGCAAAATCGATGCGTTGGTTGGTGTTTCCACAGCGGGCTGCCACAGCGCCCTCCATTCCGGTTGCACGCTTGAATTCCGCATATCCGATGGCGGAGCAGATCGAGTCCATATCCGGGTTGCGGTGGCCAATGACGAGGGTTTTCATATTTTAATCAATTGCTGACTCCCGACTGGCAAGGCCGCGTGAGCTGGCTGTCCGGGTCGTAGTTGAGGTAGGGCTGGAGCCACTTCTGGGCTTGCTCGACCGGCATCTCTTTCCGCTGCGCGTAGCTTTCAATCTGATCGCGCTCGATTTTTCCAACGGCGAAGTATTTTGACTCGGGGTGCCCAAAATAGAGTCCGCTCACGCTGCTGGCGGGGAACATGGCGAGGCTCTCAGTGAGCGTGATGCCGGTGTTGCGCTCCACGTCGAGAAGCTTCCAGATCGCCCATTTTTCGGTGTGGTCGGGCTGCGCGGGATAGCCGGGTGCGGGGCGGATTCCACGATATTTTTCGCGGATGAGTTCCTCGGGCGTGAGGCTCTCGGTCTTGCCGAAGCCCCAAGCGTCGCGGGCGAACTTGTGCATGTATTCCGCAAATGCCTCCGCGAAGCGGTCGGCAATGGCCTCGGTCATGATGACATTGTAGTCGTCGTGCGAGGCTTTGAATTTTTTGACCAACTCGAGCATGTTGTGACCGGACGTGACGGCAAAGGCGCCGACATAATCCTTCGCCGGCGCGGGCGCGACGAAGTCGGCGATAGAGAAGTTGAACTGCCCCTCAGGCTTTTTCATTTGCTGGCGCAACCCGTGGAATCGCACAGCCTCTTCGGCGCGCGTTTCGTCGGTGTAAACGACGATGTCCTCGCCGTCACGGTTTGCCGGAAAAAGTCCGCACACTCCGCGAAGTTGCAGACTCTCATCGGCGACAATCTCTGCGAGCAACTTCTGGGCATCGTCGAAAAGCTTCTTAGCCTCGCCCCCGTAGTTCGGGTCATCAAAAATCGCGGGATATCGCCCGCGCAATTCCCAAGTGTGAAAAAACGGCGACCAGTCGATGAAGGGAATCAGGTCTTTCAGCGAAATATTTCCAGATTTTCCCGATTCAAAAACCACCACACCCGTTTGCTCCGGGACCGCAATGTTGTCGTGCGGGAGCTGCGGCGCGTTGGCGATGGCTTCTTGGAGCGTGAGCATGGGCTTCCCGGCTTGGCGTCCGGCATGTTCGACGCGGAGTTTTTCGTAGTCGGATTCCAGATTCGCGAGGAAGGCCGGTTTTTGATCAGGACTGAGAAGCGAACTGGCGACATTCACGGCGCGCGAAGCGTCGAGGACATGGACGACCCCGCCTGAGTAATACTGGGAAATTTTGACGGCCGTGTGCGCCCTGCTGGTGGTGGCGCCGCCGATCATGAGCGGGATGGTGAAACCCTGACGCTGCATTTCCTTGGCAACATGGATCATCTCGTCGAGGGATGGAGTAATGAGACCAGAGAGGCCGATGATGTCGCATTTTTTTTCCTGCGCGGTAGCGAGGATTTTTTCGCAGGGAACCATCACGCCCATGTCGATGACTTCGTAATTATTGCAGGCCAGGACAACGCCAACGATGTTTTTGCCGATATCGTGGACATCGCCTTTCACCGTGGCCATGAGAATGCGGCCCTGCGTGCGGGCATTCGGATTCGCGGCGCGCTCGGCTTCCATGAGCGGGGTGAGCCAGGCGACGGATTTTTTCATCACACGGGCGCTCTTCACAACCTGCGGCAGGAACATTTTCCCTTCGCCGAAGAGGTCGCCAACGATTTTCATGCCGTCCATGAGCGGGCCTTCGATGACTGAGAGTGGCTTGCCGTATTTGTTTAGAGCCTCCTCGGTGTCGGCGTCGATGTGATCCACGATGCCTTTGATGAGGGCATGCTGCAGGCGCTTCTCCACGGGCATTTCGCGCCAAGCGGTATCTTGAACAGGCGCAGAGCCAGTGCCACCGGTTTTCAAGGCTTTGAAATTCTCGGCAAACGTGACGAGTCGTTCGGTGGCATCCGGACGGCGGTTCAGCAAAACATCCTCGATGAGTTCGAGGAGATTCTTGGGGATGTCCTCATAGATGCCGAGCTGGCCGGCATTCACGATACCCATGTCGAGCCCGGCTTTGATGGCGTGATAGAGGAACGCGGCGTGCATGGCCTCGCGCACAGGATTGTTGCCCCGGAAGGAAAACGAGATGTTACTGATGCCGCCGCTCACGCGGGCGTACGGGAGGTTTTCCTTGATCCAGCGCGTGGCATTGATGAACGCGTTCGCGTAGTCGTTATGCTCTTCGATGCCGGTGGCGACCGTGAGGATGTTCGGATCGAAAATGATGTCCTCCGGAGGGAATCCTACTTCATCAACAAGCATGCGGTAGGCGCGTTCGCAGATTTGGATTTTGCGCTCGAAGCTGTCGGCCTGTCCCTGCTCGTCGAAGGCCATGACGATCGTGGCGGCCCCATAGGCGCGGATAAGACGGGCCTGTTCCTTGAATTTTTCAGGACCTTCTTTCAGGCTTATTGAATTGACGACGCACTTGCCTTGGACGCAGCGCAGACCGGCCTCGAGGACTTCCCATTTCGAGGAGTCGATCATCACCGGCACGCGGGAAATGTCTGGCTCGCTGGCGACGAGGTTGAGGAATTTCGTCATGGCTGCGGCACCGTCGAGCATGCCTTCGTCCATGTTCACATCGATGATCTGCGCGCCGGCCTCGACTTGCTGACGCGCCACGGCGAGGGCTTCGTCGTAGTTTCCGGCGAGGATGAGTTTCGCAAACTTTGGCGAGCCTGTGACGTTCGTGCGCTCACCGATATTGATGAAGGGAATCTCAGGACGTGCGGTGAATGGCTCCAGGCCGCTCAATCTTAGCGTCGTCGTGCGGGCCGGAATCCGGCGTCGAGGCAATCCGCGAATAGCATCGGCAATGGCTTTGATGTGAGCAGGCGTGGTGCCGCAGCAGCCGCCGATAACATTCAGCCAACCCTGCTCCGCCCACTCGAGAAGCTGCGGAGCGAGACTCTCAGGCGTCTCCGGAAAACCTGTTGGCGAGAGCGGATCAGGTAGTCCGGCATTCGGATATGTGCTGACGAAGAACGGCGAGATGTTCGAGAGCTCCTCGATGTAGGGCCGCATTTCTTTCGGACCAAGAGCGCAATTGAGGCCGATGGACAGAAGCGGAAAGTGGGCAAGGGAGTTGAGAAAAGCTTCCACCGTCTGACCAGTGAGCGTTCTTCCGCTCAGGTCGGTGATGGTGCCCGATGCCATGACCGGCATGCGCGGGTGCTTTTCAAAAAATCGGGCTATTGCAAAAAGTGCAGCCTTCGCGTTCAGCGTGTCGAAAATTGTTTCAACAAGCAGAATGTCCACCCCACCGGCGACGAGGGTTTCGATCTGTTCGGTGTAGGCGGCAGCGACCTCCTCGAAGGTCACTTCACGCTTGCCAGGATCATTGACATCCCGCGAAATCGACAGCGTGCGATTGAGGGGGCCGATCGCTCCCGCAACGAAGATGCGCCTCTCTGTGAAGGCATCCGCCGCCTCACGCGCGACCTTGGCCGCAGCCAAGTTCAACTCGGGAACAAGATGCTCCAGTCCATAGTCGGCCTGGGAAATCGTCGTCGAATTGAATGTGTTTGTCTCAATGATATCCGCACCGGCAGCGATGTATTTGCCGTGAATCTCGCGAATGATCCCAGGCTTCGTGAGCACAAGCAGGTCGTTGTTGCCCTTGAGATCCTGACCTTTCCAATCCGCAAACCGCTCTCCGCGGTAGTCCGATTCCTGCAATTTGTATTGCTGGATCATGGTGCCCATCGCGCCGTCTAAAATGAGGATGCGTTGAGCGAGAAGGTCGCGAAGAGCTTTTTCGGTGGATGAAATCATGCGTGCTGAGAATCGGGTATTTTACGAAAAGCGAAGCCGACGCAAACGAAAAAACGATCCAAAACGCGACTGCAGAGTCATTTCATCCTAAATTCAGCATTTAGGAATTGAAAATAGGCATGGAAGTGGCTTGTGGTATAGTTGATGGACTCAAAATCCTTGCCCGAAACGGATCACCCTTTGGGTTGGCCAAAAAACGAAGGTTTTTCCCATGACAAGGAAAGCGCAGGTGCATCGGCCTTGCCTGTTGATACAGGCGGCGGTCGCTATTATGTGCAAGAGGGATGACTCCGCTTCCATAATTCCTCTTTGGGCAATTGGTGTTCTTCGCGCAGCTCCTGCATGCTGGAGGCCGATGGGAGGGTTTTTGCAAAGAGGCGCCATTCAGATTCACAAGCCCGAATGCTCCGATTCATAAGAATGTGCTAGGTCCGTTGGCGTTTTCGATTTTGTGTGGTCACAAAAAGCTACTCCACACTTTTATCGAGGGAAGATCAGCATTTCGTTATTTCGATTCGACTGACTTCTTCGCGGCGGCATCGATTTGATCAGCCTTCTGCTGGATTTCGAGGTCGAGGATGGCGGACCGCGTGCGTAGCTCAGCGAGACGCCGCAGCTCATCCTGCGTCGGAGTGAGCATCACCGGCACGACTGCACCGCAGTCCACGCGGCAGTCTTTTTCGGTCACGTCCTTGGCGTCGGCGAGTTTCGCCAGGCCTGGCACCGGTGCAGGGGCGCTGCCCACGACGCCTTGCAGTGTCAGGCCCTCGATATGATCCCCGGCGATGAAAGCGCGGGCATCGGGCTTCTCCACGGCGAATCGCACATTCTCCAGTCGCACCCCTTTGACGCGGCGCAGATAGAGCGCCGAGGCGGGCAGTTCGCCGTCGAAGGGAACCGCCCATTTTACATAATCAAATGCTTCAAGCAGCTCGCCCACGTCGAGACGTGAGGCTTGTTCCGCCGTGCCGCCGCCGGGGAACGTGAGGTCGATATCCAAAAAAGAAACGTCCTCGATGCTGCCGCCAGGCGCCGACACGACGGCCGAGCACAGACGGCTGAAGGGATCCTCCGCCTTGCTAAAACCCACGTCTCCACCGAACCCAGCGATCGCCTTGATGTGCTCGAAGCGGATGTTCTTGATCACGCCGCCCGGCGGACGGCAGGTCAGGTGGTGCTTGCTGAAGGCAAACCGCGAGGCCAGCACCATGATGGGCTGGCAGACCTGCTTCATCTGGATGTTCGAGAACGAAAGGTCCTCGTGCGTCTGGCCCCCAGAAGACTCGATTTTGATGCCACCCTGGCAGGTCGTGAACGTGCAGTCGCGCATCGCCAGACGACGCGTCGCGCCAAAGGACTCGCACCCGATGCGGATGGCGCACCAGCGCGAGGTGATGCGGCAACCGCTGATATCAATGTCTTCGTTCGGCCAGTCGGGGTGAAAGGTCTGAAACGCGATGCCGTCGTCTCCAGCGTCGATGTCGCAGTCCTTGATGTGAACGCGCCGCGAACCTGTGATGACGAATCCATTGCCGACTATCGTTTTCCGGCTGTGTACCTTGACGCCCTCGATCACGATCTCCTCGCTGCGGGAGAAGAAGGTTGTCAAAGACGCTGGGTCAATCAGCGTGATCCCGCTCACCTTCACGTTTCGGCATTTCTCAAAACGGATCAGGATCGGCGTGCGCCGCGAGGGATCATCTGCGTTGGGGAACGCCTTGTGAACAAATCCGCCTCTGCCATCGATCACCCCCGCACCTTCCAAGCCCACCTTCTCCGCGCCTTCCGCATAGATCAGCGCCGGGCGCAGCGTCATGCTGTAAGGGCCATACGCGCTGGCCCAATTCATCTCCGCTGTCTCAACCTTATAGTCGGCAATCTTCGCGCTTCCGCGCAAAACGGCGTTTTTATGGATGCGTAAGGTTACGCCGCTTTTCAAACGTAATGAACCTGAGAGGAAGACGCCCTTGGGAATACTCACAACGCCGCCGCCAGCATCATGACAGGCATCCACCGCCTGTTGAATCATCTGGGTATTCAGCGTCGTGCCGTCGCCTTTTGCGCCATAGGCCGTGATGTCGAAGACCTTTGGTTCGGCGGCGTGCTGCGCGGTGAGGCTGTTGTTGAGGGTGTTTTTCATGCAGATTGATTCATGCATTGTTTGTGCGCTTGTTTTTAAATCCGTTTCATTTCGGGATGTTTGATAGCAGCGGAACCATCGTCTCTCCAGGCATTTCAAGGCTCCGTCGATCAAACTGGCTGTCTAAGATTTTTCTGGTTTTGCCATTGTCTTCAGCCTGCAAAAGTACTTCGTAGGGGACACACTTCGTCCCGCCAAAAGTTACAAAGGACATGGATAGCCTGGAGTCTTTGGAGACAATCATCGGGACTTCATTTGTTTTATCACGAACATGCTGGATGCCACCCAATGCTTCGAACTGGGTTTGATCACTTAAATGAAAGGTCGTTGTCGGAGTGGAGGAATATTCAGTTTTGAAGCCTAAACACCAAACGGTGGAGCTTCGGAAAGCCCACTCAATGGGTTGATGAAGGTTTTGCATGCTACGAACCCAGGCATGCACATTTTCAACAGCAAGAGAGGCGTTCTCACCTCCGACCCCAAATCCCATGACGTTGTTTACGAACACTTCCTTCGGCTCTCCTTCCGGCGAGGCGTTGCGATAAAGGCGATGGCCGCTCGTATGCATGGCTACGGAGCCCGGGAAAAGCATGTCATTGCGAGCAGCCTTGTACCTTTGGAAAAAATGAAAAACGGCCAAGTCCTCCAGTACAACCGGACGCAATGCCTCGTGATCGAAAAACACACCTCCCAGCGTAAGGCTCTGGTGCAAAAGGAGCGGTTCCTTGGATGCCTTGGATACGCGGAAAAGGGCTGGGCGCTTCGCTTCAGCAGGTTCCCCGGCGATGGCCAAGGCGTTGACCTCCCTAGTTGTCAAATCTGGCTTTTGCTCCGGATCGCGTCGATAGATTGCTGCGGCGAGGAAATTAACTTCCCGAACAGAAGAGGGGATGTCCACCGACCCATTGATGGCATAGTGCGCCTTGGGAAACCACACCACCGGCTTGCCGGAATTCATGGCCCGTTGCACTGCTTCGGTATCGTCAGTGAGACCGTCGCCCTTAGCACCAAAATCATCCACATTGGCCCATTTCGACAGATCGTTTTCCGGCAAAATCACCGGCGATTCCTTCACCGGCAGGCGCAAGGTTCTTGCCGGCACTCCTTCCACCGCAGACACCGCTTTTCCAACGATGGTTTCCTGAATAGTATTTTCCGCCAGGACCACTTTCCCATCCGACTCGATGGCTGCCCTATAACCAGAAAGCGTCACATCTCTGGCCAAAAGAGCGCCGTAGGCGTCAATGGAAATCGCCGGGCCACCGCTCCCACTTCCACTCAGTTCGCTTTCAATCAGAACCAACTGAGCACATTTGGCTACTTTCATGGCCACGGGTGCGTTCTGGGTGAGTACCTTTCGCGCAGACATTGAAAATTGCATCCCACGTCCCATGCGGATGGCCACTTGGCGCTGATTCTTTAGAGTGGCGTATTCCAACGTGATATGATTCACATTGAGTGCAATTGCTTCAATGCCCACATCGAAACCGTCAATGAGAAGATCCCGGTGGTAGCCATGTGCATTGCGTGATTCCATCATCAGGCCAGCTCTGCCGCTCCCGTCCCCGGAGATAATAGCCAAGTTATAGAGACGTCCCCAATCTGAAGAATCCCAGGCCAATCCAACAGCACCGGGGTTACCTTTACCGGTATGAATGGTCAGGTTTTGCAGGTCGTTTCCGTTATTGGCACTTGAGCCGCACTTGAGCAGGTGGTAGGTGAGCACCTCTTTCAATTTTCCCTCCTCGAAGCCGGGGCAATGATCTTTGAGGCGAATGATTGTCTTTGCCCGACTTTGCCCTTCGATGCGCAGGAAGTAATTGAGTTCTCCCCGGAGTTGCAAATCGGCTGTTTCCGCCTCGGGCGAAGTGATAGTGTTCCATGCGGCATTTCCCCACCCCTGCTTGATATCATACGCCCTGGTGGGCCAGCCGGTGCTGATCGTGTCGCTTACCAGATATTCCCCATCCGGAAGATACATAATCCAGGCATCCTCTGCGTATTTGGCATCAAAATAGGAGTAGGGCTTGCCTTCACGATCGACCCCCTTGATTTGCTCCCGGTTGGCGACCAAGAACCGCATGGCATCGCAGAGGGCCTTGGTGTCATCGGTCTTGCCGTCGCCCTTGGCATTGAACGGTGGCTTGGTGACATCGAGCACACGTCCGCCCTTGCCGTTGTGGTAAAACGCTTCGGGAGGATAGATTTGGTTGATCGGCAGGTTGCGGTCGCCGGGCGGTGTGACTGGCTCGGCAGCGTGGAGGGCGCCCAGCGGCGCGAGTAGCAGGGCGGTGAGGAGTGGGAGGGTATTTTTCATGGTGTATTTTCGTTTTTTGTCGCAGACATAATCTCTCTGATCTTTGCATCACCACCCACCGAGATGGGATTCGGCACCTCGGTGGTCATGACGTTATCGAGTTGGAGTTGCACTATTTCGCCGTTATCGTGCTGAACTAGGCTTCCGATGCGATTGGCACTGACATTTGAAAGGTGGAGACGGTTAATTTGCGGTTTGCGCTCAAGACTCTGCATGGCATCAGGCCAGCCGCGTCCGTCTACAGCCCACGGATAGGTAGCATTAAGGACGCTCCGTCCAATACGGAAGTAATTCTTCAACTTGGTTTTGTCAGGATCAGTTCGAATCAATGTGCCCTCGACAGGCA
>DGXZ01000019.1:0-1264 GCA_002396485.1 Spartobacteria bacterium UBA5019
CTCCGCTGAAAGTTTTCGCCAAATAAGCCGACTGCTGCTGAAAGCCAGACTGGGCCCGTTCCATCGCGATAAAGGAACTCTCCAGTAAAGAACGCTGAGAAGCTAAACGGCGCTCAACATCTTCGATTTGCTTATCTAAACTCGTATTTTGTTTGGTGATGCTATCGAGTTGGGCCTTGAAACCACCGGCCGCCGCCCCGGAATCTGAAACATAGGTACTGAGAATCGTGTCAATTCTATCAAGTAGACCGGTGCCCGATGTTGAAAAATACTTGGTAATGTCGTCTGCCGCTGTGGCAAGTTTGGACTCCAAGTCTGTGGATTTTGTGAGCGAGATCGTGGGTTCGATCCCGCTAAAATTGATCCCCAAGTCGGAGAGGCGCTGGACGTTTCCGGAGATGCCGCTTCCCGCCGTGTAGAGTGCTGTTCGGAGGGATCGGGAAAGCGATGCCAACTCGCGATTGCCTGCAAGAATAGCACTGCTCACCTTATCTCCGCTCACGGTCACTTTGGTATATTTTTCAATCGCATTTTGGACAGCATTGTATTTTGAGATAAAATCGTTAAGCGACGCTTTAGCAGCAGTGAAGTCACCCGCAACGGTGAGTGTTTGCTCACCAGTGGAATTTGCGGTGACGCTGAGACCTTGGATACCATGAGCGGTTTCGTCCAAGATGTTACTCCGACTGGAAAGCATGCCCCCTCCGTTGATTGTGAAGATTGCATCCTCTCCGGGCGTGAAGCTTTGACCGGCGAGGCCCATGGCGGCTCCGAGCGTTCCGCTTCCAGTGTCGGCAACTGTGATGGCCACATTGCCGGTAGATTTATTCGTCAGAGAAAACTGCCCTGCCGCGAGGTCATAGATAGCATTGACTCCGGCATCTGAGCTATTTATGCGATTTATCACATCTTGAATCGTGTCGGTACTTGAGTAGGAAATGGACTCACCGTTAATGACGAGTGTCTCTTCGACTCCGGCAGTGAGAGGGGTTAATCCAGAAAGACCCGAGGAATTCAGAGCAACATTAATCTTTGGCGCTGATAATCCCGGAGCGGGGGTTCTCACTTCATAGGAACCGCCCGTAGAAAGTCCTGAACCGGAGAGGCGCATGGCTTGGAGAAAGTTGCTTGTGTCATTTGGAGCGCCGAGTGAAATCGGCGCTCCAGAGCTCAAAATAATACCGTCGCCACTGTAAGTCGCATCCACGCCGGTTTGATTTTTTATTTTTCCAAAGATGTCGTTCAAGGAATCTGTAGTAGCGAT
>DGXZ01000019.1:1486-6068 GCA_002396485.1 Spartobacteria bacterium UBA5019
TTTTTTCGCCATTGACGGTAAAGAAGCCGGCTTTAAGAGTGCGACCGACCGATATACCAGATATCGGAGTGCTGGTGTCGATATCGGCCACCAAGTCAACGGAACACGTGAGCTTCGAAGCGGTAGCCGTTTTAAGGAGGTTGAATTTGTATTCGCCAGCGGGGGCTTCCTTGCCGGCCGATGCAGTCCAATTGGTGGCTTTGTCTTTGAAGGTGGAGGACTTTTTGAAAAGAGATTCTTCGGAAACCAAGGAATGAAGGCTGCTTTTAAATGTCGAAACTAAACCCTTGAGTTCGTTGATGGCGCTTGACTTCGAAGCATTGGTCGTTTTTTCAGTCCGCATGCGATTTTGCGGAGCACGACTGACTTCAATAAGCTGATCAACGATCGACTTCCAGTCGAACCCTGATGCCAAACCTGATAATGCCATTCCCATAATACTGGAATCGACAGAATTTATTAGAACTTGAGAAAAAAAGTAAAAACCAATCTACGGTTGTGTCGTTCAGCGAAATGATGGGCGATCTTTGGATAAATATGAAATCAATTCATCAGTTCTCGCCAAGCTCCCAGAAAAAGACCTTAGCGAGAACTGAGGTCCGCAACTTTTTGTGATTCAATATAATAGTTACTCACACTCACTACAAGTTGAAGCTTATCGCTGCCTAGTGTGTAGTCTGTGCAAAAAGCATGATCCGATGTGCCTATGCTGGCGCTTTTGGCATCGTTGTAAAGATATCCAGTCGAGTAGCCAAACACGAAGAAATCATTTCCTGACCACATCAGATTGCCTACGCGAAAACACCCGAAAGCTCATCGCCGAGAGCTACGACCGCGAAAGCATATGCTTGCCAGCGCTGCTGAAGAGGTTCGAGGGGTTAGGCCTTAGGCTACTTATGGTAGACCTTGCCGTCGTCGAACATTTTTTCCTCGCGGACGGGAAGGAATTGGGCAGATCGGTCCATTTCTTGAAAGAAGCAGCTTTCGTAGCCGGTGTGGCAGGCGCCGGTTTCCTGTTCGACTTCGAAGAGGAGAACATCCTTGTCGCAGTCCACGAACCAGCGGACGACGCGCTGGGTGTGGCCGCTGGACTCGCCTTTGAGCCAGAGCTTGCTGCGCGAGCGGCTCCAGTAGGTCATGAGTCCCTTCTCAAGAGTCATGGCGAGGGATTCGCGATTCATCCAAGCGAACATAAGCACGCGGCCGGAGGGGCGGTCTGTGCCGGAGGCTTCTTGGACGATCACGGGAATCAACCCGTCGGCGGTGAATTTGAAATCGAATTCCACAGGATTGCTAAATAAGTCCTGCTGGATAGCCTTTGCAGACCGATTCGACAAACACAAAGAAATGTCCGCATCCCCACAATCCTCCGAAGCAGAGTCCGCCGTCTATCGAAGCGCGGCCCCGCAGACGCTGCGCCTGAAGCTTGCCGACATCGAGGACCTTCTGCCCCCGGAGCTTCTCCTGCGGCCGATTGCAGAGGATGAAACGGTCGACTTTCCGGCCGCCCACATACTCGCCCACATTGTTCCCAGTCTTTCGCTGAGGCTGCTGGCGGAGCTTCGACCGGATCTGATCGAGCCCGCTCGTGGAGTGGTCCGCCTGCCGGCACACCGCGTTGCAAAAGCCTACGGGCTTCTGGAAACAAGGGGGTCCACGCCTTCGGAGCCGGACGATTTTTTGTTTCGGGACGAGATTCCCTCGCCCTCCGCGCATCTGGGAAAAATTCTCTCGCCCGATGAGAAGCCTGAGGCTGAAGTCAAGCTGCTGCCGGCGGAACCTGTCGAAGCCCCTGCAGAGCCGGAGAGCGAGCCCCCGCCTCGCAGGCTTGCGGAGATCATCAGCAATCTGCCCACCTTCCAGCGCGTCACAGAGACGACTTTTCTGACGCTCAAGCCTCTGGCGCCTGAAGCTCCACAGACCGCGATGGCAGCGGAATCGGATCTTTCCGACCAGCATGCGCTGCAGGCGCTCTTCATGACGGATGAAAACCTCAGCACCGGCCGCGTTGTCGAGCTCTGCGGGGGACTACCGGGCATCCAGTCGTGCATTCTCACCTCCGAGAATCAAGTCGTCGCCTCGCACAATATTCCGGAGGGACTCGACATCGTATCTCTCAGCTCAAATGCTGCCGCTATGCTGCGCGCCATGCACGAAGCCTCGGCAGGCATGGGTATTGGAGAAATCCCTGCCGTCACCCTCCACACGGCCAGCGGCCCGCTGAGCATTTTTCAAAAAGAACGCCTGGCCATGCTGGTCTTCCACGGCGATCGGGGATTCGTTCCGGGCGTGAGGGAAAAAATGACCGCCGCGCTCACGGAACTCACCCGCGCCCCGCTGGCCCTCCCCTCACCGACACCCGAAGGCTGAATGCCATTGCCGCCAGGCGGCACATCATTTAAAGACCAACACCACTATGATGGAACTTGTGCAAAAGGGCGGCCCCCTCATGTGGCTCATCCTCGCCTGCAGCGTCACCGGCCTCGGGGTCTTCCTGGAGCGCGTCATTTACTTCCACCGCGCATCGATCCAGACGGGAGACTTCCTTCGGGGCTTAGCGAATCTCATAAAAAATAAAAACTACGCCGAGGCGATCCAAGAGTGCGCGGCATCGCCCGGCCCAGTTCCCCGAGTCCTCCACGCGATGCTTCTGCGGCATGACGCGCCTCGAACTGAACTGCGCGACATCGCGCAGGAGGCCGGCCAACTCGAGGTTCCGCGACTAGAGCGCAACCTGGCGCTTCTTTCCACCATCGCCTATGCCACGCCACTCATCGGTTTGCTTGGAACGATCCTCGGCCTGTTGACGGCATTTCAGCAAATCACCACCCACGGCGGCTATGCCACGGCGGCTGAAATCGCAGGCGGCGTCTATGAGAGCCTTCTTACCTCCGCAGCCGCTCTCACAGTGGCTCTACCGGCTTTTGTCGCCCACAGTTATCTCTCCGCGAGAGTGAACAATGCCATGCACGATATCGAGCGAGCGGGCATCGAGATGCTCGAAATCCTCCGCGCTCCATCCAACGACCAAGCGTGAAACTCCAACGCTCGCCGAGCCTGCATCCAGCCCTGCTTTTCATCGCACCATCGCTCGATGTGGTGTTGGCCTTGATTTTTTTTATCATCCTAAGCACCTCCTTCCTTTTGCAGCCAGGTGTGGGCGTCTCGGTGCCGGACTCCCCCTTCCTGCTCGCCCCGCAGCGGGATCCGCTCATCATCAGCATCGTCGCAGCGCCACTATCCTCCGTGTATTTTGAGAACGAAGAGACCACCCTCGCGGAGCTTCGCGAAAAGCTCAGCGCCCGCACAGGAAGACACCACACACTCATCATCAAGACCGACCGGCAGGCAGCGTTTGAAAAGCTTGCCGCCGTCATGAACATCTCTCTCGGTCTCGGCTACCCCACCGTTATTGCCACCTCGGAAGAAAAGTGAATACCCCGGCGCTGCTTTTCAAGTGGCCCCACCGCCACCGCATCCACCTCCTTCTCCCGGCCATGCTCGTGCTGGCGGCACTAGCCCATGGAGGAATTTTTTTTCTCTTCTCGGTCGCAAATCCCCCTGTGAAAGCCGATGGACTTCACCCCGCACGCGTTTATTTCCTCAACGAAAACCATCCCGCACTTGCCCAACTTGAGACCACCCTGACCTCCAACGACCCCGCGCTCTTTGCCCCCCGCCATGGTGTTTCCGCCTCCCGGGAATCCATCGCCGTTTACAATCCCCAATACGCATCGGCAAGAGCAGCCCTCCTCAACATGCCCCCGAGAAAAAAAATGGACGACGCCCCTGCCTCCGTTGCAACACCGGTGACAATCACCCCCCGCCCAAGCCAACGCGCCATTGCCTCAACCCGTCAGGACTCGAACCGCCTTACAGCCTCACCGGAACTCGCCGCACGCCTCCCGGAGCCACCCCGCGAAATCCTGCGCCCTAAGAACACAGACACCGACGCGCTCGATTCCGCATCGTTTTTTATAGGGATCCGCTCTGATGGCACTGTTGCGCACATCGTTCCCGCCCGATCCTCCGGTAATGCGGATCTTGATCTTCAGGCAATCCAAATTATGAAATCCCTCCGCTTCGCCCCGGCTGAAAACATTCCGCTTGCCTGGGGGGTCGTGAACCTCCAGTTCGGCGCGGGCCTGGCACCCTCCACCGAACCATGATCCGCATGCCACTGCCATGGCTGGTTTTCACGGCGCTCTTCATCTTTCTCGCGGGAATCCTCTTCACCTGGATCTGCTATGAGATCAGTCGCCGACGCCGCGAAGCGCGCCAATTCCACTCTTGGACACGGTGTCCCATTTGCGCTTTCCAATACAAAGCCAATCTTGAAGTCCGCATTCAAAAGTGCCCACAATGCGGAAGTAAAAACGAAAACATTCCGATCAAGCCGATCTAAAATCTTCCTTAGGTTAATCCCGCATAAGAGACTTCTTTGTGCCAACCATTGTGTCACACTTGGCGCTTTTCTAGGCAATAATGAGACATGTCGTCTCTTTTTGGATGCTCAAGCAAAAGTAAAGATATTTTATAAGTAACACATTTTTTGGTTTTTATATTAAATTATTTTTTAGGC
>DGXZ01000028.1:0-19573 GCA_002396485.1 Spartobacteria bacterium UBA5019
TTTTGAGATTCTTGCGAAACTTGGGTTAGAAATGCCGGTTTTGCCCAATCCATGAACGAAACAATCGGACACGCCAGAGTCCATCTGGCTGAAAAAGGCAAGTAATCCTGGATACTCTGGGCGCCTTATCGGAGTGAGCGGGCTTGGAACACGGTGACAACAAGCCTTGGATCAAATGCGAAGAGGGATCACCCCTCTCCACAGATTCATCATTCACAATATTGGACTATCGCCATAGACATTTTACATCCTAACAAACAAGTTTTATCATGTTACCCACAAGCATTTTGTTTAACCACAGAGGACACAGAGAGCACAGAGAATGGGTTATTTACACTTCCATGAGCATCGAATATTTTTCGAAACACAACCCCTAACGTATTCCTGTGAATAATTTTAATTTTGTTATTATGTTTAAAAATACGTTTTCGGGCTGAAAACAGCGAAGAACCGTGTTTTTGTTGTCAGGTGATAGGCTTTGTTTTGTGAGTTGCTACCGCTAAACGGTTTTGCTTGTGGAGTTTCTTCTGAAATTTGGCTGCGGTTTGAGTGTCTCCCACAAGGTTCGCGATGCGGATGATTTCTTCGTAGGGTTCGCGCTCGCGCGGGTAATGTTTGATGATTTGAAGATATTCCACCACTGCCTCTTGGTAGCGCATCTCCCGTGCGTATTTGCGTGCGAGAATGTAGGAGAGTGACGGTCGGGAAAACTTTTCGTCTGGTAAGAAAAGTGAAGTAAAGGGCTTGGAAATGATACCAGCGACGCAATGAGCCAGTTCAGGTGCGATCAAAATGACGGCGGATATAAGTTGGGCTGCCGCGGGCAGGAGATAGCTTAATGCAGACAAACCCTCGTAACTCAAGGCTTGAATAGCAAAACGATAGGCACCATAGAGAAGCCCAACTGCAAGCAACCACCTTGCAATCCATTTAAAGGAAAAGGAGCGTTTTTTCATGAGAGGTTGTCAAATACCCGGCGGAGGGGAGCCGATTTGGCTTTTCGGCTGCCTAATTTGACGGGAAATCCCACACCCAATCGCCTTGGTAGCTAGCATCCGTGAGGCGCGTTTTGGGTGGATTTGCCTGATCCGTCGCGCCGCGTTGGCCGCTGTCGTCCTTGCCGTCGAATCCGATGCTCCAAAGTGCATATCTGCCATCGGCGGTCTTCCGATAGTTCATCGGCTTTTCGTTGAT
The DNA here is from genome assembly GCA_002396485.1 of Spartobacteria bacterium UBA5019. Taxonomy (GTDB): domain Bacteria; phylum Verrucomicrobiota; class Verrucomicrobiia; order Chthoniobacterales; family Terrimicrobiaceae; genus UBA967. Next base: position 1,195 of record DGXZ01000028.1, read on the forward strand.
GATATCGAGTGGCAACGGATTTCCATTGGCCAGTTTCACCCCCTCGAGCGAATCGGGATAGCTCCCGTTTTCGATACGATAACGCTCCAGTGCACAGGCGATGACCGCCTGGTTCCGGCTCACCTCACCATAAATGAGCCGATTTACCGGACCACTCAGCGGAGAAACTGCCTTTGCGGCCGACCAGTAGGAAGGATGCGCCCAGATCTTTTTTTTGATGGCGCTGATTTGCTTTTCAGCATCTTGTGCACTCTCGTGAGCTTGCATGAGTCCACCATCCCTCAGCGGCTGAATCAAATACTTGAACTCAAAATCCACAAGCGCGGCTGCATTGGCCTCAAAGAAACCGGCCGGGACTGCATAGAAGAAAAACTTTTTTATTTTAGAATTCCAATCTTGCAGGCTCCCAAAGCACGTTTCAAACAAACTATCCCTATTGTTTTTACCAAGTTGCACGATGCTGGAAGCGCAAACCATCTCGCAGCGCAGCCCGCTCAACATGGCGCGTTGCAAATCAAGGCCCATGAGTGAGGCTTCCAGTTTGGCGAAGTCTTCAACCGTGCCCACATGCGCATAGCAAAGCTCCCAAGTCGTGCTTTCAAGTTGACTCGCAGCAGAGACCCCCACCAGTGCTGATATCAAAACAGGATCGTTTAGTGCGGCTTGAGCGAGGCAGGCTATGATGAGGGCCTCCTTGTGCGCCCGTGCCGCATCGCCTGTCCGTGCGGCGGCGATGGCACGCAGTTTAAGAGCATTGGAGGCAGACATCAAAAAAGTAAGATGAGGCAATGAAATAGTAAAATGATTGGCAGGCAAGTCGCGTGTCTTCCACTCAGGCGTCCATTGGGCCTTGGGGCGATCGAGTCCGGCGGCGAGTTCCTCCACGAGAGCATCCTGTTTGGCGAGTCCGGCCAACACATCGCGGGAGGGATCGCCGGAATCGCTCGACGCAGGCAACATGCCGTTCTTGCGGAGGGAGTCAGCCCAGGGCTTGAGATCAAGGGGCCCAAAATCATTGCTAAAATTCTGGCGTGGACTTGAATCCAAGCGAAACACCTCAAGCCGCTTGCGCTTCTCAGCAGGCTCACCTTTTTTCTCGTCATTATCCACAACGAGGGCCACATCTTTCAGTGGAGGAATAGCGCAGAAATTTTCCGCTTCCGGAATGGGATCGTTACAAAGGGCGCGGAAGTCGAGCGTCTCGCCCTCAGCTTTTAGCATCGCCTGCGCCATGCGCCATTGCCGCGCCCCGCTCCAGTTGACCCACGAATAAAACAGCGCGCAGAGGGTGAGGAAGGTGACAGCGGTCGAAGCCAAGCCGCGAATCCAGCGGCGTTGCCAGCAGCGTGCGAGAAAGTTCATCAGAGAAGTGTGGGGTGGGTTTGTTTATTGGAAGTTGAGGTTCAAGCGATCGATTTGGGCAAACAGCAACGGCGTGATGGAATAAAAAGATCCCGCCTCGAGGCGATCGGAATTTCCGGATTTGGTGCCGGCAAAACGGTTCACTTCTGAAGCCGGGTCCGATGGTGAGGCGAAGTGCATCAGTAAAATCGCAACCCAGGCAGCCGCCCATGCGTGCATGAGCCAGCGTGGCGGCAGTGTTTTCTTGAGTGGAATGCCCATGGCTTCCCGACGGGCACGCGCCAGGATGTCCGCCTTCCAGGCCGGCGTGGGATCCACGCGGTGAAGCGTGCGGGTGAGTGTGTGCAGTGTGTTTTCGAATTCTTCGTTTTTCATTTCAGTTCCTTGTAGAGAGGCAGCAAAAGCGTCCTCAGTTTTTCCAGTGCGTAACGATAACGGCTCGCAGCGGTATTCAGGGGGATGTTTTGGATTTCGGCGATTTGTTCAAATGTCAGGCCATCCCAGAGTTTAAGCTGAGCGATGGTGCGCTGTGCGTCGGGCAAGGTTTTCAATGCCTCCGCAAGGGCTCCTGCCAGTCTTGGAGCATCAGGGTCGGCGACTGATCCTCCACCGTTTTCATTTTCCCTCAAGAGTTGCTCCTCGGAGTCCCAGCGCACTTTGCGCCGCCGCAACCAATCAATAGAAAGGTTGTGGGCCAACCGGAAAAGAAAGGCCTGCTCGTTCTGCAAATCCACCTTCAGGCCGCGCGCGAGCCGGATAAAAACCTCTTGAAGCAAATCCTTCGCATCCGCCTCATTCTTGGTGAAGGTCACCAGGTAATGAAACAGCCCGGATGCATAGGCATCGTAGAGGCGTTCGAGGTTGTGGTCGGCCATGATTGTTTGATGATATGACGCGTGAGCCGGATTTTTTGTCTAAAAATAATCACTCAGCCATCCCGGAGAAGACAAAGTGCAACGCCAAAGGAGTCAGCCAGCCCTTGGTTTCGGAGTTTGAAAAAAGATTGGCGCATTGCAGGAGAGCGCTGGATAAATCAGGGGTATGAAACTTCAGCAGAATCAGATTTGGCACAAGGGGAGCGAGTATTACCGGATTGTGCAGTTGGGGCGGTTGGAGGTGCAATACAAGACGATGACAGATCCGCTGAGCGGGCGAGGTCCGCATGAGCAGGTCACCAAAAAGGAATTCTGCCGGTTGCTGAAGGGGGCGGTTTTGGTAGAAGCGGAAGCGTTGAGCAGGCAGCAGCAACAACAACAGCAGCAGTAAAAAAGGCCGGGGGCGCGCCGTGTTTGCGGAGCACCCCCGAGGGGTTGATGGCTGTAAGCCGGATTCTGTCCAGCGGGCGGCTTGCGCCGACTGCCTGGACGGTCATTTGTCTCACTCCACGCCTTGCGGCGGGGCGGGGTCCTTGCGGACTGCGACCAATACCCGGAGGGTGTCGCCGCTTGCGCGGCGTGTTGGGCAGGCGACCCGATCCCTCCTGTTCTGTCTTGCACCGCATGGGGTTTTTCGTGCCCCCTTGCTTACGCTCGGGGCGGTGGGCTTTTACCCCGCCTTTTCACCCTTGCCGCCCGGCTTGCGCCGGGGTGGGCGGTATGTTCTCTGTGACACTTTCCGTCGACCGGGACTTTGGCCCCGGCCCCCCGCGCATTCTACGCGGCATGCTGCCTTGTGGTGTCCGGACTTTCCTCTCCCGGCTGGCCTTGCGGCTGGCCGAGAGCGACCGTCCGCCATCGGTGGAGAAGGTAGACGCGTGGCGGGGTTTTTCAAGCGGTGATCGTATGGATTTGGATTTTGCGGCGAGGGAGATCGGTGATACGGATACGAGCATGTCGAGCACTGATCATCTGGCGGACCGGGCGGCGAGGGCGGAAAAAATCATCGCCGCACCGGAAAATTTCAAGGTGTGCGAGGGGTGTGAGTCAATCGTCACGATGAGGGTCACCTCGTGTCCGAATTGTCACGGCTACCGCTTTGATGAAGCGGCGGAGCGGGTGGTCGAGCAGGCAAGGCTTCTGGCCTCGCGTCCGCAGCAGAGTGTGACGGCGGAGGATTTGTCTTAGGAGGAATTTTCAACACTGTGTCCGAGATCAAAAACAAATCGGGTGCTGCGGGAATGGCGATTTTGGCGCTGGGCGTTGTCTTTGGAGATATCGGCACGAGCCCATTGTATGCGTATCAGATCGCAGTGAGTCTTGCGGGACCAGCAGCCGCGCTTGGCGTGGCATCGCTGATCATTTGGACGCTCTTTTTGGTGGTGGGGGTGAAATATGTGATGCTGGTCATGAAGGCTGACTACCATGGCGAGGGCGGGATTTTCGCGCTGATGGCGCGGATTTTTAATGGACATCCAAGAGGTGCGGCGAGCCGGGGATGGATGGCATGCCTGTTGGTTTTTGGGGCGGCGCTACTCTTCGGTGACGGGGCGATCACTCCGGCGGTTTCGGTGCTGAGTGCGATGGAGGGCTTGGCGAGTGTGAATCCGGAGTGGGGCGTGTATGCGCTGCCTTTGGCGTTGGGGATTCTGGGAGGCTTTTTCTATGCGCAGCGTTTTGGCACGAGTCGGCTGGGAGGAATTTTCGGGCCGGTCATGTTGGTGTGGTTCCTGGTATTGGCGGTGTTGGGCTTGGTGCATATCGCGGCGTGTCCGGAGGTCCTGCAGGCCTTGAATCCGCTTCACGGGGCGCGGCTACTGGGCAGTGGCGGTTGGGGCGCCTGGGCGCTTGTGGGAGCCGTCGTGCTGGCGGTGACGGGTGCGGAGGCCCTCTATGCCGACCTCGGGCACTTTGGCCGTAAGCCGATCGTGACGGGTTGGAGGTTGGTTGTTTTTCCCTCGCTGATTTTGAACTACCTCGGGCAGGCGGCACTTGTGATGAAGAACCCGGCTAATGCGGCCGAGACGAATCTGTTTTTTCTGATGATGCCGGAGGGTCACCTGCGCGGGGCGCTTGTGGTATTGGCCACGGCGGCGACGATCATTGCCTCGCAGGCGCTCATCAGCGGTGTGTTCTCGCTGGCGAGCCAGGCGATGGATCTCGGGTATCTGCCGAGATTCTATGTGCGCCACACGAGCGCGGAGACTCGCGGGCAGATTTATATTCCGATGTTGAACAGCCTTTTTGGAGTGGCATGCATCCTGTTGGTGCTGGGATTCCGGACGGCGGACGCGCTCGCCGGCGCTTATGGCATCGCAGTGACGGGGGCCATGGCTGTGACATCGGTCGCCTTTTTTGTGGTGAAGTGGGCGGAGCCCGGCGTGTCGCGCGTCTGGACTGTGGTCGTCTTGATCGGCCTGCTGAGTCTGGATTTGCCCTTGTTTGGCGCGTGTCTCACGAAAATTGCAGATGGGGGCATCGTGCCTTTGGCGCTGGCTGTAGCTGTGGCCGCTGTGATGCTCACTTGGCGGAAGGGTCGGGATTTGGTGCATGGGCACTTGCTGGCAAGCCCGCTGGGAGTGCGTGATCTGACGGTGCGGATGGAGGCCGAGAATTTTCGCCGTGTTCCGGGAACGCAGGTTTACGTGATGCGCCAGATCGATCCGGAATTCGCGGTGGCGCGGATTCTCGAGCAATACCGGCGCACGCAGGTTCTGCCGGAAAATGTGGTGATTCTCTTGCTTGATACCGGGTGGGGAAATCCTTTTGCCGAAGCGGAAAACATAACGATCAAAAAGCACTCCGCTGGTCTTTGGGAGGCGAGTGCGCGGCATGGTTACATGAACGAACCGGATGTGCCCTTGATTTTGCAAAAGTGTGCCGAGCAGGCCGGCGAGGGGGGATGGAGGGCTCCTCTGTTCCACATTCTCGCGCAGGAGTTGATCGTCACCTGTTCAAACAAGCAAATGAGGCGCTGGGAAAAAAAGCTCTTTGGATTTCTATCGCGGAATGTCCTTCCAGGTTCGGATTACCTGAACATTCCGCCTGACAGCCTCATCGTTTACAACTGGTTGTTGCGTCTTGATCCGGCGGAGGGATCTGCCGCGCGGTGACCTGCTGGTTGTTGGCTGCGGGAGTCAAGTTGACGGCGCAGCTTTTGCCATGCCGCCGCTTCGGCGTCACTTGCTGCGTTCCAGTTTTTCGCAATCGCCATGCGCTTGGCATGTGCAAATTCCAAGGCGGCGGCCTGGTATTCTTTTGCCGCGCCGCCGTGGAGCAGAGCGAGTTTTTCGGAGAGGGCGGCGGCGAGTTGGCGTTCCTTCGAGCGGTCGCGTGCGAAGGACCATGTGAAGAGTTCGAGTCTGGCTATGATCGTTGGATCGAGGTTTGAGCCAGTTTGTTCGCCGATGATGGAAAATGTTTTTTCTAAAAACGGCAGGGCCTTCTCCTCGTCGGCTTGATCCGCCGCGTCGGCAAACGCGCGTTGAGCTTCCAGCGCGCTCCATGCCGCCGATAGTGCGGGGATCGGCGGAATCCGGTATTGGCCGTTCAGAATACGATAAAGATCGAAAAAAATCTGAGCCTGCTTTTTAGATGCCGCGTGTCGCCAGATGCCGACTTGCAGCTCCGCCATCGAGGCGGCATCAAACCCGGAAAGCGAGCTGCTTCTCGGCCAAAACAAATACCCGCCCACCAAGATGATGGCGGCCAGTGAAAATTTGACAACGAAGCGCACGGTCGTCGCCCGCGATCAGAGGCAGAGCCGCTCATAGAGATCGTTAAGTGGCAACTGGAGTCCGATGAAAAACTCCCCGAACTCGGCGTATTGCGCGCTGACCTCGTCGAAGCGCATCTCGTAGACGATCGCTTTGATGTCCGATGTCGTCTTCGCAAAGAGGGTCACGAACCACTCCTCGTCATCGAGGCCGGTCGAGCCAGTGATGAGTTGAAGAATGCGGCCCGAGTAGGTGCGGCCGACGCGGGCGTGGCCGGCCATGAGTTTTTTGCGGGCATCGAAATCGAGCGCATACCAGTTCTGGCCTGGGGCGCGGCGTTTGGACATCGGATAAAGACAGACGACCGGCCAGTCGGGAAGGTTCGGCTCGAGGCGGTCCTTGAGATATTTCGCCATGCGGGTGCTGAAGGCCTGCATCTTCTCGTCGAAGGCCGGTGTGCCGGGAGCGAGTTTTTCTTCGGTCGCGAGCGTGGCGGCGTATTCCTGGTCGCTGGTCGTGTATTCGCTGCGCTCGGTCATCGAGAGCCAGCTGAAGGTCGGAGTGAGGATGTCCGGACCGAGAGCGGTGGCAAGGCGCTTTGCGAAGGCGTCGGCATTTTGCAGGTCCGGCGTGAGCAGCATGAAGCCGAGGTCGGCCTTTGGCGTGACCATGCTGAAGAGGAGGAGTTGGGTGCCGGGGGTCGCGCGGATTTCACGAACCAGTTCGGCAAGAGCTGTCTTGGCTGCGATGCGAGCGGATTTGTTGAGGAGTTCCCAAGTGGAATACTCCACGCGGAAGAAGAGATGGAGGACATGGCGGCCCTCGGTGGGCAGGATTTCAGGTGGTGTCTGCATTTTCAGGATTTGGAAAAATTTTTGATCAGGCTCAAAAAACGGTTGCAATCCGGTGGGCGGGCAACCAATTTGCGATCTCAATTCATCAAATCAATATGGCAGACGTAGCAAACAAATACAGCGACAACGTTGAGGGAAAATTTTTCGTGGATGACCAGTGCATCGACTGCGATTTGTGCCGCGAGACCGCTCCGGCAAATTTCAAGCGCAATGACGATGGCGGACACAGCTATGTCTACAAACAGCCGGAGACTCCCGAGGAGGAGGCTCTCTGCCAAGAGGCGATGGATGGCTGCCCGGTGGAAGCCATCGGAAACGATGCCTAACCCTGAACTTTGAAAACAGGCTCCCGGCCGCAAACCGGGAGCCTTTTTTATGTCTGCGGAATCTCTCAGAGCCAAAGTCATCGCCGAGTGGCGTGGGCTGCAGGAACCCTTCGAGCGGAAGGATCGCTGCGCGGCGGTCGGCGATGTGCTGCAAAAGCTCATGCCGAAGCTGGGTCTGGGCGAGCGCTTGAACGAAGGCGAGGTGCGCGCGGCTTGGAAGGATGTGGTGGGTGATTTCATCGCTCAACACGCTGCTCCGGCTGGCTTGAGCGGCGGCGTGCTCGGAATCCATGTTCTCCAGCCCAGTCTGCGCTATGAACTTGAGAGAAACTGGAAGAGGGAAATCCTCGCCAAGCTCCAGGAGCGCTTCGGAAAAAAGGCGATCCGGGAAGTCAAGTTCCGCATTTCCTGATCGGTAGGCATCCCGAAAAATCGCGCTTCCGAGGGAGAAATTCATTGCCAACGCGCGGGCGCATCCGCACAAGTGAAGAAGGCGCAATCGAGGCGTCCCCTAACATTTTTTAAAACATGAGCGAACGACGAGTCGTCGTGACCGGCATGGGCGTTGTCAGCCCGGTTGGAAGCGATTTGGAAACATTCTGGGAATCCCTTATCAAAGGCCGCAGTGGCATAGGGCGTTTTGAAGCCTTCGATTCGACGGCCTATGACTGCAAAATCGCCGGCGAAGTGAAGAATTTCGAGGCCGTGAAGTATTTTAAAAACCCCAAGACGGTGAAGCGCACGGACCGCTTCACGCAATTCGCTATGGCGGGGACCAAGATGGCTCTCGAAGACTCTGGCATTGACCTTGAAACCGTGGATCGCACTCGCTTTGGCGTGATGATCGGCAGCGGCATCGGAGGGCTCTACAGCATGGAGGAGGAGGCGCACCGCCTCGCGGATCGCGGTCCCTCGCGCGTGTCGCCATTTACGATTGCGATGATGATTTCAAATATGGCCAGTGGCATGGTGTCGATGGAATACGACCTGCGCGGGCCGAACATGTGCATCGTCACCGCCTGTGCGACGGCGAACAACTCGCTCGGCGAGGCTTGGCGCATCATCAAATTCGGCGACGCGGATGCGTTCATCGCGGGCGGCGCCGAGGCGACAATCACCCCACTTGGTATTGCGGGATTTGCCTCCATGAAGGCGCTCAGCTGCCGCAACGACGACCCGCAGAAGGCCTGTCGTCCGTTTGACAAGGACCGCGACGGCTTTGTCATGAGTGAAGGTGCGGGGATCGTCGTGCTCGAGGAATACGAGCATGCGAAAAATCGCGGAGCGAAGATTTACTGCGAACTTGCCGGCTACGGTTGCACGGCGGATGCGTATCACATGACCGCCCCTATGCCTGAGGGCGAAGGCGCCGCGCGCGCAATGACTATTGCCATGCGCCATGCCAAGGTGACACCCGACCAGGTCGATTACATCAACGCCCATGCGACATCCACTGGCCTCGGTGACATCTGCGAGACCCGGGCCATCAAGCTTGCCCTTGGCGACCACGCGCGCAAAGTCGCTGTGAGTGCGACAAAATCGACCACGGGCCACCTGCTCGGAGCCGCAGGCGGCGTGGAATTGGCTGCCAGCGCGCTGGCCATCAAAAACGGTCTCATTCCGCCAACCATCAATCTCGAAAATCCGGACCCCGAGTGCGACCTCGACTGCGTGCCGAATGTGGCGCGTGAGGCGAAGCTCGCTTGCGTGATGAGCAATTCCTTTGGATTCGGCGGCCACAATGCCACGATTCTTCTCAAGGCCGTCGGCTAAGGCCTGCGGGAGATCGAGGGCAATACCAGAGCGGTTGGTTTTCGAGACGAATGAACGAATCCGACATTGAGGTCCGCACTTATTTTGCCAGGGGAAAGAACGCTCTTGTGGCGCGGGCGGATTTCTCGGAGCTGTATGCCTCCTGGTATTTGCACCGACTGGATTACGGCATCGATATGCCTGCGGAGGTTGAGGATCTCGGGCGCGATGCGCTGGCTGCTGTGACGCTTCACTGCGCGAGCCGTCCTTGGCGGGAGGCCTTCGCGTGGACGATCAAATTCCCAACGCCGCGAGCGAATCTTTTTGCGGCGGGGGACAATAATACTGGAACGGTCGTGGCGCGTGTGGTCACGGAGGACGCTGCGCCCATCGAGAAGGGAATGTTTTACTCGGATGTCATTGAAGACATGAAGCCGTCACGGCGGAGCGCTGTGGATTTTCATGCTGGCTCGGTTTTTGACGCGGTGGAGATTTTCTACGAACGGAGCGAGCAGCGTCCCATGCGGTTTTTCCGGCATGATGAGGAAGATATCGTGATGGTCGCCGCGCAACCGGATTGCGACCTGGAGTGGCTGCAGGGCCTCACGACGGAGGGTGTCCGGACATTGGATCAGAGTGTCGAGTTATCGCTCCTTGAGAAACGGCAATTCACATTTTCCTGCGGCTGCAATCAGGATCGGATGCTGGATTTTATTGCGCCGGTTTTCCGGCGCGAGGCGGAAGGGCTTTTCGTTAGCGACGCCTCGCTCACAGTCACATGTCCGCGATGCGGTGCACGGCATGTCCTGACACGCGAGGCCTTGGAGGCGCGCTGCGCGGAGGACACGGACAATTCGAAACCAGGTACTCTATGAAATCCACCGCTTCCACGCTTTCACCGGATCAAAAAATCGGAGGCATCCTTACACCTCTGAGTGCCATTCGGGGGTCGAATGATATCGGCATCGGTGACACAGAAACCCTAGTTGAGCTTGCGGCATGGGCTTCGGAAAAAGGTTTCCGGCTCATTCAGATTCTGCCCGTCAACGAAACGGGGTCCGACCACAGTCCCTACAATATCATCAGTTCGATCGCCTACGAGCCTGTCACGCTCTCCGTGGGCCCGCAATGGCTGCCGGATATCACGCAGAAGGACTTTGCGCGTGTTACAGAAAAACACGACATCGCCGCGCTGCGCGAGGGTCCTGTGCGCTACGGCGCCGTGAAGGCGCTCAAGCGGGAACTCCTCGCGCTGGGGCACAAAAATTTCCGGAGCGCGAAGGGAACCCGGGCGAGGGTTCGGGAGTTTGAGGCCTTCCAGGACGCCGAAGGTGAGTGGCTTGATTCCTACGCGCTCTTCCGCGCTTTAATCGCTTGGAACAATAACGATGAAGTGACCAGCAACTGGCCCGAGGAGCACCGCAGCCCGGAGGCCGCGTGTGAGTGGCTTGCCACATTGGATGAAAAGCAGGCGGAGATTTTTCACGAGCAGGTTGATTTTTTCAACTATGTCCAGTGGATCGCCCACTCTCAGTGGCGTGCCGTTCGCAGCGAATTTGACAAGCTTGGCATGGCGCTGATGGGCGACATTCCGGTTGGTGTGAGTCTCTACAGTGCGGATGTGTGGGCGGAGCCTGAAAATTTTGATCTTCAGCGCTCGAGCGGTGCCCCGCCGGAGAAGGTTTTCAAGAGCGATCCCTTCACGGAGAAGTGGGGGCAGAATTGGGGTTTCCCGCTCTACAACTGGCAGGCGATGGCGAGGGATAATTTTTCGTGGTGGCGTCGTCGACTCGAAGCGGCGCGCTCGGTTTTCCACTTGCTGCGTGTTGATCATGCGCTCGGTTTTTTTCGCATCTACAGCTTTCCCTGGCGTCCCCAAGAGAATGCCCGATTCCTCGATCTCACGCCTGAGCAAGCGCAGGAAATCACGGGAGGTCAGTTGCCCGGCTTCGTTCCATTTGATGACAGCACACCTGATAACCGCGAATACAACCGCAGGCAGGGCGAGATGTTGTTCCGCATGATTCTCGAGGAGACCGGGCCCTATCGACTCATCGCGGAGGATCTTGGCGAACTCTCACCTTATGTGAGACCGACCTTGGAAGCGCTCGAGATTCCTGGTTTTAAAATCCCGCAGTGGGAGCACGGTGGCAACGGGGCGATGATTTCCGGCACCGATTATGCCCGCCTGAGCCTCGCCACATTCGCCACGCACGATCACCCGCCGGTCAGGCAATTCTGGGAGGAATGGAATGAGATGGCGAAGAATCCAGAAACGCGGGAGCGTGTTGTCGCCGAGATGCGTGAGTTGCTCGCTTTCTGCGGCCGTGCGGATATCGAAGTGCCCTGCGCTTTCACGCCGGAAATCCACGATGCACTCATCAAGGGTCTCTTCGCCTGCAATTCCTGGCTCGCTGTTCACCAGATCACAGATGTTTTTGCACTGCGCGAGCGCTTCAATGTGCCGGGTGCCGTCGGCGACCAGAATTGGACTTGCCGCGTGCCAGGCTGCATCAAGAATTGGGCTAGGCTTTTCAAAAACGAAATCCAAACGACGTCGGCCGCCTTGCAATCGACCGGGCGCATCTGAAGGGCGCGTGTTGCACCGCAGGCGAAAAACATCCACACTCCGCGCATGAGCACTGCCACAGACACCGCCCTGCCCGACGCCGGAGGCCACTTCGGCCAATACGGCGGGATGTTTGTCCCCGAGACGCTGATGACCGCCCTACGCGAATTGGAAAACGAATACCATGCCGCGCGGAAGGATCCGGAATTTCGAAAGGAACTCGCCGCGTTGCTGGGTGATTTTTGTGGCCGTCCCACGCCGCTCTACTTCGCCGAGCGGCTCACGCAGAAGCTCGGCGGGGCAAAAATCTACCTCAAGCGTGAGGATCTGCTGCACACCGGCGCCCACAAGATCAATAACGCCATCGGCCAGATCTTGCTCGCCCGCCGCATGGGCAAAACCCGCATCATCGCGGAGACCGGGGCCGGTCAGCATGGCGTCGCCACGGCCACAGCTGCCGCACGATTTGGATTCGAGTGCACGATTTACATGGGCGCGGTGGACATGGAACGCCAGGCCCTCAATGTCGCCCGCATGCGTTTTCTCGGAGCCAAAGTCGTCGGTGTCACCGCCGGCCAGGCGACGCTGAAGGAGGCGATCAACGAAGCCATGCGCGACTGGGTCACCAATGTCCGCAACACCCACTACATCCTGGGCAGCGCGCTTGGCTCGCATCCGTATCCCATGATCGTCCGGGATTTTCACCGCGTCATCGGCGACGAAACCCGCCGCCAAATCCTCCAGCGTGAGGAACGCCTGCCGGACCTTCTCGTTGCCTGCGTGGGAGGCGGCAGCAATGCGATCGGATTCTTTTATCCGTTTCTCAAAGATGAATCCGTAAAGCTCACAGGAGTGGAAGCCGGGGGCGACGGCATCGTGCGCGGACGCCACGCCGCCCGCTTCCAAGGCGGGAAACTGGGAGTCCTCCAAGGCACAAAAACCTGGCTTCTCGCCGACGCGGACGGCCAGATCGAGCTCACCCACTCCGTCTCCGCCGGTCTCGATTACGCCGCCATCGGGCCTGAGCACAGCTACTACCGCGACTCCGGTCGCATCGATTATGACTACGCCACCGACGATGAAGCCCTCTCCGCCTTCCGTGGCCTCGCCGAGATCGAAGGCATCATCCCCGCCCTCGAGACCGCCCACGCCATCGCCCATATCATCAAAGTCGCCCCAACGATGGCGAAGGAAGCCATCCTCATCGCCAACCTCAGCGGTCGCGGCGACAAGGATGTGAGCCAGGCGGCGGAGATTTTGTTGGTCTGATGAGACGCCCTCGCGCAGAACACCGCGCGTTGAAGGTCGCTTTCCTCTTTATTGGGATGCCTGTGGGGGGGGCGGAAGATTTTGCTCTTGGAGTTTATCCTCACCTCGCTCCCGAGGTGGACGCCCGTTTTGTATGCCTTCGTGAATTGGGGATGCTTGGCGAGGAGGCATTGGCAGCGGGTTGGCCGGTGGAATTGATGCCGCTCTTTCCCAAGAAACGCATCAGCCCGCTGGCTGTGTGGAAGTTTTCCCGTTGGCTTGATCGCGAGGGGATCGATGTGGTTCATTCACAGACTTACCATGCTCATCTTTTTGGAGTCGCTGCTGCGCGCTTGTCTGGAGCCGCAGCGATTCTTCACCAGCAAAAAACGCTCGGAGAGATGCCGCTTCGCAAGAGGGTTTTGTTCCAGCTCTGTTTGAGAGGTGCCAAAAAAATTCTCACACTTTCTGCGCAGACGCGTGCGGAAATCAGTTCAAGATTTTCGATCCCCTCGAGTTTGGTTGAAGTCGTGCCCAATGCGATTGATGACGATCTTTTCCGCCCCGTCGGTGACAATCGTGTTATCAGAAAAAATCTCGGCCTCCCCGAGGATGAGATTCTCTTTGGGACGGTTGCCTCTCTGCATCCTGTGAAAAATCACAAGGCTACTATTGAAGCGCTGGCCATCTTGCGCCACCGAGGCCTGAGGCCCAAAGCCGTTTTTGTGGGTGATGGCGTGGCGCGCAAAGAGCTCGAAAATTTTGCGCTGGAGCACGGCGTCTGGGAGCAGATTGTTTTTGCCGGACGGCGGCGACCATCGGTCCCGTGGTTTCAGGCCTTGGATTTCTTTGTGCTGCCTTCGTTTTGGGAAGGCCAGGCGCTCGCGTTGTTGCAAGCGCTTTCCTGTCGATTGCCAGTTATCGTGAGTCGGATCGAAGGAAACACAGCGGTCCTTGGTGAGAATCATGCTGGCTATTTCGACCCGAATGATTCAGCCAAACTTGCGGAACTCATTGCATCTGCAACCAAGGATGCAGCCGCTCGAGAGGCCCTCCTGGCAAGGAACGCCGCCATTCCGACATGCCGCGATGCGGCTCGGCAGTTGAAACGCATCTACAGTGAAATCGCATGAAGATCGCGATTTTCACGCCAACATTTCTGCCGAAGTGCTCGGGTGCGGAAATTTTTCATCACAATCTTGCGAGCCAACTTGTCGCGATGGGGCACGAACCGGTCATTGTCCTTCCGCGCTCGCTGCATCGGCGTCTTCAAGCGGAGCGCTGGAATCTCCCCTACGCGACAGTTCCTTTTCCGGCGAATATCTGGAGCTATTTCAAATACTCCACGCCTTTTGCCTTCTCGCTGAATCGCCGTATTCTTTCCGCTCTTCATCGGAGACACGGCTTCGATGTCTGGCATACGGTGGTTCTCTCGCCGGCAGGTATTTGTTTTGCAAACTGGCAATCACACACCGGTATCCCTGGCTTGGTCCGCGCGGTGGGCGATGATGTTCAGGCGGTCCCCGGAGTAAAATCTCATTCGCACATGGACAGGCTCATTCGCCACTGGATTCCCAGCGCTCGTTGTCTCGTCTCCCTCTCTCGGGACATGTCGGAGCAACTGGAAAAAATCGGTGTGCCTGCCGAAAAAATTGAGATGATCCCGAATGCGGTTGATCAGCGCCGCTTCGCATTGGACTCCGATAGGATGGCAGCGAGGGATGTTCTCCAACTCCCGCGAGATGCTTTTCTCTTTCTCTGTGTGGCGCGGAATCATCCGCAAAAAGATTTGCCCACTTTGCTCAAGGCATTCCAGACACTTGCCGCTCGATCTTCACCGGGTTCGGTCCATCTCGCAATCGTTGGTCGGGGCGTTCCGCTGTTGCAGGGGCTTGTCGAGTCTATGGGCCTTAAATCTCAAGTTCATCTTTTGGAGCTTATGCCGGAAGCGTCTCCGGGAGTCCCGCCTGAACTCCCACCCAGCAGGCTTGTGGAGCTTTACCGTGCGGGGGATGCGTTTGTTCTCTCATCGCAGCTGGAGGGATTTAGTTCGGCGCTACTTGAGGCCATGGCGGCGGGGCTGCCCATTATTGCGACTTCGGCGCCAGGCATTGTGGATCAGGTGGAACACGAGCGCGAAGCGCTTCTTTCGCCTTGTGGCTCACCCGAGATGCTGGCCGAGAGCATGAGAAAAGTATCCAGCGACTCCATTCTCAAAAACCAATTGGGAGCCAATGCTGCGGAGCGCGCACAGAATTTCTCATGGGAAAATGTGGCTTTGAAATACACAGCTCTCTACGAACGCCTCATTGCCGAGGGGCCACGCAAATAAACAAAGCCCATGCAAAGAATCCTTGTCATTCAAAACAAGCGCATCGGCGATGTCATTCTCACCGCCCCTGTGATCGATGTCCTTCGTTCGACTTTCCCAAAAGCAAATCTATCGGTGGTGATGGACAGCACTTGCCGTGGGGTGGATGCCCTTCTTCCCGGGATAGAGCCGCTGTATTTCTACAAACGCCGGTTGAATTTCCACTTCTGGCGGCACATTTTTTTACGCCGTTGGGATTTGTGTCTGGAGTTCACCGGAACGGATCGCGGGGTGTTGGTTGCCGGGCTTTCCATGGCGCGGATTCGTGCGACCTATAAGCGGCACGGGGGCTCAGCAGGCCGCCGGATGGCCTTTAACCGATTTATGGAATCCGATGTCAAAAATAGACACACCGTTGACTATCATTTGGATCTCTTGAAAGGCTTGGGAATCCAAACGGAAGGTGCGCGCAGGGGTATTTCCATGTCGCCGGATAGGGTTCAAGCCATGAGGGAATTGCTCAGCGGCCGAGGAGTCGGGCCCCATTTCGCCGTGATTCATCCCGGTGCGGCGCGCTCCGAAAAAATGTGGGGCGTGGACAATTGGATTCGCACGGCGGAATTTCTGGCATCCACAGGCAATCTGGATGTTGTGCTGACCGGTGGTGGTCATGCAGACGAGTTGAAGCAGATCGGCCATATCCTATCCCGCTCATCGGGGCGCATCTTCTCTGTGGCAGGCGAAACCACCTTGGATACGCTTGCCGCCACACTGGCATTGGCCCGGATTTATGTGGGCGTGGATACCGGTGCAGCGCATATGGCCGATGCGCTTGGTATTCCATGCGCTGTCCTTTTCGGGTCCACCAACCCACTTCACTGGGGGCCGCGCGGCGTGCAAGGGAGGGCTGTTGGCGCATCGGGATTTTCCAGTTACCCCCACAATTTTCCTAAATCATCCATGCAGGAGATTCCTGTCGCCAATGTAGAGGCCGCGATCATTTCCGCACTCTCGAAAAGTTGAGGAGATTGACACCTGCCCAGCTATACCGAAAATGACCCGCTCATCCATGAAATCCCTTTCCATCGTGCTGCCTTTTTTCAACGAATCCGGCTCTGTCGAGGATGTCCTGATGGAGGTAAAAAAAGTTCTTCCCGATGCAGAAGTCATTGCGGTGGATGATGGCAGCACGGATGGAACTGGCGCAAAAATTGCCGCATTGAATGGGGTAAGGCTCGTTTCGTTTCCTCGCAATCTTGGGCAAAGCGCGGCTCTTTTTGCGGGTCTCCAAGCGGCCACCGGCGAGATCATTGCGATGATGGATGGAGATGGTCAGAATGATCCGGCCGATATTCCCCGTCTTGTCGCTGCCTTGGAGCATGCAGATGTGGCCTATGGTTTCAGGGCTGTTCGTCGGGATGATTGGAAGCGCCGGATGGCCTCGCGCTTTGCAAACGCTGTTCGAAGAAAGGCTCTGGGTGATCGTGCCACGGATACCGGTTGTTCTCTGAAGGTCATTAAGCGTGAGCATGTCCAGTTCTTGATTCCTTTTAACGGTCTCCATCGCTATCTACCGGCTCTTTTTGAGCGGGCGGGCCTCAAGTTTTCGGAGATTCCAGTTGGGCACCGCCCCAGAAAAACAGGTGTCTCCAAATACACCATCAATGGCCGTGCGCTCCGTGGGCTCATCGATCTGGTCGGAGTGCGTTGGATTATGACACGAATGATTATTTGGCCATTAGAGCTTAAAAAATGAGCTTTTTTTCACTATTACACACAGAAGTTGTTTCCTTTTTCAATATCCCCCTCGGTCATTTTTGGGGTATCTCGTTGGACTCTGGTAAATTGGTAGGTTATTTAGGAGCTGCGCTTTTTTCTGCCCGTTGGCTTTTGCAGATGGGTGCCTCCAAAATATCCGGCAAGCCCGTGCTCCCACGCCTCTTTTGGTATGTGAGCATCGCTGGAAGCTTTTGCCTTCTCAGCTATTTCACTTTCGGTAAAAATGACTCCGTTGGGATACTTTCAAACCTCTTCCCTATGTCGGTGGCTATTTACAATTTGTATTTGGATTTCAGCCATAGAAAAAATTTGAAATGACTGCAAATCAGAATGCTACTTTGCTGGTGCGCTGGCCCATATTGGCGGCGTTTGTTTTTCTTGGGTTGAGCTTGCTTTTATTCGGGCGGAATTTGGATTTCTATCTGTATGCGCATCCAGATGAACCTAATAAGGCTTCGCAGATCACGAAAAACGAATACAATTTTCATCACCCGATGCTGATGATCCGAACGGCGAGAATTGTTGCGGATTTTTCTGGAAAAGCGGCGGATTTTACATTTGTGATGCTTGCTGGACGTTGGGCAAGCGTTATTTACGCTTCATTGGCAGTGTTTCTTTTTGTTCTCATCAATGGCCGCCTCCATGGGCCGTTGGTAGCCGTGGCCACGGGGATTTTCCTGATTTCCAACCCACACCTTTTTGACCTTGCTCATTATTTCAAAGAGGATCCCTGCCTGCTATTTGGTGTGGCTTTGGCTTTGTTTGCCATGCTTCTTTACTCTGAGAAGCCCAGAGCTTTAGAGGCTGGATTTGTTGGTTTGGCATGTGCGGTGGCACTTTCTGCAAAGTATTCTGCGGCGATAGTCCTCCCATTCGCTGTTTATCTTTTAGTGGCTTATTCTAAGAACAAACCCAGGGATTTGGCGGTTGCGGCGGCGTGTTTTTGCGCGGGTGTGTTTTTGATCAATTTTCCAGCCTTTGAAGCACTTGCGAAGGCGTCTGGAAGTTTGGACCGGGAGATCGATTCTCTCACGGGCCAGTCAAAAATTTCGACACGCAGTGTGCCGCATGGAGTCTATTCGAACATTTACTGGCAATCGGCAACGCCAGTGTTGATTGGACTCCTCGGGGTGTATGGGTTCGATGTTTTCAAGAGGAGATTCCAGCTTGCTCCGATGGAGCGTGTGATGATTTTTCTTCCCATCTTGTATGTTGCTGTTCTTTCGTTTCTGCCTAAGACTCACCACAGGTATTTTCTTCCAGTCGCTGTGCTGTTGGCGTGTTTGAGTGCTGTTGGTTTGAAGAACATTCTCAAAATCCGCCACGGTTTTATCTTGGTAGTTGCCTTGATTTTACTATCCGTGGCGTGGCAAGCGCCGCGTTTATTTGCGGCTGATCGGGGGTTTGCCGACGATCATCGGAAGGAGCTCTTGGCTTTTATAGAACAGGAAATCTCCGGCGAATCCAAGATTCTCCAAGATAAACGGGTTGAGGTTCCAAAGGCCGATGTTCGAAATCTCGAAAATCGTCCAATCCAAGCTAGCGACACTCTCGAATCGTTGCGTGAAGAGGGGTTTACCCATATCA
>DGXZ01000028.1:19815-37088 GCA_002396485.1 Spartobacteria bacterium UBA5019
TTAAAAAGCTCCAAGCCCACGAAGGGAAATGAAGAGGAGTTTGAGCAGATGAAAAACTTTTACGAGCGGCTATTCCAAGAAGGCAGGCTTCTCAAGGAATGGGACATTGGAGACAATCTCTACCTCGCACCGCCTTTCCGGGTTTATTCCATTCAGTCCAAAAACAAGGTGGCGCCTTAGTCGGAGAGCTTCAGGGCGTTGACGAAGCGTTTCCGGAAGGCAGCCCAAGAATACTCCGCGACTACTGTGCGACGACCATCCTCACCTATTTCAGCGCAGCGAGACGGGTTCTCTTGGAGCATTTTTAGCAAGTTGGCAACGCCCTGCACATCGGTTCGTTCAACCAAAAATCCGTTGATGCCTTCCTTCAATGGAAAACCGCAGTCGATGGTTGCGATCGTAGCAAGCCCGCAGGCAGCTCCCTCGAGAAGCGATTTGGCCATACCTTCATTTCGGGACAGGAGAATTTGAGCCTGGCATGTCGGGAGAATCTGGGCCAAGTCGGAGCGGAAACCCATCCAGCAAATGTTGGATTCCCGAGTCTCCTCGACCAAGTCGGCGACATCATCGTCGACCTGTCCAATCACCAAAAGTTCGGCATTGTGCAATGCGGCTGTTTTCCAAGCCTCGACGACTTGTCGAATGCCTTTGCGCTCTCCGACGCGGCCGCAGAAGACAAGGCGGAAAACATCCGTCCGAGCTTTTGACGAAGGTTGATAGATGTCGGTATCAACACCGCGGCCGATGACGCAAAGTTTTTCGTTAAGAATGCCGTGCCCTTGGAAGCTCGCGCGGGAATTTTCCGAGGGGAGCAAAATCGCATTGGCCAATGCGTATTCCTCATCCATCTCCTCGCGTGAAAACGCTGGCCAGCGCGGAGGCGCACCTTGTGCGGTGGATCGACTCCAGTGCATGGAATCGTGATTCAGATAACAGGAGGCCCCCAATTTTTTGCCAATGCGGAAACTTGGCCGCGCCCGGTCCCTCCAGCTGATAATTTTTGAATACCCTCCGCGCTTGGCGAGGCGGGCGCCCAAGGCCATGAAGAACCGTTTTTGAGCAGGGTAGTAGATGCTGCGTGGCAGCCAGGAGAGGGCATTTGCGGGCGTCCATTTCATTCCGCAGAATGATATGCCCGGCATTCCGGGATTTCCTCGACTGACCAGATCGACATGCAGACCAAACTCGCCAAGAGCCTGCAGTTGCTGTCGGACTACAGCATCAATGCCGTGTCGGGTGAGTTTTCCTTCGTAAATGTAGAGAACCTTTTCCGGCATGAGGGCGTTCTTCAATCAGGTTTCGAAGGGTTCCATTTATTGCCGCTTTCATGACCGAAAACGCGGGAGAACCCATTGCCATAGACCCAATCCCTGTTGCCCTTCGCCAGCCACGGCATCAGCAACGAGGCTGCCATCCAATCGGTGCGCGAGAACCAGCGGTAGTCATACATGAGAGCTTCTTTCTGCTTCTGGCGGCGCATGGCGTTTCCAATAAAAAGATGGCTTCGCGAACCGGCTATCGTGGCCGGAACTTCGATTGTCTGGGTCTTCAAAAATGCACCGAGTTTCTGGAAAAAATGTGGAAGGCCGAGGCAGAGCTCCTCATAGCCGATACCCAGAAAGGGGATTTGATTCTGAAGAAGGATGCTCCGGATTTTTGAATTTCCCCTGTGCCAGCGCAATCCGGCCTCGAGGCCGATCATCCATCCCGGTCGTGCCACATTTTTTCGGGTTCG
The DNA here is from genome assembly GCA_002396485.1 of Spartobacteria bacterium UBA5019. Lineage (GTDB taxonomy): Bacteria > Verrucomicrobiota > Verrucomicrobiia > Chthoniobacterales > Terrimicrobiaceae > UBA967. The sequence continues at coordinate 21,551 of DGXZ01000028.1, forward strand.
TTTGAGATCAACCGAGGAAACAATCGCTGAACGATAATCCCGGCACAAGTGAAGGGCACGCAAATCGATTTCAGAAAAACGGGACAGCTCGGCAATCGGTTCGGCGTGCTTTGAGGAATCCACGGCCCAGGCATCCAAGCCGAAAACGCCCTGAAAAACGGAGAGTGCGAGATCATATCTTTGCCGCTGTCCGGCTCCTTTGACAGAATCAGCCTTGGCTAAAACCTGCGACCAGTATTCGCATTTCTGCACCATATTGCCACAGGAACAAAAGTCGTGTGCGGCTTTTTCCGGCTCATCTGCAAGGATCGTCACCGCGCGGTCGATGCCGCCCAAACCAATGATCGTGGGCTGTTGGCCAAGAATCAGGCTGGAAACGGTTGATCCCGAGTGGGGAAGGCTGGCGATATAAAGAAGTTTGTAGCGATTCACGGCGTTGTGTTGAGCCGACCGGCTCCTTGGATGCGGCATCGTTAGTCTGGATTCCCAGCCTGTCAACATTCGCGAATCTTGCCGTGAGGCGAGAGGCAAAGTAGAAATCGCCTTCGTGTTCGGTAATCGTGAGAATCACAAGTTTGAATCATGGAAGGCACTCCGCTCTACGGCCGAGGCGTTCTTGCAGCGGTGGGGCCTCGCTCTTGTGGTTCTTTTCGGGCTTCTCTACTACGGGGCTTATTACAATACCGGCCTTGTTCTGTCAGGCGAGGGCGGGAGCAATGCGTTGCTGGCTTCAAGAATTCTCGAAGGGTGGCGTCCGATCGTTGACATGTTTGTTGGTTACAATTTGCTGTGGTTTTACCCAATAGCGGGCCTGTTCAAAATCACCGGTCCTCACATGCTCGCGATGCAGGTATTTTTCATGAGTCTCAGCCTCATCACCGGGGGGCTGGGGTTTCATCTTGTGAAAAAAACCACAGGGCAAGCGTGGTTGGCACTGCTCGCTGGCGGGCTCATGATCCTTATGCCCGGAGCGATGTTTCGAAACTACATGGGATTCATCGGCACATTGGCGTCCTTCGCGCTGGTTTTTGGTTATGTATTCCCAGCTACCACCCGACTTCGACAGTGCCTCTGGATGGCATTTTGCGGGGCTGCTTTGAGCGTTTGCTTTCTGATTCGCATCGAGCCATCGCTTTTGCTCACTGTTCTCTGGATCGGGCTTGTGGTTCTCTATCCGGTGGGTTTTCGAGGGGCGTTTTTGGGTCGGTTGAAAGTGGTGCTCGTCGGCACGCTTTTGGCAGTAGTTGCTTTCGCGGCCGTGCACGCCCCCTTTGTTGTCCATGCTCATGAACGAGGGTTTGGCAAAGAATTTTTGAACCAGTATGTGCAGTTTTTCGAACTTTTTCAGTGGGAGTTGAAGAAGGAGATTCAAAAAGCTAGTGGCTCTGTCCATTTAGAATTTGCTCATCCAGAGGGGAGTTCAACTCTCAAGGCTGGATTACCTCTTCCCGTTGCCACGGTAACAGTTGTTTCCCAGGACAGTGAAAGTGCTGGTCGCGATGGTCGCCTAGGACGACCAGATTTGAGCGAGTTCATCAAGTGGAAGGGTTCGCCATTTTTCACGCTTTCGATTTATTTTCCTGTTTTGGTGTCGGCTATTTCGTCTCTCGCTGGAGTTTTGCTCTTTTTATTCGGCATTGCGCGGGGGCACGAGAGGGGGAGATTTTTGGGGTTGCTTCTTCTCACGACGACCGGCGCGGCATTAAGTCTTTTTCCGCAGTATTTCTTTTTCCGTCCGGACAGCGTTCATCTGGCGGAGTTCATGGTGCCGTTTTATCCCGCGCTGGCCTGCGCGGCATTTGCGGGATGGTGGGTTTTTCAGAACATCAAAACCCATATCGGAAGATTCTGTGGGCTTGTGTTGCCCATCCTCTGTGGATTGCAGGTCATTGTTGCCTTCAATTCACTCTATGGACGGGAAGGCTCGGGCAGCATCCGCCTGGCACGGGGAAAAACAGCGATGTTCCATGCGCCGGGAGGCATCGACTTCCGCGTCAAGCCCGCTGAATTGCGCAACTGGGAGGGATTGAGAGACGCTTTACTCCGCCACTCCCAACCGGGGGATTTCCTGATCACTTACCCCTATGTGCCTCTTTTGAACATCATGGCGCAGCGTCCCTCCTATCAATCCAAATTCTATGTGGACAATGCCACCGCGTCGGCCAATTTTTCAGCGCATGCCATAGCGGATTTTGAACAACATCAACCCGCGCTCGTGGTCATCAACAACCGCGACATCAACAAGACAGAAGTCTCCCGCTTCAAAAACTGGGCCGCGCCTTTTTACCAACATATTGCAAATAAATATGTATTGGCAGGAACCTACTTTGGACGCATCGAGGTATTTGTGAGGCCGGACAGATGGATGCCTACGGAGTCCCAGCCGTAGAGTTCAAGAAACCCGCATGCGGATCTGCTTGCGGAGGATGACTCCGAGGGCGGCGAAGAGGGCGAGGGTGGAGAGGATGAGAACGCTGGTGTTGAACCAGAGGATGCCGATTTTGATGCCGAGGTATTCTTTGGTGGGGCCGAAGAAGACGTTGAGGTGGCTGTTTTCGCGGTAGTCGCTTTGTTCCATTTCGGCCTTGGAGACGAGGTCGGTGATTTTTTGGTTCACATAGACCTGCTCGGCGGTGAGGCCGGTGCCGAATTTGGTGAAGCGCGAGGCCTTGAAGGGCTCGCCGGCTATGATGTCGTCGATGCGGCGGAGGGCCGCCCGGAGTTGGCCGGGAGTGGCTGCTTCGAGACCGGAGAGGAGGGCGAGGGTGTCCTTGAGATCCTCCAGGCGTTCTTCCTGCTCCGGCGAGGCGTTTCGCTGGCGGGCGAGCTGGTTGATCATCGACTGGATTTTATCTTGGCGACTGGTGAGGGGGTTGAGCTTGGACTGCGCGAAGACGAGGGCTTCGTAGGACCAGCGGGTCGGCATGATTTCGCAAATGAGAGGGACCTGCAGATCACTCCGGGCAGGCATGGCGCTGTCCGGGTGGCGCGTCACCCACTGTTGGATCGCGTGGATGAAGTCGAGGTTGCGGTTCATTTCCTCATACTTGATGAGGGCGCCACTGAGGATGATCTGGGGAATTAAAATCACGGGAATTATTAGGATGCCGGTCTTGCTTTGGCTCACGAGTGCGGAAATCAGGAGTCCTATCGCGGCACCGTTTGCTGCCGTGAGGAACATGGCCGTGAAGACGATCCAAAATCCATCGCGCAGCGAGAGCAGGGCATTTCCGATGAGAGTGAACAAGGCGCACTGGATAATAGCGAAGAAGCCGAGGGTGAGGACTTTTGCCAGGATGTAGTAGCCGAGGTTGACATTGAGATTTCGCTCCCGCATGAGCACGGAGCGGTCGTGGATGATGTCGTCCACGCTGTTTGTGAGTCCCAGGAACATGGCCACGACGAGGGCCAGAAAAAGATAGGTTGGGATGTGGAAAGCCGAGGCGAAGTCGTAAACGGAACTCTCGGAATAACGCAGCACCATGCCTGTGAGGAGGGCAAGGAGGGGGGCTTCCAAGACGGTGGTGAGCAGGTTCGCCTTGTTGCGGAGTTTGCTCAAAAAGGCGCGCCGCAGGAGGATGCTGAATTGGCGGAAGTGCTCCTTCGGCCGGAGTCTCTCGCGGCGGCGCGGGTCGGACGGCGGCGCGGCAGCGACCTCCTTGGGGGGTGATGGTTGCTGGACTTCCTTAAGCAGGCGATGGGATTCGTATTTGTCGCGCCAGTAGTCCGGCGAGTAGCGTCGTGCGGGCACGAGTTGTCCCCGGTTGTTTTCCTCCAGAATGATATCGCCGCCGAGATCGCGGAGTGGTGTTTCCAGAACGTCGAAGATGAATTCCGGGCGGGTTGTTCCGCACGACTCGCACCCACCTGAAGAGGGAGTCGCCATCTGCCGGCTTTCCGCCTCGGCGAAGTAGCGGAGCGTTTCCTGGGGCGTTCCAAAAAAAACCAGCTTGCCGCCGCGGTCGAGGACGAGCGCCTTGTGAAACATCTGGAAAATGCGCGAGGTCGGCTGGTGGATCGTCACCAGCACGATCTTGTTGTGCGACATGTCACGGATGATTTCCATGATGTGCTCGGAATCCTTTGAGCTGAGGCCGCTGGTGGGTTCATCGAAAAGGAAGATGTCCGCCGGGCTCACCATATCGAGGCCGATATTCAGCCGCTTGCGTTCGCCACCGCTGAGGATTTTCTTTTCGGCCGAGCCGACGATGGAGGTGCGGCGCTCGTTGAGGCCGAGTTCGGCAAGTTTGCTGTCGATGCGGCGGAGGCGTTCCCGGCGGCCGAGGTGCGGCGCGCGGATGGCGGCGGCATATTCCAGATTTTCCTCAATGGTGAGGTGTTCATCGAAGGCGTCGTATTGCGGAATGTAAGCCACATATTTCCGAAGGGATTCGTGGTTTTCGTAGAACGAGCGCTTGTTAAAAAGCACGCTGCCTTGGGACGGCCGGAATTGCCCCGACAGGGCGCGCAGGAGCGTGCTTTTGCCGCAGCCGCTGGCGCCCATCACGCACACCATCTCGCCGCGTTCGACCGAGAAGGAGACGCCATCAATGGCCACCGAGTTGTTGGCAAAGCGGCAAACCATATCGCGCACATCGAGTGTGCGGACGACATTTTTCTCCTCTTCGATGAGGCGTTCCGAGAAGTTGCAACGAAGCACCTGGCCGGCATCAACGCGGATCGTGTCGCCATCCTCAAGCGGGCAGGAATTTCGCACTGGCACCCCGCGCACAATGATCGGCCGGTCGGCTTGCAGGACTTCCATCTGGCCGATCTTGCGATCGTAGTCGCAGGAGATTTTCAGCAACACATCGCCACCGGAGCCGGGGGCGAGAAGGATGTCGTCCTCCTCCAAAAGCCCGGGATTATTCGAAACGAGGTATTCGCTTTTGGAGGCCTTGAGAAGGAAGCGTCCACCATAGGATCTGGCTCGCAGGCGCAGGTAGTCGAGGTCGAGTTCACTGTCGTTGTGGAAAATGATTTTATCCTCCAGCGTGGCGATGACTTCGCGGCCGACATTCAGACGGATGCCATTCAGAACGGCGTCCACATTTTTAAGCGCCTTCACGCGCACCCTGAGTCCGAAGGCGACCTGCAGGCATGAGTCGCGCGAGCGGTTTTTTTCCAGAGTGACTTCGTCATCCTCGTCCACTGCGACGAAGATTTCCGGGAGGGTTACATTTTTCTTGGCATTGAAGTAGAAAATGAGGTCTGCGTAGGCGAGCACGACATCATCGATAAGCACGCGTTGTCCGGGGTAGAGCCGTGCAAAGCTGCCGGGTTCCAAGGCGCGACCCTGCACGATGAGAGTACGTCCGCTGAGGTTTTTGATAATGACTAGCTCGCCGAAGCGATAGGTGTTCAGCCGCTCGTTGGGCGCAAAGTCGGCGAGCACGACATCGGTGTTTTCCTTGAAGCCGAAGCTCACCATTTCGAGAGGTGATGCGCCGGAGCTGTAGATCGAGGTGTCGGTTTTGTCGTCGGCGTTGAGTTGGTAAACGATGTCGATCGCCTGCGAGGCCATGCCGAGGCGCGACATGAATTCGTAATAGGCCACGACGGCTTCGCTCTTGAGCCCCGCTCGGGCGATGAGGTCGTAGAGTTGAACCCCAAGTAGAATCTTGCGTTCGTTACTCAGGCGGCCGGCGAGACGTTGAGCCATGGCGTCGAGATCCTGTTTTTGTTGCAGCGCATTGCGGAACAGCTCACGCAGCTCGGAGTAAACGGCATCCGGGTAGTCATAACGCAGAAAGCCGAGGCTGGAGTCGATCTCCTCCTCGAGCAATTCGCCATCCACACGGGAGAAGGCTGCGAGGACCTGGATCAGCGTCGGCAGGAGGTTTGGGCCCTCGATGACGGTGCGGGGTTTCCGCTGGATTCGGCGAAGGATGTGCCTGCACTTCGCTTCGAGGCGGGCGACGAGTCGAAGCGCTCCTTCGAGTCGGCTTTGCACGCCACCCGGGCTCGCTGGAGAAGAAGCAGGTTCCACTTTGCGAGACTTTAGCGCTCGACCCGATTCAATGCAATGCGCCGCTCCACGGGGTGTGCGGAAAATTGACACTCCTGCTCAAACCCGCTTTGCTCTGCGCCAATGAACCGCCTCATCCTGCTTTCCAGCTTGGTTGTTTCGACCCTTTTGGCAGGCTGCTCTGTCCCGGAAGGCCCCGCCACGCGCTTGCCGAAGGCCAATGTTTTGCCCCTGGCGATCGACGATGCCTACCAGTTCCGCAAAATCCTTCTTTCTTCTTTCGACCCAGAATATATCGAGCCGCAGGCGAAGAACGACATGATCCTCTTTGAGCGTGCCCGCCGCACTTTTGGCGCTATCGACTCCACCGAGATGGCGCAGCGCTATGGAAATTACTACACGATCTTCTGGCGCAACTCGACGCGGTCGGATGTGACACTCCGCTTGGAGTACCGTCAGGCCGGGCTTGGAAATTACGTCATGGCCAAGGAGCGGTCCTACCCCGACGCGGTCGGGTCGCACCGCTCGACATTCGAAGTCACCGGAGACGAATTTTCGGAAAATGGACGCGTCACCGCTTGGCGCGCTCTACTGATAGTCGATGGCCGCATTGTGGCGCTCAGCCAGTCCTACATGTGGAGGTAGTGGCAGTTTGACATTCCGTTTTCTTGCGCCTTAAATTGCCTCTGTATTCTGTGAGTAAATCATCATCCATCCTCGTCGGCAGCGAAAATGGCATTGTCTGGATGAAACTCAAGGGGCGCGGCACGTTTGAGAACTCAAAGTGCGTGAAGGATTTCGTTCAGCGCATGATCTCAAAGGGCCACAATGAGTTTGTTCTGGATCTCGAAAAGTGCGAACTCATGGACTCGACCTTCATGGGCACCCTGGCTTCCGTTGCCTTCAGCCTCCGCGATTTGGAAAGGGGTCTGCTTCGTGTCGTGAGAGCCAACACCCGCAATTTCTCACTTCTTGAGGGCCTTGGCTTGGATCATCTCTTCCAAGTTGAACCCGAGCCCTTCGCGCCACTTCCTCCCGCTCTTCAGAAGGCCGGCATGCCTGGATTAGGGCCGGAGGAGCAAAGAATCGCCATCCTTGAAGCCCATGAAGCATTGATCGATGCCGACCCGCGGAATGCTGTTCGCTTTCAGGATGTGATTGAGTATTTGCGCCAGGAAATTACGGAGGGCTGACCCTCGGCTTAGAATTAATCGCTCTTGATTGGCGGGGCGGCTTTCGGGAAGCTGGTTCCTCAACACTTCATGTGGACGATTTTCATTCCTGCACTCTGCGCTTTGCTGTTCGCCGCAGTCTTTTTTGCCATGCGCAAAAGCAGGAACCGGGTGCGCGGGTTGGAGCGGCGGCTTCAGGAATTGCAGAAGGAGGAAGACCGGGTTTTCGATTTCCTGCATGGAATAGGAGCGGCCTTCTCCGAGGGCGTACGCAGTTCGGAACTGCACCGGCTCATCGTTGAGAGTTCGCTGCGAATCCTGGATGCCCAGGCGGGAGCCCTTTACCTCACAAATAAAACCGACACCGCACTCACCCCAGCCTTCATCACAAGCGGATGTCCCCCGCTGGTCGAGATTCCGCAGCATATCCTCAAGCAAGCCGCATCGAGCCCTGCTGTGATTGAAAGTTTTCTTCAGCTCCAACCGGTCGGCAAGAATGCCGTCGGCCTTTTTCCGGAGTGTTGGAAAAACGGCGCAACGCGCTTGATTGCGGCTGGTAGTGACCCGCAGCTTCCCGCACATTCCGCAATTCTTGGGCCACTCGTTTACAGGCACCGTACGATTGGAGTTATGGCTCTGGTCAATCCGAAGTCGGCTGTCGCCTTTGAGGAGAAGGACCTCAAGGTCTTCCGCGCCCTCGCCGAGCAGAGCGCCTTCGCCCTCTACAACGAAGCAATCTACCTCGAGGCGGGGGAGAAAAAACTCCTCGACCGCGATCTGGAAATCGCCCGTGACATCCAGCGCATTCTTCTACCCGAGGCGGATCCCGTTTTCCCCGGCTATGAACTCAGCGCGGTGAGCCTCGCCGCGCGGCATGTGAGCGGCGATTATTTCGACTACATCCCGCTCGGGGCCGACAGGCTTGGTGTGGCCATCGCCGATGTTTCCGGCAAAGGTGTTCCGGCTTCGCTCATCATGGCCATGTGCCGCGGCGTGTTGCGCCGCGAGGCCACCGCCACAGCTGCTGCCTCGGATGTCCTCCGTCGGGTGAACTCCCAACTCTACCCCGACATCAAAGAAGACATGTTTATCAGCATGGCTTACCTGATTCTCGATGGCGCAGCGGGGCAGGTCACCCTCGCCCGTGCCGGGCATGACGCTCCCTTGCTCTACCGTGCAGCGACCGGAACGGTTGAAAAACTGAGCCCCAAAGGCATGGCCCTTGGGATTGACAGCGGCGAGGTCTTCAATAGTGTTTGCGCCGATTTGAGTCTTGTGATGGAGGCTGGTGATTGCATTTTGCTCTATACCGACGGTGCCACGGAAGCCATGAATCAAGAGGGTTTGGAATACGGGATTGAACGCCTGATCGAAGCCCTCTGCGCCAGCGCACCGCACGGTGCGGCAGGCGTCGTCCGGCACGTCGCGGAGGATGTCAAAAACCTCACCGGCGACGACTTCAAACACGACGACTTCACACTCATCGCCATATCAAAAAAATGAACACTTCCAACGAATCCGATCCCCTTGATGACCAAGTGCTGGAGGCCGCTACCGATGCAACGCCCGATGGCGAGATTGCAGACGTGGATTTTCGGGCCGAGGCCGCCAAGCTCAAGGATCTCGCCCTCCGCGCCCGCGCCGACCTCGACAATTTCCGCAAGCGCTCACTTCGCGAAAAAGAGGACGCCATCCGCTATGCGAACAACGGCCTGCTCGAAAAACTTCTTCCCGTCATCGACAATTTCGAACTCGGCCTCGATGCCGCACGCAACGCGACCGATGCCGCCTCTGTTCTGCAAGGAATGTCCATGGTCCAACGACAGCTCCAGGATTTCATCCGCAGCCAGGGACTCGAGGAAGTGCCCACCGATGGTGAGGCGTTTGATCCCAACAAGCACGACGCCGTGTCCCAGGAATTCAGTGCAGAGGTGCCGGAAGGAAAAGTGATCCGCCAAGTCCGAAAGGGCTACAAGCTCAAGGACCGACTCCTCCGCGCCGCATCCGTGATCGTTTCCAAAGGCACGCAATGAGCAACAAGCGGGACTACTACGAGGTTCTTGAAGTCGATCGAAATATCGGCGAGGAGGATTTGAAGCGCGCCTACCGCAAGATGGCTGTTAAATACCATCCGGACAAAAACCCGGGCGACCACGAGGCGGAGGAGAAATTCAAAGAACTCGGCGAGGCCTACGAGGCTCTCAGCGACCCGAACAAGCGCGCCGCCTACGACCGCTACGGGCATGCCGCATTTCAAAATGGCATGGGAGGCGGCGGTGGATTCCACGATCCGTTTGATCTCTTCAAAGAAGTCTTCGGCGGCGGTGGTGGTGGCGGGGTGTTTGAACAATTTTTCGGCGGCGGCGGCGGTGGAATCGATTCCTCTGGCCGCCAGCGCGGATCGGACCTGCGCTATGACATGCAGATCACGCTCGAGGAGGCAGCCAAAGGTTGTGAGAAGGAAATCGAAATTCGCAAGCTCGATGCCTGCGAGCCATGCAGCGGTTCCGGCGCTCAGAAAGGCAGCAAGGCCGTCACCTGCCCGACCTGCCGTGGCCGCGGCCAAGTCGTCGCCTCGCGGGGATTCTTCCAAGTCGCACAGACCTGTCCAGCCTGTCACGGTTCGGGACGCATCATCGAAAAGCCCTGCCCATCCTGCCAAGGCGAGGGCCGGGTCGAAAAAACAAGCCGCGTGAAAATCAAAATCCCAGCCGGCATCGACAGCGACTCACGCTTGCGTAGCACAGGCGGCGGCGAGGCCGGTCTTCGCGGCGGGGCCTCCGGCGACCTCTATGTGGTCGTGCACATCAAGGAGCACGAAGTTTTTACCCGCAATGGCATGGATCTCGCCTGCGAGGTGCCTATCCCCTTCACCACAGCCGCGCTCGGTGGCGAAATCCGTGTGCCGACCTTGGATGGTGCCGTGAGTCTGAAAATCCCCGCCGGCACGCAGAGCGGATCAACCTTCCGCATTCGCGGACTTGGCATGCCCGCCCTTCAAGGCTTGGCCAAAGGTGACATCCTCACCTATGTGCAGGTGGAGGTTCCCACGCGCCTCGACTCCGGCCAGCGTGAAGCCCTCGAGCGTTTCGCCGAGCTCTGCGGCGAGGAGAACAACCCGATCCACACCAGTTTCTACGACCGCATCAAGTCGTTCTTCACCTGATCTCATGATCCTTTCCGCCGCCCAGATGCTCGAAGCGGAGAAGATCGCCTTCTCTGCCAGAGCCACCGCGGAGGGCCTCATGGAAATCGCAGGCCGCGAAGCAGCCCGCCTCGTGCGCCAGTTTCATCGCAAGCCCGGGCGGTGTGTGGTGTTTTTTGGAAAAGGCCACAACGGTGGCGATGCGCTCGTCGTCGCCCGCTATCTCGCAGAGGCCGGCTGGTCCATCGAACTTCAAAAAATATTCCCCGATTCCGACCTCGCTCCGCTCACCGCGAAACAACTCGGCCGCATCTGGAAAACCCGTCCAGAAGCCGCCGGACCGCTCGTTGTTCTCGATGGCCTTCTCGGTATCGGTGCCTCCGGCGAACCCCGCAAGCCAGTCTCCACCGCGATTCGCCGCATCAATGCCCTGCGCGCCACAGAAGCCGCATGGGTTCTGGCGTTGGACATCCCCAGCGGCCTCGGGTCCGAAGTCTGCGTGCAGGCGGACGCCACCGCAGCCATGGGCTTCGCAAAAACCCAACTCGTGGCGGATGCCGCAACGCACTTCGTCGGCAGGTTGGCTGTGATTCCCCTGCCAGGCGTTCACGCGCCTTCGGATGCCGACACGGCGGAGATTCTGCAATCAACCGATCTCCGTAGCCTGGTTCCTCCGCGAGGCTTCGACACCCACAAGGGCCAATGCGGCCGTGTTGCCGTGATTGCCGGCAGCCAGAAATACCCCGGCGCGGCACGCCTCTGCTCAGCCGCCGCTGTGAAGGCCGGCGCCGGGCTGGTGACCCTCTTCGTTCCTCCGGATATTGCTCCCGTTCTTTCCGCCTCCGTCATTCCAGAGGTCATGGTCAGTCCCGTGACCGACTTGCGTGAAATCCTCGATCAAAAATTCGATGCCGTCGCCATCGGGCCCGGACTCGGACGCGAGCGCGACGAAATGGTCCGCGCCTTCCTTTCCGAATGCCCCGCGCCCTGCGTCATCGACGCCGATGCGCTGAATGCCATTTCCCCGGACCCCGCCTGCCTGAAAAACAACCCCGCCCCGCGCCTCCTCACGCCGCACCCCCTCGAGATGGAGCGCCTCTTCCCGCAAAATTCCCGCACCCGCCGCGAGTGGCTGGAGGCCTTTGTTGGCGAGTATCCTGTCACGCTCCTGCTCAAAGGCGCGCGCACTCTCATCGGCGAACGCGGAGTCCCGCCTGCCTATAACACGACCGGCCATCCCGGCATGGCCACCGGTGGCATGGGCGATGTCCTCACCGGCGTCGCCGCCGCACTCCTCGCCCAGGGAAAATCCCCGCTCCAATCCGCAAAACTCGCCGCCTGGCTCTGCGGACACGCCGCCGAACTAGCCCTCCGCGACGGCCCCGCCTCGCAAGAATCCCTCACCGCCTCGGACATCATCACCCACCTCGGCCCCGCCTTCACCAACCTCCGCGCCGGAGCCCTCTAAAAAACTCCGCGCGCCAGTGCGCCGCCCCACTTGCAAGGTCAGCGTTCTCGAAGGCGCCAAATTGGCTGATGTCCCCCGGTGACCCAGGCTCCTTGCTCACGGACAGCTTGATGGCGTGCCCGAGATGTCGCTGCATGAATCCCGTGCGGATGGTCGGGAAGAGGTGCGTGCCAAAGAGAAGCACGATGAACCATGGCCCCCAGACCCATGACGCCGCCTGTTCCGTGAGTTTGTTGAGAGTCTCCATAGCGCCATCAATATCCCGTCGATATGGGCCTGCAAGAATGAAGCCGGAACGATTTTTTCGGAACGCCGACGTCCTCGTCGGCATCAGCACCTCATGGCGCTATGAGACTTCGGCAACTCAGCCAAACCCAGTGCGTCAGAATGCGGAGCCCATTCTCGCTCTTGCTGGATTCAAACGCGTGCTTACCGTAACGAAATATCAAGAATTTATGCCTGGCGCACCTCTGACCACCAGTTTTCAGAGGAGCTGCGGAAGGCCGAGTTCTTTCAGGAAATGATTATGTGCGCTACGGGCCTTTTCGATGTCCTTCTCGATTTAAATCAAGTCACGGTTCGTCTTTTCTAGATCGATTTCCTCCTCACCGACGGCCGTGCTGATGTAGCGGGAGATGTTGAGGTTGAAGTCGTTTTTCCCGATCTCGGTCATGTCCACGCGGCGGGAGTAGCGGGGGGCTTCCGTGCGGTGCTGGTAGGTGTCGATGATCTTGGCGATATGCTCCTCGCTCAGTTGGTTCTGGCGTTTGCCTTTCACGAAGTGCTCGGCGGCGTTGATGAAAAGCACGTCGTCGGGCTTCTTGCATTTCTTGAGCACGAGGATGCAGACGGGGATTCCGGTGGAGTAGAAGAGATTGGCTGGCAGGCCGATGACGGTGTCGATGTGGCCGTCCTTGAGCAGTTTGGTGCGGATGCGTTCCTCGGCACCGCCACGGAAGAGCACGCCGTGCGGCAGGATGATGGCCATCACGCCTTCGTCTTTGAGGTAGTGGAAGCCGTGCAACAGGAAGGCGAAGTCGGCGGCGGACTTGGGGGCGAGGCCGTGGCTTTTGAAGCGCACGTCGTCGGCCAGCGAGTCGGTGGGTTCCCAACGAAGGCTGAAGGGAGCATTGGCCACGATGGCATCGAAGCTCGGCTTCTTGGCCGGGTTCTGCTCCCGCATCATGTCCCATTCGTTGAGAAGGGTGTCGCCGTGAAAGATCTCAAACTCCGAGTCCTTCACCCCGTGCAGCAGCATGTTCATGCGGGCCAGGTTGTAGGTGGTGATGTTTTTCTCCTGGCCGAAGATCTTGCCGATGGTGCCGCCGGCCTTGTTCATCCTTTTGCGGACATTGAGAATCAGCGAGCCGGACCCGCAGGCGAAGTCCAGCACACTTTCCAGGCGTTTCTTGAGGCCGGTCTTCGGTTCCTGGCTGTCCAGCGTGACGATGGCGGAGAGGATATCGGACATCTGCTGCGGGGTGTAAAACTCGCCGGCCTTCTTGCCGGACCCGGCGGCAAACTGGCCGATCAGGTATTCATAGGCATCGCCCAGCGCGTCGATGTCCGTTGAGAACTCCGACAGCCCTTCGGCGATCTTCTGGATGATGGTGCAGAGCTTGGCGTTCCGATCCTCATACTTCTTGCCCAGCTTCGGAGAACTCAGATCGATCTCGGAAAACAGTCCCTGGAAGGTGCTCTCAAAGGATTCCATCTCGATATATTTGAAGCCCGCTTGCAGCGTGTTCAGCAGCTCCGCGTTTTGGGTGCGGGCCAGATTGGCGACGCTGTTCCAGAGGTGTGCGGGCTGGATGACGTAATGCACCTTGCGGCGCATCTGTTTCTCGAACTCCGGGATGTCGTCCACGTTGTTCGCATACCAGAGCGCCAGCGGCACCTTGCGGGCGTCTCCGCCCACATCGGGGTAATCCCGCCCCAGTTCCTTCTTCGCCGCCGTCTCGTAGTTGTCCGAGAGGTAGCGCAGGAAGAGGAAGGACAGCATGTAGTCGCGGAAGTCGTCCGCATCCATAGCACCGCGCAGTTGGTCGGCGATGCTCCAGAGGGTGTTGCCCAGTTGAGTCATAGAATTGAGAAGTTAGAAATGAGAAATGAGAAATTCATGAGGATTTCAGTTTTTTGACGATGGTTGTGAGGATGGCGACAAGTTGATTCGCCTCGTCGAGGAGGGGTGTGAGTTGCCGTTCTGGGAGAATATCGGCGGCGTTGAGTAGGCGCAGCCAGTAGTGGGTCTCGCGGGCTTCTTTGAGTGAAATAGAGACTTTGGAAAGAAAATCGGCGCGGCTTTGTCCACCCTTGGATTCTTCCAGATTGGCACCGACTGAAGTGCCGGAACGCAATAGCTGATTTGCCAAAGTCCGCGACACTCCCGGTTTCTCGTCCAACACTTGGCACAGCTTTATTACCCGCACCGCAAACTCAAATGCCCGTTCCGATATCTCCTGAGGTGTATCACTCATGTTTTCTCAATTCAAAATTCACCCTTCTCAATTCCCCGAAGACTGTTGCCCAGTTGTTTTTTGATTGGTGTCGGTCATTGGGGAAATCTGCTTTGGTTAGGGTGCCTCGGCGCATCTCGTCTGGCAGTTGCCGAGGAATCCTCGGCAACTCGCTTCCGCCGCAGCTCGATTTGAGTAGTCAAGGATTACTTGACCACTGCCGCCCAGATAGAGCCCCTGACCACAATATGAATTAAAAATCACGTCGCTCATTCTTCGGGTGTTGGCTTCGGCAAACGTCCAGCCTGTTTCTCCAGCTTCTTCTCGTCGGCTTTGACGCGGCGCTCCAGTTTCTTGATGTCCTCCTCGGGTGGCAGGGCTTCCGGTTTGATGCCGCGCTGACCAAGCATTTGGCGAACGCTGGTGTTGTTCTGCACATGCTCCTTCGTGATGGCGGGCTCGCCGCGCAGGTCTGCCTGCTGCACGTTGTGGTTCGTCATCTCCGTCGCCAGACTCTTGGCGGCAATCGTCAGCGTTGGCAAAAAGTCCGCCAGCGGGCGGGACTGGGTGATGCCGAACTTGTCCTTCATCGCCTGCGTGGCGTGCCCGCCGAAGAGGGCGGCATCGCCTTTGGAGCGGATGCGCCCGAAGCCCGCATCATCCACGCCGCGCTCGAAGATGTTGTCGGAAAGCGCCTTCTCGGAGGCTCGCAGCTTTTCGCGGGCTTCCAGCCGATGGAGCAAGTGCAGGCGTTCCTCAATCAGCTCCAGCTTGCGGGTCTGGACGGCAAAGTAACTCTGGGCAAAGGCGATCGGCTCTTTGCGCGGGTCGCCGTTCTGGGCGATCAGGTAGCACGCATAGCGGGTGAGCATGAAATCCTCGATCTCACGCTGTCCGCCCTTCCCGAGGACGATCATTTTCGTGACGCCACGAAAATGATGCCCGACCTCGTAACCCGTTGTTTTGCAGGACTCGATGGCGCGCTGGATGGCGGTCAGGAAGTTCTCCCAGCGGGCGTAGCCGAGCGGTTCCTGCAAATCCCGGGCAAACCAGAACTCCAGATCGGTCGCTTCCGGGTGAGTTTGGGCCAGCGAGTCGAACTGGCTTTGCATCTGAAGAATGAGTTCCTTGTTCATGATTCTATGCCGAGGTGGTGCGTGCCGTCTCGTAGTTGTCGGAGAGGTAGCGCAGGAAGAGGAAGGATAGCATGTAGTCGCGGAAGTCGTCCGCATCCATGGCCCCGCGCAGTTGGTCGGCGATGCTCCAGAGGGTGTTGCCTAGTTGAGTCATAGAATTGAGAAGTGAGAAATGAGAAATGAGAAATTCATG
>DGXZ01000077.1 GCA_002396485.1 Spartobacteria bacterium UBA5019
AAGGTTTAACAAAAGGTTTCATCCTGTCAACGCGATGCGTGCTGGGGTTTTTGAAGCGTGGAACTTTTGTAAAAATGGAATTTCCTTTCGCATTCCAATGGCTAAAAGACGGCTTCCCACCATACCATGAAAACCATTTTTATCGGCACGGACAGCGGCGCAACCACCTCGAAGACCTGCGGGGTTTACGAAGACGGCACGCCGATCACTTTGAATCTCGCGCAGAGTTCCACAAACGCCCAGCTTGGCACCAAGGCCGTTGTCGATGGATGGATCGAGGGCGTGGAAAAATTTCTCGCGGAAAACAACCTCGCTTGGGACCAGGTGAAGGGAGTCGGGCTCGCGATTCCCGGTCCTTACCTCGCTTACGGCGTGCTGGACCACACAGCAAACCTCCCCGCGAACTTCGAGGGTTGGAATTTTGTTTCTGATTATTCGGCAGCCATCGACAGCCGTGCCGGACGAAAAATCCCGCTCGTGGCGGGAAACGACGGCAACTACGGCGGAGTTGCCGAGGCGGCGAAAGTGCGCGGCGACAAAAAAGCGGGCGTCATCATGCTCGCGCCCGGCTCCGGTCTTGGTGCCGCTTACATCAGTCCCGAAGGACTGCCGCTCGAAGGCGACACGCTGGCCGGCATGGAGGCGGGTCACATGCCTTCGCCGCTGCATTTGCTCGGTCTCCCTGTTTTCCAATGCGGCTGCGGTCGCGACTGGGGCTGCGTGGAAGCCTACACGAGCATTTCCGGACTGGCTCAGTATCTGGAGCATCTCCTGCCAAAGCATCCCGACCATGAGTTCCACCGCTCCGACAAGACGCCGAAGGAAAAAACGCTTTCGCTCCGCACTCTTGCGCAAAAGGGCGACGCTTTGGCACTCGAGATTTTTGATTTTCAAGCCAAGGCCCTTGGAATTCATGTGGCGAATCTTTCCATGGCGTTGGATGCCGAGTTTGTGGTGATCGGCGGGGGACTCATCGACCCGCATGCGACGACCGAGGCGTTCAGGGAGCGATACTTTGGCGGAATCCGGGCTGCCGCCGAACCGTGGCTTTTCCCCGTGCAGCGCCGCACCATGAAAATCCTTCCGGCGGCGATGGGCGAGCTTTCTCAAGCCGTCGGAGCGGCGCTCGTCGCGCTGTACACATCCCGCAAAAACGCGGCCTGAAGCCATCCGAAAGTCGCCGCGCTTGATTCAGGCGATGCCAAAAGATATACCCTGCCGCCATGAATCCAGAAAAAACCTTCCGCATCGCCGTGCTGTCGGGCGACGGAATCGGACCCGAAGTGATGACCGAGGGACTTCGTGTCCTGGAAGCGGTCTCGAAAAAATTTTCCATCAAGTTTGAATTCGATCACAAGCTGGTCGGCGGAGCCGCTATCGATGGCGCCGGCCGCGCGCTGCCTGCGGAGACGATAGCGGCTTGCGAGGCGGCGGATGCCATTCTTTTCGGATCCGTCGGCGGGCCGAAGTGGGAATCCCTTCCTGCCAACGAACAACCCGAACGCGCCGCTCTCCTGCCGCTGCGCAAACATTTCGGTCTCTTTGCGAATTTGCGTCCGGCCATTTGCCTGCCCGAGCTGACCCACTCCTCGCCGCTGCACCCGCGCCTGGTCGAAGGTGGCTTTGATGTGCTCTGCGTGAGGGAGCTCACCGGCGGTCTTTATTTTGGCGAACCCAAATACATCAAGAGCGAGAATGGCGAGGATTTCGCGGTGGATACCATGATTTATTGGGAAAGTGAAATCCGCCGCATTGCGAAGGTCGCCTTCGAGGCCGCTCGCAAGCGTCGCAAGGAGGTCACCTCCATCGACAAAGCAAATGTGCTTCAAAATGGCGTTCTCTGGCGCCGGGTCGTAACCGAGGTGGCGCGCGACTATCCCGATGTCACGCTCAAGCACCTGTATGTCGACAACGCCGCCATGCAGCTCATCAAAAATCCCAAGTCCTTCGATGTGGTGCTGGCGGAAAATCTCTTCGGCGACATCCTGAGCGACGAAATGGCCATGATCGCTGGATCCCTCGGCATGCTGCCAAGCGCCAGTCTGGGGGAATCCACCGGCGGTTCGAATCGCTTCGGCATGTATGAACCGAGCGGCGGCACAGCGCCAGACATCGCCGGCAAGGGAATCGCAAACCCGATTGCCCAAATCCTCTCCGCAGCCATGATGCTCCGGTTTTCGCTCGGTCGCGAGGATGCCGCTGCCGCTATCGAAAACGCGGTCAGGTCGGTTATTTCCAGTGGCTTGCGGACGGGCGACATCCACACGCCGGAAACCCGCCTGGTCGGCACGGTCGAAATGGGCGCCGCGATCGCTGACCAAATTTAAAAAACTAAATCTTGACGCCAGTCTCGATCAAAATGAATCATTACCCTCTCACCAACATTCTGGCGCATCACCTGCCGCTGAAGGCTGTTCTGCCTTCCCCGACCGGCCGCTCCACCAACTTTTCCATAACATTCGATGTTTGATAATCTTCTGGGACTCTTTTCAAGCGACATAGGCATTGATCTGGGGACCGCCAACACTCTGGTCTTTGTGAAAGACCAAGGTATCGTCCTGCGCGAACCCTCCGTCGTTGCCGTACAACAGGGAACCAATCGCGTTCTTGCCGTCGGCAATGAAGCGAAGCGAATGCTCGGCCGCACGCCTGGCAACATTGTCGCCATTCGTCCCTTGAAAGATGGCGTGATCGCTGACTTTGAGATCACCGAAGCCATGCTCCGCCACTTCATCAGCAAGGTGCACAATCGCCGTCGCATGGTTCGCCCGCGCGTGGTTGTCGCCGTGCCCAGCGGCATTACCGAGGTCGAAAAACGGGCCGTCAAAGACTCCGCCACCCACGCCGGCGCTCGCGAGGTTTATCTGATCGAAGAACCCATGGCGGCGGCCATCGGCGTGGGACTTCCCGTTCAAGACGCCGCAGGCAACATGATCGTGGACATCGGTGGAGGAACCACAGAAGTCGCCCTCATTTCGCTTTCAGGAATTGTTTTCAGCCGCAGCGTTCGCGTGGCGGGCGATGAACTCGACGAGGCCATCACGAACTACATGAAGCGCGCCTACAACCTCATGATTGGCGAGCGCACAGCCGAGGAGATCAAGATCAAGATCGGCTCGGCCTATAAATTGGAAAAGGAAGTCGGCCTCGAGGTGAAAGGACGCGACCTTGTCGCAGGTCTTCCAAAAACCATTTCCATATCCTCTCAGGAAATCCGCGAGGCTCTCATGGAGCCGCTCTCCACCATCGTGGACTCCGTTCGCATCACTCTTGAGCGATGCCCTCCCGAGTTGTCCGCCGATCTCGTCGATCGCGGGCTTGTTCTCGCCGGCGGCGGAGCGCTCCTGCGCGGTTTGGACCGTCTCATTGCCGAGGCGACCGGGCTTCCCGTGCATGTCGCGGAAGATCCGCTCAGCGCGGTAGCCGAAGGCACGGGACGAGCGCTCTCGGAGTTGAAATTCCTCAAAGCCGTCTCTGCGGAGCGTCCGCACGGGCGCTGACCGGATTCAATCGGGTGGAAGTTGAACTTCCTCTTTGTCGATGAACAGACTCAACATGGCGCTGGTGGTGGCAGTATTGGCCGTGGCGATTTATTTTTCCACGATCTCGCCGGCTTCCATGCAGTCGATGCAATCGACCTTCATGTCTTTGCTCTCGCCCTTTTTTCGCACCGGCAGCGCCGTGCAGGAAAATATCGGGTCCGTCGGCCGCCGCTTACAAACGCTCGATGAGCTGGAGGTCGAAAATAAAAAACTCTCCGTCGAAAACCGGGAACTCCGCGCCGAAAACAACCTCCTCAACGAACTGGAAGTGGAAAACAACCGCCTTCGCATGTCTCTCGATTTCCGCGAGCGCTCGAGCTTCAAGCTCATGCCGGCCCGCATCATCTCGAGGGATTCCTCCACGTGGTGGAATACGATTCGGGTCAACCGTGGATTCGAGGATGGCGTCGAAGCCGATATGCCCGTGGTTACCGACCTGGGTGTTGTGGGAAAAACCACCACGGTCTCGAAAAATGAAGCCATCGTTGTTTTGATCACCGATGAAACCTGCCGCATCGCGGCCAAGATCGACGGCACACGCGAGCAGGGGATCATCACCGGCGTCCGCATTCAGGAAAAAGCCACCGAAGGCTTGCTGCAAATGAATTTCCTGTCCAAGAGCGCGAAGATTTCCCCCTCCCAGCAGGTGCTCACTGCAGGCGTTGCGCATGGATCCTTTCCCCCCGGTCTGGTTATTGGACGCATCAAGGAATTCCGCCTCCGTGCTCTCGATGGCCAGGCTATTGTCGAGCCGGCGGTGAACCTCGCGTCGGTGGAGGATGTTTTTGTTCTGATCGGCAAAAAATGAACAAAACCCTCATCGATCTGGCAGCTTTGTTCGCGGGAGTCGTTCTGGCATTCATTATTCAGGACGCGCTTCCTCCCATGACCGATCTTCATGGCGCCCATGTTTTGCTGGTACCCATGGTTTTTTGTTTTGCAGCCATGGTACTGCCTTTTGCGGCAATGTTGGTGGCTGCGTTTTATACCGGCTTTCTTAGCGATCTCATGTATCTGCATGTTGTCGGGGGAAGGGTTGAAATTCCCCTTGGCTCGTCTATCGTTTTTTTTGTGATTCTCGGAAGCATCGCCAGCGGATTCCAGCCAGCTATGAAGAGCCGCAATGTTTGGCCCTTCGTGGTGTTGAGTGGGGTCGGAACCTCCGGTTATTTGCTCCTTCAATTCTTAACCATTACCTTGCAACGCGGTGGCTTCCTCTGGGAACCAGCCGTGTCATGGCGCATCCTCGCGCCAGGCCTCATGGCCGCGCTCATTGCACCTCTGTTCTACTGGACTCTGTCGCAAATGGACCGCTTAATCCCTGATGGCTCGCGCAAAATGAGACCCATCAATAGATGAAGCGCACCCGGCCGAGATCACGCATTATTTTTCTCGCGCTGCTCATTCTTTTGAGCTTTGGAGGCATTCTTCTCCGGTTGTGGAATGTCCAGATCGTGCGTGGTTCGGAATACGCCTCGAAGATCAACACCAGCTCGCAAGTGACCGTCCGCCTGCCCGCCGTCCGTGGCGAAATCCTCGACCGGAATGGCATCAAGCTCGTGGAAAACCGTGCCAGCTTCGAAGTCGATTTCTACCTGCCCGACATGGTGCGTGCCTACCGCGAGAGCAAGGGCAGCGTGCCTATTACGACCTACCGTGGCCGTGTTCATAATATGCCCCGCGACCTCAAGGAGGCTGATGTGGTCAAAATTGTTTCCGAGACCGTCATTCCCCGCATGGAAGAACTGGGAGTTGCGAGGGACTACAATGCCAACGCCCTTCAGATCCACTACCGCACGAATCGCGAGGTACCTTACAACTACCGTCAGGATTTGGACTTTGACGAGATGGCGATCTTTTCCGAGAAAAACCTCGGTCTCGCCGGCGTGAATGTGAGCGTGAAGCCGGTGCGCTGGTACGTTTACGGCGCCATGGCCTCCCACCTTCTCGGCTATGTCGGCTCCCCGCACGAACTCGATAAGCTTCCCGACCTGCGCGACTTCAATTTCTACGAACCCGACCTCGAGGGAAAAACCCAGCTCGAGCTTTTCCTCAACGAGCAGCTCAAAGGCAACCCCGGCTCTCGAATCCTGCAGCGAAATGCGAAGGGCGTCATCGAGGGAGAGGTCGGACGTCGCGAGCCTATGCAGGGCAACAACGCCTATCTGACCATCGATGCAAAAATCCAATTCATCGCCGAGCAGGCCCTGCGCGTCGTCGGTCGTGGCGCCGCCGTGGTCGTCGATCCCCGGAATGGCGATATCCTCGCCATGGCATCCGTCCCCTCGTATGATCCCAATGTGTTCATCCCATCCATTTCCGCTTCGAAGTGGACAGAGATCAATAAGGATGAAACCAATCCTCTCGTGAACCGCGCCATTAGCGCCTACGCGCCTGGTTCGACCTACAAGGTGCCCATCGCACTCGCCGGCATGCGCGCAGGGGTTGGAGAGAAATCATTCAGTTGCTACGGAGGTGTCCAATACGGCAACAAATACATGAAGTGCTGGATCGCTGAAAAAAAACGCACCCACGGTCAGCTCTCCCTCGAGGATGCGCTCAAGGTTTCCTGCAACGCTTACTTTTACCAATTCGGTAACGCCGCCGGGATCGAACAGATCGTCGCCATGGGCAATATGCTCGGCCTTGGCCAAAAGTCCGGTATCCCCATCTCGGGTGAGTCACCCGGTGTTCTCCCAGGACCGGAGTGGCTTTCGGCCGCAAATCCCCGCGCCCGTTGGTCCAACGGCCTCACGGCAAATACCGCCATCGGCCAGGGCGATGTTCTGGCCTCACCACTCCAGATGGCCATGGTTACCGCCGCCGTTGCCAATGGCGGCACGGTTTACTACCCCCGCCTCATCGACCGGATTATCGACCAGACTGGCGAGATCGTCTCTCAAGAGCCTCCACGCATCCGCGCAAATATCGTTACCGATGGCGGCATCACTCCCGAACAGGTCGCCAAAGTCCGCAAGGGCATGTGGAATGTTGTGAACGAAGGAGGTGGCACCGCCGGTCGTGCTGCGAACCCCAAACTCATAACCGCCGGCAAAACAGGCACTGCCCAGTTTTGGCGCTCGGGAAAAAAGGACAACCACACCTGGTTCATTTCCTTCGCTCCCTATGACAATCCCGAATATGTTGTCGTCGTGTTTGTCCAAGGCGCAAAGTCCGGCGGTGGAGTCTCCGCACCCATCGCGGCAAAAATTCTCGAGGGAATCCGAAAATACAAGTCCGGCGAGGAGGATATTCAGCTCGCCGCACTCGAGCCTGCCAAAGGAAACTTTCTCTTCACCGAAAGTGTGAATTTTGACCGTGAGGTTGCTGCCGCCACAAAGCTTCATGATGATGGCGAGACCGCCGAGAATCCCTCCGCCGCCGGCCAGGAAAACCGGCCCAATGCCTCTCCCAATGTGCGCGAGGAGGCCGATGCCGCAGGCCGGGTGAAAAACAAGCCAAAGCCCGCCGATTCCGAGGCCCCCGCGCCGAAGCCCGCCCCTGCCACTCCAGTTTCCACCCCCAAACCCAACCCCATCCAGAACATCTTCAATTTCATCGGAGGCAAGCGGGAGAACTCCAGCGGCTCTGACCAAAAGAAAAAAACCGAAAAGCCACCGGCCCGATGAACTCTCTTAACCCATGCTCCCCGGGGAGCGCTCCAACTACCAACCACAAATGTTAGAAACCGTGAAAAGACTTTTAGGAATCGGAAAAAAAGCCACCGGCATCAAGCTGGTCATCAGCTGTGAAAAGCTCGAAAAGCGTGTTGCGCTTCTCGAGAACAACCGGCTCGAGGAATATACCATCGAACGCGAAACCGACCGCAATATCGTCGGCAGCATTTTCAAAGGCAAAGTCCGCAATATCGAGCCCGGCATCAAAGCCATGTTCGTTGACATAGGATTTGAAAAAAATGCCTTCCTGCAATTCTGGGATGCCATCCCGGCCGCACTGGACAGCGGGATTGAAACCATCAATCGCGGCAACGGCAACGCCAAGAAAAAGGCCCCGCGCATCACCCACAAGGATGTGCCAAACATCTACCCGGTGGGCTCGGATGTTCTCGTGCAGGTCAAAAAAGGTCCCATCAGCAACAAGGGGCCTCGCATCACGACGGATATCAGCATGCCCGGCCGCTATCTGGTTCTCATGCCATTCAACGACCAATTCGGCATCTCCCGCAAGATCGAGGATCCCAAGGAGCGCGAGCGCCTGCGCAAGATTCTGCGTGAACTCGAAGTGCCCGAGGGCATGGGAGTCATCATGCGCACCGTCGGTGCTGGGCAGCGTGCCCGCTACTTCGTTCGCGATCTCAGCATTCTCCTCGAGCAATGGGAGCAAGTCCAAAAAGGTCTCCAGGAAAAGCCCGCCCCGGCCTGCCTTTTTGAGGAGCCCGACCTCATCGAGCGCTCGGTGCGCGACTTCCTCACCGATGAAGTCGATGCCGTTATTATCGACGACGCCAAATCCGCCGAGCGTATGCAAACTCTCGTGGGCCAGATCTCCAAGCGCGCCAAGAAATCCATCCAGCACTACACCGGCGTCCAGCCGATCTTCGAGTGCTTCGGCGTGAAGGCCCAGATCGACGCCGCTTTCCACCGCCAAGTCTGGCTGCCCTGCGGCGGCTACATTGTCATCGACGAGACCGAGGCTATGATCGCGGTGGATGTCAACACCGGCCGCAACAAGGGAGCGAAGGACATGGAAAAAACCATCCTTCAGACGAACCTCGAAGCCGCCGAGGAGATCGCCCGCCAGCTCCGCCTCCGCAATATCGGCGGATTGATCGTTGCCGACTTCATCGACATGAAGAACCGCAAGGACCAGCAGGCCGTTTACACACGCATCAAAGAGCGCCTCAAGCGCGATAAGGCCCGCACCCATGTGCTACCGATCTCCCAGCTCGGCCTCATGGAAATGACCCGCCAGCGCGTCAATGAGAGCCTCGCCAGCGCCGTCTTCATCCCATGCCCCCATTGCAGCGGCAAAGGAGTGATCAAGAGCCCCATGACCATGAGCGTGGAACTCCAGCGCGCCCTCCACTCTGTCATGCGCAAGCACCAGGAGATCGTTCACGAGGTCCGCGTCACCGTGCACCCCGACCTCCTCAACCGCCTCCGCACTGACGACGAGGAGCACCTCATCGACATCGAGCGCCGCTACGCCGGTCGCCTCATTTTCCGCGCCGACCCAACCTTCCACCAAGAAAAATTCGTCATCGCCGATGCCAAAACCGGCGAGGAACTCAAAGGCTGATCCCATGCTTCTCCGCGAAGAATACATCGCCGCTTTCACCCACGAGGACCGGGTCGTGCGAAACACGGCCCTGGAACTCGTGACCCGGTGCAAGGCGGGAGGGATGGACGCGACCCGCCAAGCCCTGCGCGCCATAGAGGCACATGGCTTCGATCGCTGCTTTCTTTATTTGCACAACCTCCTCGAATTGCCTCTCGATGATGAAACCTCCGGGCAGCTTCTCGGTCTCCTTTCCAGTGATCATCGAGGTTCTTCACATCTCGCTTTCAAGTGGTTGACCACAATGGCCCCCGTTGGCTTCCTGGGTATTCACCGCGAGGTCATCCGAGGAATTGAAAAAGACTATGAATCTTTTTTTCCCGATGACTTTATCGGAAAGCGCATCGAGGACAGGCTGCGCTTGGCTGCCATGCCTCCCGCGGAACTCCTGCGCCGTCTCGACGAGCTTCCCATGGAGTGCTCAGTGCCTCGGCCTTCTTATCCAGGCGATCTGGTCAATGAGGCGAACAAAATCATAGACATCCTGGCCGACATCCCCGCGTTTCGCGGCGAACTCGAATCCCGGGCCAATTCTTGGATTGCCCTCGATTGGGAGGCGGATGCACCTGACATTGCCGAGGGTGAGACCCCAGTCCTCGACAATTTCTGGCCCGCCTTATTCGCTGTTTCCATAGCCGGTAAACTCCGCCTCCTGCACACCATCCCGACCCTTGTGAAGCTCTTGTCTCTCGATGACGATAGCATGAATGAAAGTGTCGCCGATGCACTTGTCGAGATGAACTCCATCCATACCCTCCAAGCTTGGGAGGAGGCGTATCCGAATCTCGAGTGGCACGAGCGTCTCTTTTTGAGCGGCACCTGCAGCCACATCTCCGAACCCGGAGTGGATGCCTTCCTCCAACGCTTGCTGGAGAACGAAGACGATCCGGAATTATTCATACGGCTCATGGCGTGCCTCTCCATGCACCCCACCGAATCCGCCACCGAACTCTGCGCGGAATTTTATCGGGATTATCAGGACGATCCCGAAGCCCAGGAAATCGCCGAGAATCTCTACACGCGCCACATTGTTCTTGGTCACTCTCATGTCGATTTAAAAATCTGGCAAAAAGTTAGTTGCGATATCTACGAGCGTTTCCTCAAGGCCAAAAGTTCTGTTTCCGACTTCAGTTTTCCCGAGCCTGATGACACTGATGAGGAATCCCTCGACGAGGCTCCGTTGCGATCGCATTCTCCCGCGCCCTCCTTGAAAATCGCCGAGCCATTCGTCGCCGCTCCCAAGACCGGTCGAAACGACCCTTGCCCCTGCGGTTCCGGAAAAAAATTTAAAAAGTGCTGCTTCACAACCTGATCTACGAATCTCGTTAAAATCTCGCTGTCCATGTCCTCTCGACGAGGACTTGACAAGCCGTCCGTGTGCGCCAACTTTGGAGCACAATGAAAACAGCGACCGTCCGGGATTTAAGAAACCGCTACACCAGCTTATTGAGTTGGATTGGAGCGGGAGAAGAAATTCTCATTACGCAAAGAGGAAAAACCATTGCCCGACTCATTCCTGAACAGGATCAGCCATCTCAAAGCGTGGACTGGTCCCTGAGCCCTGCCGTGAAGAGAGACCGATCCGGGGCTCATCGGCTGACGGTTGCGGAATCCCTCGAACTCATCCACGAGGCTGGCGGAAAATGGTAATCTGTGCAGACACCAGCTTCTTGTTCTCGCTCTACGGGAACGATGGCAATGCGCCGCGTGCAGTGGCATGGATGAAGACCTGCCGCACCACCCTGACCCTCAGCACACTGAACGAGTATGAACTGGGAAACGCGCTTCGATTTGCAGAGTTCCGGAAGGGGATTGGCCCCGGAGAAGCAGCTTTCTTTTGGGCGCAATTCGAGGCGGATCGCGCCGCTGCGCGCTTGAGGGTTCAGGTCTGCAATCTCGCGGATGTCGTGGATGAAGCAAAACGGCTCTCCTCCACATACTCACTCACAGGCGGGCATCGCGGCTTTGACATTCTCCATGTGGCAGCGTCCCTTCGACTGAAAGCGAAACAGTTCCTCACCTTCGATGCCAACCAGAAAACACTCGCCGAAGCCGAAGGCATGAAGGCACCATTGTAACGATGAGTCGCTTGGTTCGCGTATTGGTTTTTTGAGGCAAAGAAAAAAGGGTCAAAAAACAATTCAGATGAGGTCGTTTTCATTCAATGAGCAAATCTGATTCATCGATTGATGGAACTCTACCTGTGATCGCGCGCAGACCGCGACAAGGACGGGTTTTCCAATTTTTTGGAATGCGAG
>DGXZ01000045.1:0-1724 GCA_002396485.1 Spartobacteria bacterium UBA5019
AAAAGGTGGCGTAGATGCTGTAAGGCTCGTGGCATTCGCCTACGACACTTACACCAACCCCTCAAAAAACAACGGGGTGCTCCGTGCAACGCTTACTCTATGAGCGACGGAGTCGTTAACCATCGGCGGTCATAGACCGCCGCTACAGTAAGTCATAGACCGCCGCTACATTAAGTCCAAAAGCATTCAGCTTTTGGCTACGATAGGACCCGCGAGGATGCGGGGTTGTGCGACGAGGGCGGATGCGAGAAGGAGTCAGACTGTCATCCCGGCCATTTCCTTGAGGGATGCGGCGGTGAACTCGCGGTTCATGCGGCCGATGAAGGCGGCGGGGACGCCGGCGGGGCAGACGGCTTCGCAGGCGTAGTAATTTGAGCAGTTGCCGAAGCCTTCTTTGTCCATTTGGCGAACCATGCCGAGGACTCGGCGGTCGGTTTCGGGCTTGCCTTGGGGCAGGAGTCCGAGATGGGTAACCTTGGCGCTCACGAAGAGCATGGCGGAGCCATTCGGGCAGGCGGCGGCGCAGGCACCGCAGCCGATGCAGGCGGCGGCATCCATCGCTTTGTCGGCGATGGTTTTTGAAATGGGAACGGAGTTGGCATCCGGCGCGGACCCGCTGCGCTCGCTGATGTAGCCGCCGGCCTGGATGATGCGGTCGAAGGCGGAGCGGTCCACCACCACATCGCGCTGAACGGGGAATGCGTCGGCGCGGAAGGGCTCGATGGTAATGGTGTCACCATCGCGAAACTTGCGCATGTAGAGCTGGCAGGTCGTTCCACGGCCCGGGCCGTGGGGAATGCCGTTGATCGTGAGCGAGCAACTGCCGCAGATGCCTTCCCGGCAGTCGGAGTCGAACTGGATGGGGGGCACATCTTTTCCCGTGAGGCTGTTGTTCACGATGTCGAGCATCTCGAGGAACGAGGCGTCGGCGGGGATGTTTTCAGCCGTGTAATCCTCGAGCGTTCCTTCGGAGTGGGAATCTTTTTGCCGCCAGACTTTGAGGTGGAATTTCATGGTTGCGGGTTATTTGTAGCTGCGTGTGGAGGGTTTGACCTGTTCGTAAACGAGGGGTTCTTTGACGAGCGTGGAGGTATTTCCCTCACCTTCGTATTTCCAAGCGGAAACGAAGGAGTATTGCTCGTCGTTGCGGAGCGCCTCGCCGTCGGGCGTTTGATGCTCGGTGCGGAAGTGTCCGCCGCAGGATTCGTCGCGCGTGAGGGCGTCGAGACACATGAGTTCGCCGAACTCGAGAAAATCGGCAACGCGTCCGGCGCGCTCGAGTTCCATATTGATACCATCGGCGCCGCCAATGAGCTTGAGGTCGCTCCAGAACTCTTTGCGGAGTTTTTGAATTTTTCCAATCGCCTCGGTGAGACCCTCCGCCGAGCGGGCCATGCCGCAGTAGTCCCAAATGATGAGGCCCAACTCGCGGTGGAAGCTATCGACCGGGCGAGTGCCTTTGATGTCGATGAGGCGCTGCACATGGGCCTTGGTTTCTTTGAGAGCCTGTTCGAAGGCGGGGTGGTTGGCATCGACTTTCTTGCCGAACTGCGTGGTGAGGTAGTTGCCGAGGGTGTAAGGAATCACGAAATAACCATCAGCCAGACCTTGCATGAGGGCGCTGGCTCCGAGGCGGTTTGCCCCGTGATCCGAGAAATTCGCCTCCCCGAGCACATGCAGGCCGGGGATGTTGCTCATGAGGTTGTAGTCCACCCAGAGGCCGC
>DGXZ01000045.1:1906-9019 GCA_002396485.1 Spartobacteria bacterium UBA5019
CCCAGAGGCCGCCCATCGTGTAGTGAACGGCAGGGTAGATGCGCATGGGCCGCTCATAGGCATTTTCTCCGGTGATGTTTTGATACATCTCGAAGAGGTTGCCGTAGCGTTCCTCGATGGTTTTTTGGCCAAGACGCTTGATGGAATCGGCGAAGTCAAGGTAGACGCCGAGTCCGCCGGGGCCGACTCCCCTGCCCTCGTCGCAGGCTTCCTTGGCCGAGCGGGATGAGATGTCGCGGGGGGCGAGATTGCCGTAGCTCGGGTATTTGCGCTCGAGGAAATAATCACGGTCCGCCTCTGGGATGGATGAGGGTTCTTTTCCGCAATCCTCCTTGCGCTTGGGAACCCAGATGCGGCCGTCGTTGCGAAGCGACTCGCTCATGAGCGTGAGCTTGGATTGGTAGTCACCGCTCACAGGAATGCAGGTCGGGTGGATCTGGGTGAAGCAGGGGTTGGCAAAGAGCGCCCCACGCTTGTGGGCACGGTAGGTGGCTGTGACATTGCAGCCCCGGGCGTTTGTTGAAAGGTAGAAAACATTGCCGTAGCCGCCGGTGCAGAGAAGGACGGCATCGGCCGCGTGGCTGGTGATTTCGCCCGTATTCAGATCGCGGACTATGATTCCCTTCGCATGGCCATCGACTAGCACGAGGTCGAGCATTTCCGTGCGCGGAAACATTTTCACTGCGCCCAAAGCAATCTGGTGGCTGAGTCCAGAATAGGCACCGAGAAGCAGTTGCTGGCCAGTCTGTCCGCGCGCGTAGAAAGTGCGCGACACTTGGGCACCTCCGAACGAACGGTTGTCGAGCAAGCCGCCGTATTCGCGGGCGAAGGGCACGCCTTGAGCGACGCACTGGTCTATGATGGAGCTGCTCACCTCGGCAAGGCGATGCACATTGGCCTCCCGGGCACGAAAATCGCCGCCTTTGATCGTGTCGTAGAAAAGGCGGTAAACGCTGTCGCCGTCATTCTGGTAATTTTTGGCGGCATTGATGCCCCCTTGTGCGGCGATCGAGTGGGCTCGGCGGGGGCTGTCCTGATAGCAGAAGCATTTCACTTTGTATCCCTGCTCAGCCAGCGTTGCTGCTGCAGAGGCGCCGGCGAGACCGGATCCGACAATGATGAGCTCGAATTTCCGCTTGTTGGCGGGGCTGACGAGCTTCGCGTTGTTTTTGTAATTGGTCCACTTCTGATCAAGAGGACCGGCGGGGATGTTGGGGTCGAGTGTCATTGTGCGGCTCCTTTTCCTAGTCCGAAGACAAGGATTGCTATCGGGATCGAGACATAACCAAGGAACAACAGCCAGGCCAGCGTGCGCCCAGCGAGTTCATAGTTTTTACGAATGCGGGTATTGGTAATTCCCACAGTCTGGAGGAGGCTGCTGAGTCCATGACTCAGGTGGAAGGTTAGAAGGAAGAGACCGACGACGTAGATAGCTACGACAGGGACATTGCTGAAGGCCTTCACGACCATCCCATACACATTGTGGACCTGGTGTCCATCGAGTGTAGTGGTCATGGTCTGGAACGAAGGATCCACCACGCGGGCCGTGAAGTGGGCGAGATGGAAGACGACAAATGCCAGAACGATGAGCCCGCTCAGACGCATCGTGCGGGCAAAGACGGTCGTGCCGACGGAATTTGAGGCGATGTATTTTTTGGGACGCGCCTTCTGGTTTTCTTTCCAGAGAAGCATCGTGAAATAAATATGCAGACCCACCACGGCCAGCAAGCCGAGACGCACCACCCAAAGGATCGGGCCGAGACTATGAAGCTTCTCAGCGTAGGCATTCAGGGCATCCGGACCGATAAAGACGGTGAGATTGCCAATCAGGTGGCCGATAACAAAAAGCACCAACAAAACACCGGTCAAGGCAACGATGGTTTTTTTTCCTATGGATGAAAAAATCCACAGGTGAGCCGGACAGGGACCGGAACGCGTGGAAGAGGAGGATGATTTAATCATGAATTGGAGTCTGTAAACTATTACTACGCCTGCCGCAGCGAAGTCGATGCAAACCTCAAAGCGACCAGATGGGAACAACTCCCCAATCGAAACCAATACCATGCCACAAGCTCGGGATCTGCCATCATACCCGATTCGCAAAAAGAGAGGTTGTAGCGGTTGATGGCTCCCCTTGTGAGCCGCATACAATCGAGACGGCAATATGGGGCCACCACCAACCGCACACAAACCATATCTGCCACCATGGAAATTTGATATGAGGTGAAACCCCAGTAGCCATATTTAGCCCGAGTTTGGATAGTAATGGAAGGTGGGAAAAAAGAGAGCGGGTGAAGGGAATCGAACCCTCGTATGCAGCTTGGGAAGCTGCCGTTCTACCATTGAACTACACCCGCGGATGGGTGAGATATTTTTAACGGTAGAGTCTGATTTTTCCAAGGCAATTCAACAACCGGTGACATTCACCGCGATCTGGCGGGATTGAGCAGCACGGCGGTGTTCGAAAAGGAAAATTCCCTGCCAAGTCCCGAGGACCATTCGCCCCTTGGAAACCGGCACGAGTTCGCTCGTGCGGGTAAGAGCCATACGGATGTGGGACGTCATGTCATCCGGTCCCTCAAGCGTGTGAGTGTAGCCCACACCATTTTCGGGAACAAGGCGCTCGAAGAAACTTACCAAATCTCGCGAAGCGGAGGGGTCTGCATTTTCAAAAATAACAAGGCTCGCGCTGGTGTGACGGATAAAAACGGTAACCACTCCCTCTTGAATGGATGCGCTCTGAAGGACTCTCTGCACTTGGGAAGTAATTTCGTAGAGCCCTTTGCCGCGCGTTAAAACATCAAAAAAACAAGTCTGCGAATTCACTCCACCGAGACTACCCAACAGAGCATCACAGAAAAAAGGCAGAAAAAATATTGCTGCGCAGCCAATGGAGGGATAAAAACTCAACCTCTCTCCGCGCGGTTAGCTCAGTGGTAGAGCACTACCTTGACACGGTAGGGGTCACAGGTTCGAACCCTGTATCGCGCACCATCCCCTCAGCTTTTGCTGGAGCGGTTCTCAAGAGCTTTAAGTTGAGACATGGGTCATGTTTGAGAAGAAAGATCGATCCTTTTTCCATCCCCCATCTTTATTACGTATCAACTCCAAAATGAACACAACAGTGACTAAAATCCCCGTCAAGCGACGATCATTATAGAGTATCTGATGACCCTCTCGAGTCGCGTTATCCGTTTAGAAGTCTCTGAGCAAACATGGCAGCGACTAGATTTGAGTGGCGGCTGTTATGGAGTTCGACTTGGCAAATTCGCTAGAACCCCTCACCTTCGGATTATTCGACCGAAACGAGAATCGGTCTCCACAGGTGGCTCCAGTACCCGTCCCCGCTTGGAAGAATGTTGGACATCTCAAAATCCCACTCCATGTAAAAATCCAAGGCTCCGCCATCGATTGTCCCCTTCAGAGGCAATGCTGGCATGCGGAGACGTGGATAACTCCGCAGAACGCACCGAGGTGTCATAGTGCGAACGAACTGTGTCATAGAGCAAAGATGAAAAAATGCTCCAAGCCATCCTGTCACCGCTCTGAAGCCAGTGCGAGTGGTGACTGATCCTGAATGAAAAAAACTCGCTCTACTATGCAAACGCCTTCTGAATTAAATCTGCGGGCGGATGAGAGTGCGTGAGGTCTCGATGAGGTGTAGGATTTTGGTAATCATTTCACAATCAAGACTGCCAACTTTTGTTGGACATCTACTGAGGGAGGAGAAAAAACTTCGAGATTTTTAAAACTCCCGAAAACCAAAGAAAACACGCTCTGACAACATTATTGCAGGCAGCTCAGGGCGGCTGGCGAGTGAGAAGCGAGAAGTCGCCCAATCGTTAAAAAATCTATCAGGTTTGGGGGAAAACAAAGCCCAGCCTACCGAATCGAATCGGTAAGAAAACTTAGGGCCTGAGCGGGATCTCCGTGTGTGTCACGCACAACGGCTAGGAAGGCGGGCAAGGTGGCGTTGTATTTTTTCAAAAACGATCGGTCTCCTGCGCACCCATACATGATGTCGTCGCAGAGGCTACCCTCAAGGAAGCACTGGGCTTTGCGAATGATGCGGGGCAGCCAGGAAACGCCTTCGAATGCAGCGGATTTTGGCGGCAACTCCCTTTCTTCGACAATGTATAATGGTGGGTGCCCTTGGAGCGATGTTTGAAAATAGTCGGCCCGCATTTTCGAAAGATCCATAAACACGGACTTGTCGGGTACGCCATAGCGGGCGAGGTCATCCACCGCATCATAGAGAAACTGCGCTGAGATACCAAACTTCGCGAGGGTATCGAGATCGCCCGCTGGCAGGATTTGTGAGGGGTGGCGGCAACCGGAGCGGTAAATAGAAACTGCCTTGTCGTGAAGATGATTGAGTTCGTTAGTCATTGGGAGATTCGACAATGCCTTGTTCCAGAAAACGCACTCGCTGGTCGACTCTTGGCAGGAGGATGGTGACTGTGAGTCCCCGACCGGGCGAGCTTTCGAGAATGACCTCACCGCCGTGGGCTCGGACGATGCGCCTGACGATTAAAAGGCCCAATCCATTGCCACCGGATTTGGTGGTGAAATAGGGCTCGAAGATGCGGGTGATGTTTTCCGGCGATATGCCGCCTCCAGAGTCCATGAAGACAACCCGCACGTGGGTGGCATCGGCGGATGTGCTCACGCGCAGGATGCCGCCGGAATTCATCGCCTGAAACGAATTGCGGCAGATGTTGTAGAACGCCTGCTTGATCTGATCGCGGTCGATCTGAAGCAGTGGCAAGCCCTGCTCGAGCTGCTTCTCGACGAGTACATCGCGGTCCTGGATTTCCACACGCAGAAAATCAAAGACCTCATCGACGATGCGGTTGATGTCCGCTGGCTCGGGATTGAGGCTCTGCGGGCGGATGGCACGGAGAAACTGGGTAATAATGTTGTCGAGGCGCGTAACCTCACTGCGGGCCACCAGAACGGACTCTACAAGCTTGGAGCGAAGTTTTGGCGGCGCCTTTTCCAGGTTCCGCTGCATGAGCTGGAGGTGGATATTCAGCGAGTTGAGGGGATTACCAATTTCATGGGCAACGCCCGCCGCCAACATTGTGAGCGCGGAGAACTTCTCGACCTCGATGGTCTCCTGCGTGTCGCGGTGGGTCTGCGTGATGTCGCGCAGGATCACCGCGCGGCCGACTGCCTCGGGTTTGTGTCCATCGGCCTCGTCGCTCAACAACGGCACGACGTAGAAATTCAAAAGGCGGTTGTCAGGATAAAACACCTCCAGGTCGCGGCTGACGATTTCTGCTTTCGGCCCGCTGAGCGTCTCCCAGTCGATACCTCGCACGACCTCGGCCAGCGGCTTGCCGAGGCTGGCATCGGATTCAATGCCGAAAAAACCACACGCCGCGCGATTGAGA
Organism: Spartobacteria bacterium UBA5019; assembly: GCA_002396485.1. GTDB lineage: Bacteria > Verrucomicrobiota > Verrucomicrobiia > Chthoniobacterales > Terrimicrobiaceae > UBA967. The sequence goes on from DGXZ01000045.1 coordinate 7,303, forward strand.
TACAGAATGCGTCCCTTGGGGTTTGTGACGATGACGCCTTCGAGAATGGCGTTGAAAATGGTTTCCAAAAAACCCTTCTCGCGGGCGATTTCGACGAGGTAATTCTGCACCTCGCCGGGTTGGACCAGCGGGAGACGGTCGATGAGTTTGTCGAGAAATCCGCGTTTCATGAAGGAGTCATGTTTTCCACTGGATTGCCTGCTCCTGCACGGCAAAACGCACAAAGCCGCGACCACCGGGATGGCCATTCCCCGAAGTGCCCCACCCGCCGAATGGGAGAGTGGACGGGGAAAATGTCGTGGGCAAGTTGTGGTAGAGGTTGCCGACCGAGAGATGGGAACCGATCTGCGAAAACCGGGCCGCATCCGAGGTGAAGACGCTGGCTGTGAGGCCGAACTTCCAGGCCTCGTGGTGCCGGATCGCTTCATCCTCCTCATCAAAAATCTCCACCACGAGGACAGGAGCAAATGTTTCCGCCTTCGCCAGCAGCGACTCGTCGAGATCAAGTGGATCGTGCGCCAGCACGACAGCAGGCAATACATAATACCCATGCATCTCGGGATGGATTTTTTCCAAAATGCCTCCAGGAACAATCCACTCCCCAACCCTGGCGGAGACGAGGCACTCGTAACGCTCATGCGCAGCGAAGCTGATCAGCGGACCAAGGAGCGTGTTCTCGTTCATCGGATCGCCCGGTTGGTAGCGGGCGAGCGAAGTCACGAGGCGCTCCAAAAAAGCATCCGCCACCTGGCGTTGAACAAGGACACGGGATGTGGCATTGCAGCGCTGGCCGCTGGTAAGGCACATGCCATCGGCCACGGCCGTGGCAGCCAAATCGAGATCGGCATCGGCCAAAATGATCACGGAATTTTTACCGCCGAGTTCGAGCGCGAGCGATTTCGAAGTGTCAGTGCTCAATGCGCTGGAGAGTTCGCGCCCGACAGGCACAGAGCCGGTGAAACAAACCGACCGCACCGCTTCATCCAGACAGAGCGCCCGACCAGTCTCGCCCCACCCGGGGACCAGTTGAAAGACATCGACCGGCAGCACAGCCTGCATGATCCGTGAATACTCCAGCCCCACATTGACAGCCAGTGGCGACGGCTTGAACAAAACCGTGTTGCCGGCCAGCAAATACGCGAGTGCCGCGCCATGGCCCAAATGCACGGGGAAATTGAAAGGCGCGATCACTGCTGCCGGCCCGCGAGGCCGCTGCCGAACGAGTGCCGGATTGAGACCATCTCCCACGAGCACATCGCGGAGATATTTTTCTCCATCAGCAAATGTGAGGTCGAATTTCGCCACAACAGCCGCCATCTCAAGCCGGGACTCACGCAGTGGCTTCCCGGTCTCGCGGGAAATCAGTGAGGCGAGGGACTCCGTGGCGAGGGACAACTTATCACGGCAGCCAGAGAGAATATCCCGGCGATCATCCAGCGAACGCGCTGCCCAAAGCGGAAATGCGGCCACCGAACGAGCCACGCACGCCGAGACATCCGCAGATGCCACCTGCGGAAAAGCAAAAGACAAATCGCCGGGGGAAAAATTCTGCCACGCTCGCGGTTCATTCTCCATGCCGTCAGGTTCGCCCCGTTCGCAGGAAACCTCAAGCAGTGGATTGACCACAGAGGATACAGAGACCACGGAGGGGAATTCAGTCCGGCTAACAGTCTGCCCGCGTGTCTTTCGCGGTTAACCCAAGTTTCGCAAGAATCTC
>DGXZ01000069.1:0-189 GCA_002396485.1 Spartobacteria bacterium UBA5019
TTTATATTAAATTATTTTTTAGGCCTGCGAATTGCTTGAGTGAAGACCGCAACATTCAACTCTATGGGAAAAATTTTAGGAATTGATTTAGGAACCACAAACTCCTGCATGTCGGTGATGGAAGCCGGTGAGCCCGTCGTGCTGGAAAACTCCGAGGGCGCACGCACCACACCATCCGTCGTCGCCTTC
>DGXZ01000069.1:354-635 GCA_002396485.1 Spartobacteria bacterium UBA5019
CACCACACCATCCGTCGTCGCCTTCACAAAATCCGGCGAGCGCCTCGTCGGCCAGGCAGCCAAACGCCAGGCCATTACGAACCCTGCGAATACGATCTTCTCGGTGAAGCGTTTCATGGGCCGCAAATTCGACGAAGTCCGCAGCGAAGAGCACCGCGTGCCCTACAAGCTGGTGAAAGCCGCTAATGGCGACGCGCACATTCAAGTCGAGATCGACGGAAAGCCAAAAAGCTTTTCGCCACAGGAAATCTCCGCCATGATCCTCGCGAAGCTCAAGGCCG
>DGXZ01000069.1:788-3580 GCA_002396485.1 Spartobacteria bacterium UBA5019
ATGATCCTCGCGAAGCTCAAGGCCGATGCCGAAGCCAAGCTGGGTGAAAAAATCACGGAGGCCGTCATCACGGTCCCCGCATATTTCAACGACTCGCAGCGCAACGCCACGAAGGATGCCGGAAAGATCGCCGGACTCGATGTGAAGCGCATCATCAACGAGCCCACCGCAGCCTCTCTGGCCTACGGACTCGACAAGATGAAGGATGAGAAAATCGCCGTCTACGACCTCGGCGGCGGAACCTTCGATATCTCGGCCCTTGAAATCGGTGACGGCGTCTTTGAAGTGCGCGCCACCAATGGCGACACCCACCTCGGTGGTGACGACTGGGACAACCGCATAATGGACTGGATCATCGCCGAGTTCAAAAACGACTCTGGTATCGACCTCTCCAAGCAACCCGACGCCGTCCAGCGCATCAAAGAAGAAGGCGAAAAAGCCAAGATCGCCCTCTCTTCCACGCAGGAATACGAGATCAACTTGCCATTCATCACGGCAGATGCCAGCGGGCCGAAGCACATTCAGAAAAAGCTCACCCGCGCCAAGCTCGAGCAACTCACCGACGACCTCTTCGAGCGCACGCTCAAGCCAGTGAAAGATTGCCTTGCCGACACCAAGTGGACTAAAAACGATGTGAATGAACTCGTGCTCGTAGGCGGCATGACACGCATGCCCAAGGTCATCGAGACCGCCCGCGAACTCATCGGCAAAGAGCCCCACAAGGGAGTGAACCCCGACGAAGTGGTGGCAATCGGCGCAGCCATCCAAGGCGGCGTGCTCAAGGGCGATGTGAAGGATGTCCTCCTCTTGGATGTCACTCCCCTCACCCTGGCCATCGAAACCGCCGGCGGCATCGCCACTCCGATGATCCCTCGCAACACGACGATTCCGACCAAGAAATCGAATGTGTTTTCCACCTATGCCGACAGCCAGCCTGGTGTGGAAATCAAGGTTCTCCAAGGTGAGCGCCCGCTCAGCCGCGACAACAAAAATCTTGGCACTTTCCATCTGGATGGCATCCCGCCAGCCCCGCGTGGCGTTCCTCAGATCGAAGTAACCTTCGATATCGACGCGAACGGCATTCTCAATGTCTCCGCGAAAGACCTCGGCAGCGGGAAGGAGCAGAAAATCTCCATCACCGGTTCCAGCGGGCTCTCGAAGGAAGAGGTCGAAAAAATGCAGAAGGAAGCTGAGGCGCATGCCGAAGACGACCGCAAGGCCAAGGAGACCATCGAAGTCCGGAACAACGCCGACAACCTCGCCTACCAGTGCGAGAAGCAGCTCAAGGAACTCGGCGACAAAGTGGACGGCGCCTCGAAGAAAAATATCGAAGACGCCATCGAGAAAGTCCGCGAGGCCCTCAAAGGCAGCGACTCCGACGCCATCAAGGCCGCCTACGACGACCTGCAAACAAAATTCCAGGAAGTCACCACAGCAGCCTACAAAGCCGCTGCAGCCTCAGCCGGCCAGAGTCCTGAACAGGAAGGCGAAACCGCCAGCGAACCTCAGGCGAAGAAGGACGATGTCGTCGACGCCGAATTCGAAGTCCTCGACGAAGACAAGAAGAAATAATTCCAAACACTTTAACAACCCGCTCCGGTTCGCACAGAGCCGGAGCCTGTTAAAAACAAAACCAACAAAACGACACATAAACACATGGCAAACCCAAACATCAAACCTCTCGGAGACCGCGTGCTCGTGAAGCCGCTCGAAGAGAAGGAAATCAGCAAAGGCGGGATCATCATTCCCGACTCCGCAAAAGAGAAACCACAGGAAGCCCAAGTCGTGGCCCTCGGCACCGGCAAACGCGATGACGACGGCAAGCTCGTCGAATTCACCGTGAAAGTCGGCGACAAAGTCCTCGTTTCCAAATACGGCGGCACCGAAGTCAAAGTCGAAGGAGAGTCCTACACCATCATGCGTGAAGACGACATCCTCGGCATCATCGGCTAACAGAAACTTAAAACTTAATCCTTAAAACTTAAAACTAATCACATGGCAGCAAAACAACTCCTATTCGACGAAGCAGCACGTCACGCGCTCCTTCGTGGTGTCGAGAAACTCGCACGCGCCGTCAAAGCAACCCTCGGGCCATCAGGACGCAACGTCATACTCGACAAAAAATTCGGCAGTCCGACGATCACCAAGGACGGCGTTACCGTCGCCAAGGAAGTCGAGCTTGAAGACGCCTACGAAAACATGGGCGCACAGCTCATTCGTGAGGTCTCCAGCAAAACCAGCGATACCGCTGGCGACGGCACAACCACAGCGACTGTTCTTGCCGAAGCGATCTATCGCGAAGGCCTCAAGAATGTCACCGCTGGTGCCAACCCGACCAACCTCAAGCGCGGTATCGACAAAGCCGTCGAAGCGCTCGTGGAAGAAATCAAAAACATCGCGAAGAAGGTAAAAGACAGCTCGGAGATCGCTCAGGTCGCCACTGTTTCAGCCAACTGGGACACCACCATCGGCCAGATCATCGCTGATGCAATGGACAAGGTCGGCAAAGACGGCACGATTACGGTTGAAGAAGCCAAATCGATCGAAACCACCCTCGACGTCGTCGAAGGTATGCAGTTCGACAAAGGCTACCTCTCGCCCTACTTCGTGACGAGCTCCGAGAGCCTCGAGGTTTCCTTCGACGGAGCCTACATCCTCATCCACGAGAAGAAAATCAGCAGCCTCAAAGACCTGCTCCCGATCCTCGAGAAGATTGCCAAAACCGGCAAACCCTTCCTCATCATCGCGGAAGACGTCGAAGGCGAAGCCCTCGCGACCCTCGTGGTCAACAA
>DGXZ01000069.1:3830-7211 GCA_002396485.1 Spartobacteria bacterium UBA5019
CAAGGCCATGCTCGAAGACATCGCCGTCCTCACAGGCGGACGCCTCATCACCGACGACCTCGGCATCAAGCTCGAGAGCCTCACACTTGAGGACCTCGGCCGCGCCAAGCGCATCGTAGTGGACAAAGAAAACACAACCATCATCGAAGGTGAAGGCACAGGCTCCGACATCCAAGGCCGCGTGGGTCAAATCCGCCGCCAGATCGAGGAAACCACCAGCGACTACGACCGCGAGAAGCTCCAAGAGCGCCTCGCCAAGCTCGCAGGCGGTGTTGCCGTGATCAATGTCGGTGCAGCCACCGAGACCGAGATGAAAGAGAAAAAAGCCCGCGTCGAAGACGCCCTCCACGCCACCCGCGCAGCGGTGGAAGAAGGCATCGTCCCCGGCGGCGGTGTGGCTCTCATCCGCGCTCAGGCAGCCCTCGACAAACTCCAGCTCACGGGCGACGAGGCAATCGGTGCAGGCATCATCCGCCGCGCCATCGAGCAACCGCTCCGCACCCTCGCCGACAATGCCGGCCAAGAAGGCGCACTCATCGTGCAGGAAGTCAAGAAACGCTCCGGCGCAGAAGGCTACAACGTCGCCACCGGCGAATATGTGGACCTCATCAAAGCCGGCGTCGTTGACCCAGCCAAAGTGACCCGCAGCGCGCTTCAAAACGCCGCATCCATCAGCGGACTCCTCCTCACCACGGAAGCTCTCATCACCGAGCTCCCCGAGAAGGACAAAGCTCCCGCCATGCCTCCGGGCGGCGGAATGGGTGGAATGGGCGGCATGGACTACTAAGTCCAGCCACTCTGGCCCAAAGCCAAAACTCAACAACTCAGCCGGGTTCGCAAGGACCCGGCTGTTTTGTTTATCCCGCCAAACACGGCAGCCATCCCGACATGCCGACTTGAATATGAACCCACAGCAGGGCAGTCTCAGAGGGTCCCGTGAATTATCCATCGACTCTCAAATTCGCAGCCTCATCAACCCTCCGCCACCTTCTGGCTGCGGCGGTTGCCGAGGGATACCACAAAATCGGGCAGGCTGTTTTTCAAGCCGAGGGCGAGGGATTTATCATCTGCCACGCCGAGGACGCCGGGCGCGCGGATTTGGAGATTTTCCAGAACCCGCACGATGCCGCGAACATTGCTCTCTACGATGATGCCGACGCTTACCGTCCGCTCAAAACCGCACCAAACCTGAAGCACGGCTGGGGTCTGCGCATTGCTTCGTTGGCCGACTTGCATCTGGCGTTGGATCTTCTCTACCCCGCCGCGCTGGCGAACTGGCGGGCGCTACTGCGCAACGAAAAGATCGCCACGCCGCTGCGGGACACGGTGAGCCGCCAGACCGGCATGTATCGCGTTACGGGATTGATTACGGATGAGGAGGCGCAGGGCATCGTGGATTCGCTATGCACGCCCGGTTGCCTGCGCTGCATCCAGTGGCCGATTCCCTCCGATGCCACACCGCCAGTTGTTCCGATGAGGGACAAAGAAATTCCGCTCCTTTGTATCGACGCGTGCAGCCTGCTCATAGCAGAGGCCCGCCGCGTTGTGAAATCCCGACTCGGCAAGTGAACTGGGTAACGATCATCTGGTCGATGACGGCAGCGGCCTCGCTCACGCTGGCGGGTGTGCACGGGTTTGCATGGCTGCGCCAGCGGCGCCAGATGGCAAGCCTCATGTTCTGCATCATGGCGGTTGCCACGGCAGGCATGGCCGGATGCGAACTTTGGACCATGCAGCAGAGGGACATGGAGGCCTATGCACATGCCTTGCAGTGGTATAATCTCATGCGCTGGATTGTTACCCTAGCGCTGGTCGGCTTTATCCATTTCTACCTTGGCTCGGGCCGCCCTTGGCTGGAGTGGACTGTTTGCGGCCTGCGAACACTGACCCTGCTGGTGAATTTTGTTTTCTCTCCGATGGTCTACTACACGAGTATCGAAGAGCTTGTTCGCATTCGCTTTCTTGGCACGGAGGTGACAATTGTCGAGGGCATTCCCAGTCCGCTCACGATTATCGGGCAGTTGAGCTTGCTGGTGCTCGCCGCCTATCTGGTGGATGCGACATGGCGCAGCGCCCAGCGCGGAGACAGGCCCGGCGCGATTCGCGTCGGCTTGAGCGCGGTTTTTTTCGTTCTCGCGCTCTCGATTCAAATGATGTTCGCCCTCTGGGGATTCATCGACATGCCAATTGTAGCGAGCTTGTTTTTTGCTGGAATCCTCGTCGTGATGGGAATCGAGCTGAGCGAGGACATGCTCCGCTCCGCGAAGCTGGCAGAGGATCTCAAGATTCGTGAGCGCGAACTGCTCGGCGAGAGGAAGCTCACGGATGCCATCTTTGAAAGCGCTCCCGGCATGCTGTATCTGCAATCAGCAGACGGGAGCATGGTGCGATGGAATTCCCAGCATGAACGCGTCACGGGATACTCAAACACCGAGACTTTGCAAATGAGGGCTGAGGACTTTTGCGTGGAAGCAGAAAAAGAAATTTTGAAAGAAGCGCGTGCCATTGCCTTGGCGCAAGGCGGGCACGATGTGGAGTTCGATCTGGCCCGAAGGGACGGCCGCACATCGCGGCACTTTTTCCGCATGGTTCCGGTGGAGGTCGCCGGAGAACCACATCTGGTAGGAATCGGCATCGATGTCAGTTCCCAGCGCGCACTAGCGGCCGAGACGGAACGGCAACGCGAACAGATGGCCCACATCGCACGCGTGGCGTCGGTGAGCGAGCTTTCCAGCTCACTGGCTCATGAGATCAATCAACCTCTTGCCATCATTCTCAGCAACGCACAGGCCGCACAACGCCTGATGGCCCACGAACACCCCGACCTGAATGAACTGCGTGAAATTCTGGAGGATATCGTAAGCGCTGATATCCGCGCCGCGGATGTCATCAAGCGCTTGCGATCCATTCTCCGCCAAGGCAAACCCACCTTGGAAACAGTTTCCCCACACGCTCTCTTTGACCAAGCGCTTTCCATGGCGCATCCGGAACTTAAATCCGCCAGCGTTCAGGTTTCCAGACGACACTCGAAAAAACTTCCTTTGATCCAAGCGGACCGGATTCCCATCGAGCAGGTTCTTTTAAACCTCATTAAAAATGCCTGCGAGGCGATGGAGGACAATGGATCACGGGAAAAAACACTGTCTCTCACCTGTGTGAACGAGGGAGAGTGGCTGAGATTTTCGGTGAGGGACAATGGTCATGGCCTAGGCGACGACGGGGACATGATCTTCGAGGCATTCCATACCACCAAGCCAAAGGGGCTGGGCCTTGGTTTAACAATCTGTCAGACTATCATCCGCGCACATGGTGGAAATCTCTGGTCCGAAAGGAACAAAAGCCATGGCGCGACATTCCATTTCCAACTCCCCATCGTGCCTG
>DGXZ01000069.1:7394-16286 GCA_002396485.1 Spartobacteria bacterium UBA5019
AACTCCCCATCGTGCCTGAAAATCTATGAAACATTCTGAAACCGTTTTTCTCGTTGACGACGAACCCGCCCTCCTGAAAGCGCTTGGCCGACTCCTCAAGGCCGAGGGATTTGCCGTGCAGGCTTTCGAGAGCGCCTTGAAGTTTTTGTCCGCACCCCACAATGAAGGAGCAGGTTGCGTCCTCCTTGATCAATCGATGCCGACAATGTCCGGAATGGAATTACAACAGCGCCTCCTCCAAGAAGACTCGGCTCTCGCTGTTATATTTATCACAGGAAATGGAGATATCCCCATGAGCGTGCGAGCCATCAAATCCGGCGCCGTGGATTTTTTAACCAAACCGGTGAAAGACAATGAACTCCTCGCCGTGATCCGAACAGCACTCGAAAAATCCCGCATCATGCTTTCAGCGAGGGCGGAGATTACGGTGTGGAAGCAGCGGCACGCCGAACTCAGCGCACGAGAGAAAGAAGTTTTATTGCATGTTGTAAAAGGACTTCCAAATAAAAATATCGCCGCAACTCTCGGAGTCGTCGAACAAACAGTCAAAGTCCACCGCGGACGTGTCATGTCCAAAATGGGCGTGGATTCCCTGCCTCAACTCGTGCTCGTGGCGGAGCGCCTTAAACTAAAATAAGACTATGAATCATAACTCATGCAGACTCGTAAAAACTGGAAAATTGAACTGCACAAACATGAGGCTTTTACGTTTAACCAAAGTACAATCGACTTTCCGGTGAAAAAAAGGCAATGTGAGCTATCATAAAATTCAACAGTTAACCAAAAACAAAGACAGTTCTCCCCCAAAATGATTTGTCTCACTTCAAAAATCAATTATGGACAGTGCGGCGATTGATTGTGAATAACTCTGCCAATGCGTAGCCTGATTCAGACATTGAGACGATCTCGTGCTCAATCGATGAAAGCTGGGATAGCTTCTTTCCTGCTTGTGCTGGCGCTTTTTACGCCTGATGAAACAGCCGCTCAAACGGTGCTGACCGTTCGCGAAGCCGAGTTTCGGTCGAGATGGGAAGGGCGCCAAGAAGACCGTGCTGTAACTCCGCAATATTTTCAACCAGACGGGGGGCTCGGGGAAGAAGGCGGTGAGCAGGTCGGCGAACCCTCTCCGGATGAAGAACCGCAGCAAGATGCTTTCTCTCAATCCATGGACAGCATGGCTGAAAACCTTCAGCGCAGGCTCCGCTTCGGTCCGCTGGATTTTCAACTCGGGCTTGTCAACGGCTGGGAGTATTCCTCACAGAATTCCGTGGGGGGTGACACGGATTTCAACGACAGCAACAGCTTCTTTGCCGCCCCCACAGTGGCGATAGTTTACGAGCGGGAAGTGGGCGTCTGGAATGTTTCTGCGAAATACTCGACTGGCTACAGATACTACTTCAACCAAGACTACACCGCTGCCGGAACGGGAGCACAACGCAACCCGCTTGCGATGACCGGCGGGATTGATATCGGATACAACACAAGCCGTCTCTCAGTGAATCTGAACGCGAGCGCTTCGTCGGGAACAGGCTATGATTCGGTTGCCGGAGCGAACAACTGGCAATCTACAGCATCCGCAGGACTCTCGGTGCGCTACATCATCAGCGAGGAATTCAGTGTCGGCGGAGCCGTCTCAGGCACTTACTCATATACGGCGGATGCCCAAGTCGCCGCAGGGGAAACCCCTCAACCCAACAGCAACAGTCTCTCGGCAGCAGCAAGCTTGTTTGCGGACTATCTTGTGACGCCAAAAACCAATATTCGAATGATTCTGAGTGCGGGTCAGGACTTGCAGGATTTCAGCGGCGGCGCATCGGAGGGAAGGCGCTTCTTCGATGCCATGCTCATGCTGACCTATCAACTCGCCCCCAAGCTCTCGCTCGACGCCGGTGGCGGTTTGGGCTATGTGCTCGACCAGAATATACCCGACCCAGAATACACTGGAGTGAGACCTGTTTACACCGCTGGGATCAATTACACACCAACCGAGAAGACCTACTTCAAAGCCAAATTTGGAATGCAGGGAGCGGATATCCGACCAAACTTCAGCTTAGTTGCTGGCTGGGATATGAGAGAAAAAACTAGACTCTCGCTCTCGGTTTACCAGAACCAGGGCTTCTCAACCCTCTCACCCGACCAGTATAACCTCACTCGCGGCGTTCTCGGCACTGTGGCGCAGCAGTTATTTAAAGGAATCAATATCTCTCTATCCGCTGGCTACGAGCAGTCCGAATACGTATCGCTCACCAGCGAAAAACTACCCAATGCGGTGGAAGGCCCAGCAGCCTACTGGCTTGCCAACGCCTCTCTCTACTGGCGCATTCGCGAGTGGCTTGCTTGGCAGAACACCTTCCAAGTTTCCACCGGCCAAGCAAACAACGAAGAGCTTCAAACCCGCTTCGACACGAGCTTCAATTTCAATTTCTAAATTGGCTCAAGTGGCCCACCCACCCGCTTGATATGGGCTAGATATTCCACATTGCCATCATGTCCGGTTATAGGCGACGCAATGTATCCAAGCCAATGTTGACCGGATTGCTCCACAAATTTTCGAATTTTTTCGACGCAAGCCAGTCGCACGGAATCGTCCCGAATCACTCCCCCAGGAGGCAGCGAACCTTTGGGAGCCTCGAACTGGGGCTTGATGAGAAAAACGGCATCTGAGCCTGCAGGAAGAACCCTGAAAACCGCAGGCAGAATGGCCGAGAGGGAAATAAAACTCACATCCCCCACCGCAAGCACGGGAGGCGGCGAGAGGTCGCGGGACTCGAGAAAACGGGCATTCAAGCCTTCGCGGCATAGGACACGCGGGTCCGCCCGCAGGCGCCAATGGAGTTGCGAGTGTCCGACATCCACCGCATGGACCAGGCTGGCTCCCCTCTGAAGCAGGCAGTCGGTGAACCCACCAGTGGAGGCGCCGATATCAACACAGACGAGCCCGGAAGGATCGATAGGGAAGTGATCCAATGCCGCCTCAAGCTTGAATCCCCCGCGGCCTACGTACTTTTCCCGTGCGGCGAGACTAATGTCCGCATCGCGCGTAACAGGGGTTCCTGGCTTTGAGACAGGTTGACCTTTGATGTAAACCTGCCCTGCCATGACTGCTCTGGCGGCCTGGTCGGCGTTTGGAAAAAAACCACGCTCAACGAGTGACGCATCGAGCCTTGTTTTGCCGACTGCCATAGTGAGGCGTCAGGGTTTCTTCGGAAATGCGTCGTTGGAGATCACAGTGCCATCGGTCGCGAGAAGCTTCAACTCGCCGAAGTATATTCCATTTGGCCCGTAGCACCAGATAGACCAAATCGGAACAGCCGAAGTGCCTTGCTGATTGAGAACAAAGCTCACTGTGCCGATCTGCTTGCCATTCGCTCCAGCATATTGCTGGGCAATATCAAAAATCTCGCGTGAATCGAGCTGGACCTTGGAGAGGTCCAAGGGTTTGGCGGAAGAAAAAATCTCGCGAAGTCCAAGGGCTGGCTTGTCAGAAATAATCTGACCGGATGCGACCTGAATGCTGCGCATGCCTTTGCCATCACGGCCGGATTGAGCGGAGATATACCAAGTATCGGGATCCGGGGCTGCGTTGTCGGCGGAGAGTTTGAGAACGTCATTCCGATACTGTTCAGGAAGAGCTTCCAAACAGGCCAGCGCTCCCTTCGAGTCCGTAGCTTGAAGGGCCGAAGATGCGAAGAGAAGCGCAAATGCTAGCGGTTTCAGCATGGGACGCAAAAAGAATCAATCTATCAGAGGCTCGCGCAGCTTGGTGAACTCTGTCTGCTCAGCCAGTTTGTGTGTCACCTCGCGAATGCGCCGGCTCAAGGTGGTGGAGAGACCGATCAGCAGGAGAATACCGGCCGAGGGATGATTGTTGATGAATTCCTCCAGATTGTCACGCGTGATGACCCAATACTGGCACTCCTCGACGGCCACGACAGAGCACACGGCATCGAAGGGATCGAAGAGATCCACCTCGCCCATCCACTCCCCCCTAAGCAATTGCCCGAGGAGCACATCGTTACCTTGGTCGCTGCGGCGGGCATGGAGCACGCCATTGGTGATCAGGAAGAGCTTTCCGTGGGATTTGCCCTGTTCGATAACCACCGTTCCCGGGGTTGCTGTTTCAAACGTGCCATAAGTGGCGAGGGCTTTGACATCCTCCGAATCGAGGTTGGCCACAATGCCGACAGATGGAAGTTCTGGTGTGCTCATTGATATGGAATTTGTTTCTTCGGGTTTGCTTTGGTTATCAAAGCGGGCCAGCCACTTATTGACAGGCCTCGCATTCCTCTCCGTTGCGCATGGCTTCGATGGAGCAGGCTAACTTTTGCTCGGCTGTGTATTCGGGCTTGGGCCCCGCAACAACTCCGCGGAGTTCTTTTTTCACATTGGTGGTTGGGCCTTCAATACTGGAGGCGCCGAGGGTGCGCAAGTAATAGGTGGTCTTCAACCCGGTATGCCAGGCGCGGCGATACATGTGACTGGCGATCTTCATATCAGGCTCGCCGATGAAGAGGTTGACCGACTGGGACTGGTCGATCCACTTCTGGCGTCGCGCGGCAGCTTCAATGATGAAGTCGAACGGAATCGAGAAGACCGTGCGATGCTTCTCGCGGATCGCAACCGGTATGTCCTCGATGTTGCCGAGTTCGCCCTCGAAGTATTTGATCTGTTCAAGCATGCGGGTGTCCCATTTGCCTATCTTCTTGAGATCGCGGACCAACTCGGTGCTGAGGATGGTGAACTTGCCTCCGAGATTTTCCTTGGCATAGAGATTCTTGTAGTTCGGCTCGATGCAAGGGGTTGTACCCATGATATTCGAGATCGTGGCAGTGGGCGCGATGGCAATGACATTGGAATTGCGCATGCCCTGCTTTTTAATCTTGTCCCGAACGGGCGACCAATCCATGCGACCGCCACGCGGGACGTCGATTTTAACGCCGCGCTCGCGCTCAAGGAGGTCGATGGTGTCCTGTGGCAGAAGACCACGATCCCACTTCGATCCGCGATAGCTGCTGTAAGGCCCTCGCTCGGCAGCAAGGTCGCTGGATGCAGCGTAGGCATGGTAGGCAATGGCCTCCATGAACTCGTCGTTGAAATCAACAGCCTCCGCACTGGCAAAACTGACGTTGCGTTTAAACAACGCATCTTGAAGGCCCATCACTCCAAGACCAATCGGACGATGGCGCACATTCGAGCGCTTGGCGGCCTCCGTAGGATAGAAATTGATGTCGATGACATTGTCGAGGGCGCGAATGGCGACATGAATCGTTTCGCGTAGCATTTCCTGGTCGAGCGAACCGTCGGCTTTGATGTGGGTATCAAGAACAACCGACCCGAGGTTGCAGACCGCCGTCTCATCCTCACTGGTATTAAGGGTGATCTCTGTGCAGAGGTTTGAGGAGTGGATGACTCCTATATGGTCCTGCGGGCTGCGGAGGTTGCAGGGGTCTTTGAATGTGATCCATGGATGCCCTGTCTCAAGAAGCATTTTGAGCATCTGCTTCCAGAGATCGATGGCAGGCACTTCCTTGGCGGTGATTTTGCCTTGGCGGGCGAGCTCCTCGTAGTGGTGGTAACGCTCCTCGAACTTGCGCCCATAGGCATCGTGAAGATCGGGAACTTCATTGGTGCGGAAGAGTGTCCAGTTCTCGCGGGACTCCATGCGCTTCATGAAAAGATCGGGAACCCAGTTGGCGGTGTTGAGATCGTGCGTGCGCCGGCGGTCATCGCCTGTGTTGCGGCGGAGTTGCAGGAAGTCCTCCACGTCATTATGCCAAGTCTCGAGATAAGCGCAGCCTGAACCACGGCGCTTTCCGCCTTGGTTCACGGCCACAAGCTGATCGTTATGAAGTTTGAGGAAGGGAATGACGCCCTGGCTCTCACCGTTTGTGCCCTTGATGTAGCTACCAGTGCCGCGAACCGCTGTCCATGAGCCTCCGAGGCCGCCGGCCCACTTTGAAAGGTAGGCATTTTCCGCGATGCCGCGCTGCATGATCGACTCGATCGAGTCGTCCACTTTGTAGAGGTAGCAACTGGAAAGTTGGCTGTGCAGTGTGCCAGAGTTGAAGAGTGTGGGCGTGCTGGAGCAGAAGCGGCGACTCTTATAAAGATTGTAGAGACGGATAACCCAATCCTCGCGCTTTGCAGGCTCCTCAATGAAGAGTCCCATGGCGACACGCATCCAGAAAAACTGCGGTGTTTCCAAGCGCCGCAGTGTTTTTTTGGTTTTGTCGATAATGAGGTAGCGATCGTAGAGGGTCTGGATTCCCAAAAAGTCGAAGTCCATATCAGCCGTGGGGTCGATGGCATCGGAAAGAACATCAAGATCGTATCCGAGAAGCTTCGGCGTCAGGCGCTCTATCCCAACAGCTGTGCGGAGATAGCTCTTGAAGGCCTTGCGATGGGCATCACGGAGTCCTTCGATGCCGTCACGCTGGATCTTCCAATCGAGGACTTCTTCGTAAATGTAGGAGAGCATGATGCGCGCCGCGAACTTGGCGAAGTCGGCATCGCGCTCTATGAGCGTGCGGGCATTCAAGATGACCGTGTTTTTCAGGATGTCCTCGGTCACCTCGGTGGCAAGGGATCGGCGAAGTTCGCGCTCGATCTGAAGGGCGTCGAGATTCAACTCAAGGCCGATCGTCGCAAACTGAATGCGCTTCCGCAACTCGGAGCCATCCCAAAGAACACTCTGGCCGTCGCGTTGAACGACCATGATGAGCGATTCCTGGATATCGTTGGTCTCCGCCTCTGCTTCCGTCTTGACGATATCCTCGCGGTGACTGGCGCGCTGGGCACGGTAAAGGATGTAGCTCTCGGCGACTTTGTAGTAGCCTTGACGCATGAGTTCCTCCTGCACGAGGTCCTGCACATCCTCGATGTGGACAAATGCGGAATCGCGAGCGCGGACGCGCTCGCTCACTCCCCGGGAAATCGATGCGGCAGCCTCGGCGTTTTCCTTCATGGAGAGGAACGCACGGCGGCAGGCGGCTTCGATTTTGGACTCCATCCAAGGAACAACAGCCCCGTTGCGACGGATCAGACGAACATTCATCGGCTCGGCCTCCAGAGCGAGTGTGGATGTACTACCGGAGCGGATCGAGCGTTTGAAAACCAGACTCTTTGCGACATCGTGCGCATCGTTTTCGATGAGGGCTTTTTCGATGAGGAGGGATAGATCATGCTCGGAGAGGCGGAGTGAACCGCCTTTCTGGGCCTGCTCGGCGAGGCTCAAGGCCACAGAGTGGGCCACATTCGCAACGAAGCCGCGATTTTGCTCGTTGAAAATGTTTTTCTCCTCGCGCGAAAGAAGCAGGTCGGTGAGCGCCTCGCCGATTTCGTCTGCGACGTCGGAGAGGCTGAACGACTGCTCGTCGCCGTTGGTGCGCGTCACCGTGATTCCAGTGAGCGAGTGGGCTGGTGTGGCAATGGATTCGCGCCAGGAGAAGTCGGGCTTCTGGTCGCGCGGCATGGTGACGAGGCGCTTCAGCGCGATGTCTTCGTCGAGTGAGAGGTGTCGAGGCATTTGTCTTTTAGGAATAGTGGAATTTTTTTTACAGTTCGTCGTCGCTCACCCCGGCAAGATCGATGCCTCGGCGATATTCGGTGACCCGGCCTTCAAAGAAGTTGGTCTCCTTTTTGATCTCCATCATTTCGGAGAGCCATGGCAGCGGGTTCTCGAGGTTTTTGTGCAGTGGCTCGAGGCCGACGCCGACAAGACGGCGATCGCCGATATAGTCGATGTAGCGCCCGAACTCGTCGGCCGTGAGGCCAACGGCAGCCACTGGCAGGCAGTCACGGATGAATTGCTTCTCGAGCGCAATGGCCTCAGCCATCGTGGAACGAAGTTCCTCGCGGAATTCTTCAGTCCAGATCTCGGGATTCTCATCAACGAGGTCTTGGAAGAGCTGGCGGAGAAGCTCGATGTGGTTTGACTCGTCACGCAGAGTGTAGCTGAACATCTGCCCGATGCCGGGGAATTTGTTCTGGCGGTAGAGCGCAAGCACCATTCCAAACAAACCATAGAACTGTGTTCCCTCCATGCACTGGCCAAAAAGGAAGATGTTTTTGGCGAGCGCAAGTTTGTTCTCGAGATCGGTGAGATCCATGTCGCGGCGGAGCGCACGGCTATTGCTCACGACGAAATCGGTTTTATTTTTGATCGTCTTCACGTCCTCAAACATGGCCTCGCACTCGTGCGGATTAATGCCAAGCGAGCTGATCATGTAAACCAGCGAGTCGGCATGGATGTTTTCCTCCTGCGCATGACGCCCAAGCACGAGCTTGAGCTCGGGAGCGGTGACCGCTTCGCGGATGACGTGAAGAATGTTGTCGCCCACGATGCCTTCGGCAGCGGAAAAATACCCGATGCCCATCTTGATGATCCAGCGATCCACATCGGAGATAGCCCCGCTCGTATCGCGCCAATGCTCGCAATCCTTCTGCATTGGAACGTCCTCAGGCTCCCAGTGGTTCGCCTTCATTTTTTTGTAGAGGTCGTAGGCCCAGGTGTATTTCAAGGGCAGGATATTGAAGAACATCGTTTGGCGTCCATTGATGACGCGCTTGGCGGCGAATGCGGCTTCGGCCTTGTCGCTATCCAGTATGAACTGGCGGTCTCCGAGTGTGATCGTTGTCGTGGTCATTTTAATAAAGAATAGAGTTCAGAATCTGCGTTGGCGGGTATTTCCGCATGCAATTTACGGCATGGGAGACCAAGTGACTGCATTTTTTATTTTTCAGAGCCAAAAAAGTCAAAAAAAATCTCCATATTGTGTAAACTTTTTTAGCAACCACAATATGTAGTGGTTCCAAAGTAGCATAATCCACGCCAAGTTTTTTCCTTTTTTTGTCAAAAACGACACCGAAAGGAGCTTATAAAGCAGGAAGAAA
>DGXZ01000051.1 GCA_002396485.1 Spartobacteria bacterium UBA5019
TCCACGCGTTTTCGAGGAAAGATCATTTCGGAGATGTGGGAGGGACGCATGTTGAGGTATTCGTGGCTCGAGCGGTTCCGGATATTCAGGATTAGGCACCAAATGAAATTCGTGGTGAATCCGCCCCAAAGAACAACGACAAGAACGGGGAGGTTTTGCCAGAGAAGGCTTCCACCGGAAGTCTCCAAAGCAACCTTGGTGACCTCTCTGAGCGGTTGGCCCGCTGCGAGGCCGTAGGCGAAGCAAGAACTCATCACACCGGCAAAAACGGCTACAAGCATGCCTTTTTTAAAATTGAATTCCTTGATGGCGGCCGCCTTTTCTTCTTGAGAAAGCTCCTTCTCCTTGGACATGCCGGCCGCGCCGCTGATTGCGATGCCAACTAGGCAGGCCAGCACGCCTGTAAGAACCGTGAGGCCGGAGTTACTGGCGAGCAGTTCGCCAAATTTGCCATAAAAAATCGGTGGAATGAGCGTGCCGAAAGCGGCACAAAAACCAAGGGCTACCGCCATGCCGAGAGCGATCCCGAGGTAGCGCATGGTAAGGCCAAAAGTGAGGCCGCCGATGCCCCAGAGGATGCCGAAGAGGTAGGACCATATCAGCGAGGAGCGCGGTGCGGCGGCAATGTGGCTGAAGAGGTCAGGCACCAGTAGGCTGGCCAGCACAGAAGGGGCTATTATCCAAGCAAAGCCGCCGCCAACAATCCAATAGGTCTCCCAGGACCATCGCTTCACGCCACGATAGGGAATGTAGAAACTGGCGGAAGCAAGGCCGCCGAGCCAGTGGAAGAGAACGCCAAGTGCAAGATTCATGTTTTGTGGGGTTTGGGTGGATTTTAATTTCTCTTTGAGAGCATGTCAGCGGTCACTTAAAAGTGCACCAATTTTGACGGCGATTTTTTATGGTTTTTGGGATTATTGCGGCGGCGGTGGCAGCGAGAGAGGATGGGCGCTGGCAAGCAGGGATGACACCGACGAGGTGAAGATGGAGCGATAGAGGGAATGGAACCTGCTGTGGATGGCTTCGGCTCAGATAGCTTGTGCGAGGTGGGTTATGACGACTCCGAGGGACCGATGAGGAAGGCGTCTCGTTTTTGGCGGATGAAAGTGGCGGGCTGCCAGTTCGTGGATGCTGGTGGCTTTGGTGCGAGTACCAAGACGGAGAGGAGAGCGGTGGGGTTTTCATACTCTCTGAAAAATGAAGCGGATTAATGTTTTTGAGGAAGTAAGAGCACTGGAGCGACAGGGAACTATTTGTGATTAAGATCGAGAATTCTAAGTGTTTCCATTCAAATGAGCTAGGAGTCGATCACGCATCAAGAGTGTCTCCGAAACGTTGTCGCAGCGATTCATATTTTCCCACTCGATCCACACATACTCGACGGCAAGATATCCGCGATATCCGCTTACCGCGAGCACGTCGAGCGCCGCCTCGTAGTCGATCGTGTTTTCCTTCATCGAGCACTGCCCCATGCCCGGCCGTCCGCCCCTGACGTGCACGTGGCTTGCAAAAGGCGCGAGCGGGTCGATTTCGGTCTGGCCATAGCCGGGCGCAATAAAATGCGTGTAATCGAGAGTCAGCCTGAGGTCTGGCGCAAGGGTAACGAGCGCTTGAACATCCTGCGGTCCTGCGGCGACAGACCCAATGTGGCACTCCACGGAAAAGCGGCGGCCCTCGGCGGCGAGCCGTTCGGCGCGCCATTGCAACTCTTCTGCAGCCAGCTCAAGAGAGGCCTTGTGACCAAGCGCAGGGAAGTCCAGACCTGGGACCATCGTCAAACCCGGCGCGTCGATGCGAACCACAAACTCCAAAAGATCATTAAAGAGTGCACGCGCGGCGAGCCGTTCTTCCGGGTCGGGGTGGTTCGGAGCAAGAACTGTAAAGTCCGTCCAAGGAATGCAGAAGACATCGCTGATTTCCAGCCCCCGGCGACGAATCGCCTGCCCGAGCGAACGTGCCGCGCCGGGAATATCACTTCGAATGTCTTCGGGGCGGACATGCGAACGGTTGCCGAACAACGCCAGATCGAACCCTTGGAAACCCATTCCAGCGATGAGGTCCATCGTGAGTTCGTGATTCAACAACGGAAATGAGTGGTCTCCGCAGGCGAGACGCATGTTTGGCGTCGCCTGCTTCTGATTACCTGCAAGATAATTTTGGGAGTTCATGTTTCCGAATAGACCGGTGGCTGTGGACGCTATGCGTTGCTTTCGGGAGGGGCCACCTAGTCCTTTTTTTCAGGGCTACTGTCAAGCACGGGTTTGATTTGTCCTTGGATAGCAGCGATTTCCTTTGCCACTCCTTGGACGGACTCTACGCCATGATGGATGGCAAAATCGATGCTCGCGCGGTGGCTTTCACCGGGGGCGAGTTTCGGCACACGTCCGAATTTGCGTTCAATCCGGCGGTTATTTGGAAAATTCGTCCCTGGCTCGAGGCCGGTGACGTATCCATCGACCTCGGAGTTTGTGTTTTTCCATAAGGTGAAATACGGAAGCTCTTTGACTGAAAATCGTAATGACACAGCGAGGTCGCCGGCCTTGTTTGAGAGCGCGACAAGGGTGCGATCCTTGCCGTCGTGGAGAGGATGAATGCAATACACCTGTTCCACAAATCCTGGGGTTGGCCCCGCATAGTGGGGGTAACGGTCTATGGACCGGGCGGCGTGCTCGTTCAATGGGGTCACGCGCGCAACCGGCGCAAGGAAAATCGACCCCTCATTCAAAAGCGGTTTGCCGTAATTGGTGTGGTACAGCAGTTCGAACTCCTGCGATTCGGCTCCGCGATTCGTGACAATGTCGGTCACGCAGAACGAGTCTGCCCCAGGTTCGGTAGAAATCTCGGTCCAAAGTTCAAGCTTCGGACCGTAGAACATGCGCTCGTCAACGCGACCACGGATCCGAATACGATGCGGGGGCTCTGCGTCGATGGCAACCTCGACTTCACTAGCTGGAATGTTGCCAATCTTGCCGTGGAGCGTGAGGTCCATATTGGCTTCATTACCTTGGTTGTTGGTGAACGTGTCGGTCCCCGGCAATCCGTTGCTTTCAAGTCCACAGCGAACCAGCCATTCGTTGAAGCCATCCAGCCAGCCAAGCCCTCCCCGACTTTGCAGATTGATGTAGCGGGGATGGACGACTTCCTGCACTGGAGATCGCCAGCCGATTCGAGCGTCGCCTGCGCTCAGGGAGAGGACGCTCATGCCTCTGGTAGGCACCACGGTAAATCGCAGGCGGCCATTATCGACTTCGATAATATCCACGCCTTCCTGCTTGCCCCCATGCAGGGTGGATTTGCGCACCGACCATTGGGCTCCACCAGCCGGCCCAACGGGCCCCACCTGTTCCCATGCCTCCACTCGGATGTTCTCACTGACGCTGATCAGTTTCTTGCGCGTCGCCTCTCCGGCGAAGAGAGCGGGTTTGGATAAAACAACAAATGCGAATAAGTATAGGAGTTTCATCGGAGGAGTTGACTAAACGGGGATGGGTGCGTTGCATTCACGAAAGTCTAACGCACTGAAAAACATGGTTTTTCCGGTCATGGCGAGTTCTCTCCCGGCAGTTGTTTCTGATCCAGAATATATTGAGCGGCTGCCGTAAGGTCGTCGGCCAAAGCCTTCCGAGCCATGGCCGAATCGCTTTTGTCGAGTGCGGCGCACAAACTCGCGTGGTGTAGGCAGGCAATTTCTTTCCTGTTTTTTTCGGAATCTGATGGAGCGTCCAAGTTGAGAACCGGGCCAATCTGCGTCCAGAGTCCTTCAATAATGCTATATAAAACCGGCATGTCTGCTGCCGCATAAACTGCGAAATGAAAATTTTTGTTGTAGAGAACGATCTTGGCCCGATTGGGTTTTAGGGCTTTACACTCCTTGGCAAATTTATCGCTCCATTGATGAACCGCCTGGAGCTCGCTGGGGGTGATGCGCTGTGCGGCGCGCTCCGCCAGCATACCCTCCAAAACGACTCTTATGTCTCTGAGCTCAATAAACCGGCTCGGACTCATCAACGGGACACGAAACGTCCGGTTCGGAAGCAGCTCGATCGCCTGATCGACCATAAGTTGCCGCAAGGCATCACGAACCGGCATTAAACTTGTGCCTATCGCGCTGGCGAGCGTACGCAGTGTTACGATGTCCCCGGGAGCGAACTGCCCTGCGATAAGCATCTCGCGCAATTTCTGGTAGACTTGTTCCCCCAGAGTTCTGCGTTCCCCAATGGGCACGACTTCGGAAAGGCTTGTGGAAACTTTTTTGGTTCTCATAAGCGATGAATAACTAGACTGCGCTGACTTGTGAAGCGAGCTCTCCGTGCGGGCTCTTTATTGGCTCAAATGCCGCCGTGCCATCCGGACCGGCAACTGGAAACGCAGGATTCGCCTGGAAGCGGCTATCGAGGCCAGAGCCGCCTTGCATAGCGGCGGCTTGACCTGGGTCGAGAACGGTGGCCGTCATGCCGGCGTCCAAAACAAGAGTCTGCGCAGTCATATAAGCCGACGCGGAGGAAGCGAGGAAGACCACGGTTCCGCCCAACTCGTCGGCATCGGCCCAACGCCGCAGCGGAGTGCGGATGACCACCGAATCATGAAATGCCGACTCGTTCAGAACCTGCTGATTCATTTCGGTGTAGAAATAGCCCGGTGCAATTGCGTTGCAGGTAATGCCATGCGGTCCAAATTCAGCTGCGATCGCCTTGGTTAGGCCGACCACGCCGTGCTTGGAGGCTACGTAGGTGGATTGGCCGGCGCGTGCGATGTGCCCCATAATGGAGGTAAGGTTAATAATCCGCCCATGACGGTGGCGGATCATCGATGGGGCAACGGCCGCCGACATGGAGAACATGGAAACCAGATTCACATTGAGAACATTGCGAAACTCTGTAGCCGAGGTTTCAACCATCGGCTTGCGGAGGATTATTCCGGCATTGTTCACCAGGATATCGATGCGCCCATGCCGCTGGAGGATTTCATCGACCCCCTGAGCCACGAGTGTTTCGTTAGAGACGTCGAGCTGAGCACAGCTTGTATCCATCCCCGCAGCGATAAACTCGGCATTTCGCTCCCTAACGGCATCTTCATGGATGTCGGTCAACACCACGGTCGCGCCGGCGCGGGCAAGCGCCCAGGACGCAGCCGTGCCCAAGCCTCGTGCGGCTCCGGTGACCAATGCCACCTTGCCCGTTAAATCAAATTCTTTCATTTTCGTGGTACTCATAGGATTTCGGCGTTTTTTTCGAACTCCTCAAAACGCCATGCCAGTGGTTGCATCAATTTTTGGTTTCTCCGATTTTCAAAGCTTTCGCCGCGTTAAC
>DGXZ01000039.1:0-159 GCA_002396485.1 Spartobacteria bacterium UBA5019
TTATAACCGGACAGTAGTGAGCAATTGCAAAAAAGACTATTCTCAGTCTCTTTCGTTTTGACGCTTGCATGGAAGTTTCTATTTCTGGCGACTTGATTGTCTTATTCATCGTCTGATTTCCATGAGAGCAAGTAATGAGGCAGCGCTTCCTTTAGGCAG
>DGXZ01000039.1:344-15249 GCA_002396485.1 Spartobacteria bacterium UBA5019
AGCTTCCTTTAGGCATATAAAAAATGGAACCCACCAAATCAGGTCGTTTGTGAGTATGAGTATAATCGTTTTTATCGGCCATTGCCCTGTTATGTAAAGCTGAACCCATCCGATTGGCCCTAGCACCTTTCCTAAAAGCCCGATGGCTACAATGGCAAAAGACTGATTTGGCTTTCGCGATGCTTCTAGATATAATAATCCATAAACACCAACCACCATGGCCAAACACTGGAATATTTGAGGGTGATTGCTGCTTGGTAAGCCTGCATATTCAAATAGCCACTGTGGATACAAGGATGAAAATGACGCCCAGGCAATATTATACAGCCCTGCTATAAATAGCATCTTTGATTTAATGGAGTTGTTTTTCATCAACTTGTAATCTGTAGAATAATTAAATTTACCTGAAGAAAATAGGCTCTCGAGTTTCAGAAAAGCCGAACGTTAAAGTTGAGCTCCCAGAGCGGCAGGCTCGCCCGACGCGGTCTGGCGAAGCCGGATCAGTGTGCTCAAACGCTTTCGGTCACGTTTGAATCTAATCAATTGCCACAGACACATACAGAACAATACTAAACAAAGGTGCGTAAAGGTGATTGGCTCTGGTATAGGAGTAGCATAAACCTTCAAAGCAAGATCAGGTGTGCTCCCACTGTTGACCCAAACGCCTGTGGGGAAATGTCCTGTATAGTTTGCGTCCCATCCGTTGTCCGTGCTCCTGACATAACCTGCGGGTGTCACCATCCATTTGAATGTCGAGGCAAGGCCAATCATGTTCGGGTAAGCCGCTACCCAGTAACGTTTTACCCCCTCTAGAACCACTGTGTCTGTTACTGCAATGTGGCTTCCAATTCGAGACCCTGAATCCGAGTAAAATGCTGGCCACTGATAAGAGAAATCCGTGAGTGTTGCAATCAAGGTATCTGGGAGTGACCCGCTCTGCGGTGCTGTTTCTGAGAGTATGCGGACAGATAGACTATTGGCGCCCTCCTCCCAGAATATTGGAAGAAAAAGACTGGTGAGCAAATGTTCTCCCATCGGGACCGTGAATGCCATACCGGATGCCCCATAGAACCATCCACCGAAATAAGTTGGATACACATTCATTCCAGCCGCAGGTCTATACAAACCTGAATACTCCGTGACTCCGTCAGTAGTATCAAAAATCACGGCCGCTTGAATACACGGCATAGTGACGAAGAAGATAATTATGGCAACTAGTAAACAAAGAAATCGGTGGAGCGTGAACATATGGCAGTTTATGACATTCTGTCGGATCGCGGCTGCGGGGTCAAGCGAAATCATTTATCTTTTGGGCTCGCGATGCGCGGGGCAGCAGCGCCGAGATGGATCACCTCGCCGTCCGGGCGGGAAAAATTCAACCCGTCGAGGTCCGACCCAGAGAGCGAGGCCGGTTTTGGGCGGTTTGGGAGCGGGGTGGTGTCTGGGAGCGATTCGGCCTCTTTTCGAGGGGATTTTTGGGCCATGCCGGAGGATGGCCCTCCCAGTGGGGCAGCGATTTTGTGAGGGTGCATCGTCATCACCCGGTTTCAAGATTGGGGGACCTTGACGTTATCAGGCGACTTCGCCGACGTAGATGCGGTGGGCGGCGCGTTTGGCGCGTTCGTGCGACTTGGCGTCGTGCTCCTCTGTTCGGAAGCCTGCGCGTGACAGGCTGGATAGGAACATGGGCTCGGGCTCGGCGGACCAGAAAGCGACACGCCCACCCGGTCGGAGGGCTCGCCGAATCAGCGCGAGGCCTTTGCCGTTGTAGAGGCGCGAGTTTTTTGCCTGAACGAATGAAGTGGGGCCATTATCGACATCCAGGAGAATGGCATCGTAGCTCCCTGGGCCATTTTTGATGCAATCAAAGACGTCGCGGGTCAGGACTTCCACGCGGCGATCATCGAGGAGCTTGCCGTTAAGGTCTTGCAGAAACTCGCGATTCCAGGCGACGACCTCAGGCAATAGCTCAGAAACCTGTGCAAAAACATTTGGACCAGCAATTTCCAGAACGCGCCGGAGGCTGAATCCCAGGCCCAGACCTCCGATGAGGATGGTTGGTCGATCGACCGGGTAGCGGAATTTGCAGGCCACATCGGCCAGAAGGAGCTCCGAAACCGTGGAATTCGAGCCCATGAGCTGTCGGCCATTGAGTTTGAGAAAATACTCGCCATCGTGTTCATGAAGGGAAAAGCGAGCGCCGTCCGGCGTCCGAGTCTCGGCAAGATTGCGAAAGGGAATCATGTCGGGCAACCTAATCACATCTCCAGGCATGTCACCCTCCGAATGCCTTGGAGACTCAGCCGAGGTGGGCTTTTTTCTTACACAGGGGCGTCGAGGAGCGAGGTGATGGCGTCGCGGAATCTTTGGATGGTGAAGGGCTTTGAGAGGAAAGCGGTGCGTGGCAGGAGGGAGGCTTTCATGACGGCGTCGCTATCCGGCGCTCCGGAGATGAAGAGGACGGGCGTTTCGATGCCCCGGCGGCGGACTTGTTCGATGAAGGTGACTCCGCTGGTGTAGGGGAAGCGGTAGTCACAGACGATGAGGCCGATCTCGGGGTCGGCTGCGGCATCGAAGGCGCTGGCGGTGTCGAGGTGGTGGACCTGACGCTGACAGTCCATGCTTTCGCAAAGGTCCTTGAGTGTCTCCAGGACGAGTGGGTCGTCATCAATCAAGAGTATGGGAGGCAGAGCGGCGGTGGTCATGGTTGGTATGGGGTTAATGCATTAAATCAAACGCTGCGATTCTGGGTTCAGAGGCGCGAGCCCGGGCAGACGGTGTAAGTTTTTCTTCGAGGATGCGGGTGATGTGCTCGGCGGCGTGGCCATCGCCAAAGACATTGGAACCATTCGTCATGGCCTCGTAGGCGGCGGGATTGGTGAGGAGGTTTTCGGTTTCGCGGATGATGTCCTGCACGTCGGTGCCGATGAGGCGGAGTGTGCCCGCAGTGACGCCCTCCGGGCGCTCGGTCTCGCGCCGCAGGACGAGGACAGGCTTGCCGAGTGCGGTGGCCTCCTCCTGCACCCCGCCGGAATCCGAGAGGACGAAGCGGGATTGCTGGAGAGCGGAGAGGAACTCGTCGTGGTTGAGAGGTTCGCAGAGCGAGATGCCGGGTTGATCGGCGAGAACGGGTTTCACATTTTCACGCACCGAGGGATTCGGATGCAGAGGGAAGAGAAAGTGAATCTCGGGGTGCATGTCCGAGAGGTGCTTGATGGCGAGGGCCACAGAGCGCATGGGCGCACCGATATTTTCGCGGCGGTGGCAGGTCACCAGGATCAGTTTTTGTGGATTCTCCGGCACACCGGCGGGAAGAGGCGAGGTGGTGGAATGGCTGATCATCCACTGCAGGGCATCCACCACGGTGTTTCCCGAAACGAAAATCGAGTCATCCGGGATGTTTTCAGCGCGCAGAAGCGAAGCGGAGAATTCGGTGGGGGCGAAGTGCCAGCTCGCAAGGCGGCTGAGCATGACGCGGTTGAGTTCCTCGGGAAATGGCGAGTAGCGGTCGTGCGAGCGCAGACCCGCCTCCACATGCGCCACGGGGATTTTGTGATAAAAGGCACAGAGTCCCCCGACAAAGGCGCTCGTGGTGTCACCTTGCACAACGACGGCGTCGATGCGGTTTCCACTGAACATCTCCCCGAGACTGGTGCTGAGCAAGGCGGTGAGGTCCCAGAGACTTTGGCGGGGACGCATGACTCGGAGGTCGAGGTCGGGAGTGATGCCAAAGCTGCGGAAAATCTGAGCCGTCATTTCAGCGTGCTGGGATGTGGAGATTGTGAGTGGCTGAAGCGTCTTGGATGCCTGAAGGCTGCGAATCACGGGAGCCAACTTGATGGCCTCGGGACGCGTGCCAACGATTACAGCGATGGTTTTTTTAGGTGAAAGGGATGTCATATAGGGCTGAGTTGAAATTCAAATGGCATGCCGGCGCAGCGCTCGGTGATTTCATGCAGGTCGGCTTCCGAGACAAGCCCGTTGATACGGAAGATGATTCCCGAGTCGCGAATCTCGTGAACGGCCACACCGGTGCGCTCGCTGAAGCCCGGGCAGAGAAGTTCCTCGGCCTCGAGGCCTACGGGTTTTTCGGATCCACTTGCCATGGCGAGGCCTGAGATTTGGCGGAGCACCTTGAGGACCTTGGGCTGCTTGACGAGACCGAGTTGAATGAGCAGGCGATCCACCGGACCGGAAATGAGTCGCCTCATGTCGCGGATTCTTATGGCGTGCTCACGGGTGAGTTCGTCCGCATCGACGAAGTATTCGATGAGGGCGTCCTCGCCGAAGCGCAGGGCGGCAAGGTCGTGCTGCATCTTTGCAAAGGCCGGAGGCGTGTCCGCGCAGAACGAGACCTCGGAGCCGAGAATTTCGTGGATGTGGGAGCCCACATTGGGATGGATCGGATTGAGGATACCAATCTTCCCGTCGCTCAGAGGAATGAGCCCGTGCAGTTCACAGAATACCGCCCCAAGGGCTTTGATGAGCGAGACACTGATGGTGAGACGCGAGAAATCGGCCTCGGGAACGCCGAGATCACATGCCACGAGACGGCGGACCTTTTCGGTCGAGATCAATCGCAGGCTGATCATGGCATCCGCCAGTGTGCGGCAACGGGTCATCTGAAATTCACGGACGCGGTGGCGATCCTTCTCAGAGAGTGTCTCGAAATCGTCTTTCAGAGGATGGTGAGGTTGACCATCCAAAAGCCGTGCCGGGTAGATCATGTTTCGCAGCGCGGAGAGGTTCGAAGGCCGGAACAATCTGGCTTCGATGGGAGCGCCGACGATTTCAGCGACGGCCTGGATTTCATCCTCGGAGGGCGGTTCGGTGAAAGCGAATGCCAGCGCCCCATCCTCGCCTGTCGAGGAAGGCATCGCATGGTATCGCACGGCTTGAGCCTCGGACCATCCATTCAGGGAATCCGGCGAGATATCTTCTGGAGTAATAACTTCAGGCTTGAGCCGCGAGAAGCGGGCCCAGATGTCGAGAAACTGATCCTCGTCGATGAGCTGCATATCGAGCAGGGCAAGGGGTGCGGAGAGGCCCCTGTGTTTGCTCAAGATATCCTGCAACTCGGGACGGGATACATAGCCTTCGTCCACAAGCAAATCCTCGATCGTGCGCGAGTATTCCTCGAGTTCCGCCGCACCTGGAAAAACGTGGGTCGTTTTGGTCCATGCAAGTGGTTCATCGAAGAGGCGGTGGCGCGTATAGAGCCAAGCAGCGCGGAACGTCGCTCCCATGTTGATAAAATTCACCACCGGATAGCGAGGAATCGCAAAGAGACCTTGGCGGAGACCATAGACATTGGACACGCAGGTCACCTTCTGTGCGACCCTGTAAACAAGCAGCGCGGTGCACACGAGAACGATGCGCCAGAGGAGGCTGTCGGCCTCGAAGAGCGGCTTCACAAAAATCCAATTGCGGAAGTCCGTGTGGAGCACGGCGAATTCAAAAAGCACATAGCCCATCACGCAGTAGCCAGCGGCATTGATGCAATGCACTACCGGCGCGCGGCGGTCGCGGAGGAGTGTGTAGCGAACGGCGGCGGAGCCCCACCAACCGCCATGCTGCCAGCCCTGGAAGGCTGTGCCGACAATCCAACGGGCCTTCTGCTTCACGGCATCGACAAAGCGCAGCGGGAAATTCTCGCGAACGGCAACGCTCTCGGTGACTGTGCGCGTCGAGACGACATCACCTTGGGCATCTCGCGTCACGATTTCACGTTCCACGGGGTGGTCAATAAATCCGGCGCGGAATCCGGCGCGACAGAGTTCAAGTCCCACCATGTAGTCCTCCGCAAGTTGGCCCTCACGGAAGGGACCTGAGGCATTTTTTGAAGCTAAAAAATCGAGCGACTTGCGGGAGAACGCCGTACCAACACCTGCGGATGGCACCACACCGCCAATCGCCTCGCGGGAATACATGTCCTTTACATGCCACTCTGCAAACTCATCGAGGTAGGAGTTACCTACCCAGTAACGCCATGGATTGAGTTCCAGCGGAAAAACAGGAATCTGGCCCATGTCGAGGAGCGCAGGCACATAGTGGTTATAAACCTTCAACGTGAGCGGGTGCATGACGTCCTCGGCATCGTGAAGGGCGATGATCTCATACTGCCGACGGCCCGGAATCTCCCGCGCCTTCATCGCCTCAAAAATGGCATTGAGGCAATCGGCTTTGGATGTCGGACCAGGGCGGCGAGTTACCGCTTTGTGGATGCGGGGCGAGATGCGGGTGAGTTCATCCACGCAGCGGTTCGTCTCCTCGTCATTCGGATAGACCCCGATGAAGATGTCATAGCGTTCGTAGATGAGAATCTTCCTGGCATAGTCGGCCATGCGGTTGATGATACCCCCCTCCATCCATGCCGGGATGAAAATGGCGATGAGTTTTTCGGGTTCGTTTTTGAGCTTTTCGAGAGAGACCGGCCGGGCATTGCGGTGGCCACGCAGGTAGCGCAGGAATTGCATATCAAAGAAGACATCATCGATCCCAAAAATGAGGAATCCGACGGCTGAGATATAGGCGAGAACGACAAATAATGTGTGCAGAGTTTCCATAGGATTTACCAGCGGACGGATAGAGCGACGGTGAGACGGAAGTCCGAATAGTTTGCGGCGGTGTCGCCGCGTGTGTTGTTGCTGTTGCGTCCGAGGTAGGAACCTAGAACATAATCAACGCTCGTTGTGAGAACGGCGGCGCCGACAGGGGCGGTGACAAAGCGCATTCCCGGGCCTGCTTCGAAGTAGTTGTCGTAGTAGTTGCCCTTCGTATCCATCGTGAGGTTTTCGAGGCCGTAGATGTCAACAGCGGCAGCCTTTCCGAATTGCAGGATGCGGGCGCCTTGGCGCGACTGTCCGTAGGCCAGGCAGTCCGGGAGGCGGCTGTAATAGGCCGCATCGCCGCCGGCCTCAACGAACCAGTCGAACCGCAGACGAGGCGGGGACCAGTTGTTGAGAGCCCACCGGGATGCTTGGCTGTTAGCGGCAAGCGTGTGGAGGCCCCCGGGTGAAACTTCTTCAAGATCGATGGTGGTCCATTCCTTGCCAGGCCCCCAGGCCCAGTAGCCATTAAGGCCGGCAATGATCTCAGAAAACCATTCGCCTTTGTGTTGCTCCGTGCCGCGCAGATCCTTTTGAACTCCGCCGAGGACGTAGAGCACAAGGGATTGGTTGGCGAATGGGCGAATGCGCGCGCCAGCATGAAAACCAGCGAGATTCTCGTTGTATATGGTCGGAATCCCCTGCCCCTGCCCCTGCCCATTGCTTGTGTTTGAGGAGTCGAGGCTGAAGTCGGCCTGAACGAACGGCTCGATCCACCGTGCACCGGGAATGAATGTTCCCTCGCGGAGACGCCCCGAGGACACGCCGATGTTGTAGCGGGAGAGATAAGTGCCGTAGAGGTCCAGCTCTCCCCACGTCCAATGCTCCAGGTTGTAGGAAGGGGCAAGAGCTTCGATCTCGGCTGCAGCCACCCGGCTCAGCGTCGCGTCGCCGCCTTGATCTCGGAGTTCGCGCCAGATTTCAAAGGCTTCAGCACGGCGTCCCTGCTCCGCCAGCAAGGCGGCCAATTGAAGGCGAGCGCGGGGGTCGGGATTGTCACCTCCCGCCACATCGCGCAGGACCACGATGGCTGCGAGGGTGTCGCCCATACGCTGAAGGGCGGCGGATTTTTCGATAATCAAGTCCGGCGTGACCTCGCCATGCCGCTCCAGCTCATCAATAGCCCGCACCGCCTCCTCGTCGCGTCTCGCCTTGATGAGCTCAT
This sequence comes from Spartobacteria bacterium UBA5019, assembly GCA_002396485.1. GTDB lineage: Bacteria > Verrucomicrobiota > Verrucomicrobiia > Chthoniobacterales > Terrimicrobiaceae > UBA967. The sequence continues at coordinate 8,118 of DGXZ01000039.1, forward strand.
ACGCTGCCTGCTGGCGATCCAAGCGGGCTTGCCGTGCGCGGTATTCGGCTTCGCGGCGGAGGGTTTCAGCAGAAGGAGGTTGTGCGCGGGCGGCTTTCTCGATGGCCTCGGCGCGATCGAGTGCGGTCAAGCTCGATGCGGCCATCGAGGCGATATCGGCGTTCCAGGATTTTGCCAATTCGCCAAAAATCGCGCGCGCTTCGGTATTTCGTCTGTCAAACACAAGCGCCGTCGCCAGGCGGAATCGAAGCCCCTCGTCACCAGGATTCAAGTCCGTGGCTTGTTGAAGAACGGCGGAGGCTTCGGCGTGGCGCCCTTGATTCGAGAGCGTGGCTGCCTCGCTGACAGGATCCGGGGACTGGGCCTTTAACAAGGACGCCGAGGCGAGTAGGGCCAAAGAAAAATAATAAAATGGTTTCATGGGTTCTTAACTTCTTGGAGCGGAAAAACGGGTTACGGGATCAATGACTGGGAGACTGGTGGATCGTGCGGCTTCCAGAGCGGCGAGCATGTCTTGGAAGCGCATCCAGGCGGGGACGACCACTACGGCAAGCCCGCCTCGAAAGCTGGAGATGTCGCGAATAGATTTCTTGAGTTCCTCATTTGCAGAACCGTCCAGCCCGGCATGCACGTTCGCGGGAATGAGCAACCCACCTCCCTCAAGCCGTAGTGGCACGGCACTGGCAAACGGCACGGGTGGTTCCCCGGGAATCCGCTGCACAAATGCACTCCCAACCTCAATTCCTGCAGAGGCTGACGAAGTGTCCTCGGTTCCCTCGATTCGGATGCCTTCTTTTCGGAACACCTCGCTCCGCTCAGGCCCATTCCCTCCGTGCAAAAAGATGCGCCCGCCATGAGCCTGCGCATAGCGGAGAGAATCCATAAATTCTTCGCGGGGTGTGATTTCTACCCCTGGCGGGACCTCCTTCATCTGAGTGGTCACGACGAATGGCGTTTTCTGATGCTCGAAATAATCCACTGCGCGCCGGAGGGCAGCAGGGTTGCAGGACGGATTGTAATCCTGAATCACAAAAACCATCGCCGGAGGGGCTTCTTGGCTTCCCCCGTAAAAGTCAATCAGGACATCCGAGAACACCATGGAAAGCGGCGGCTCGGACGGCAGAGCAGCGAAGCCAAGGCGGTTGCCAACCCTCCAAGCCAGTGGTTGAGCGCCCTTTGAGGATGTCCCAACAAGCGGGCGGGCGCCGGCATAGGAATCACCGTAAAAGGGATCGAGCCTGAGCGTCCACTCGCGACCACGATAGGCCACCTTGGTTTTTTCGATCGGCGTGGAGGTCTTGGCCGCTGCCAATGGCTTCTCCGAGGCAAATGATGACGCTGCCCCGACTGCCATGACGGGTCTTTGCGACTGCTCCAGCATTGTCAGCAGGTCAGGCTTGAGCTTGGGAAATCCCGAGATTCCAGCCAGAACGATGAAGTTGGCTTTTTGCAAATCCGCTGCGGTCACCTTCGAGTCGGCGAGGGTTTCCACATGTGTGTCAAAATGAGTGAGGCTCATTTGGATCGGGGCGATCTCGTTCACGAGTGAGAACGGCTTCGAAAGCGTGTCATAGATCAGAAGCGTGCTCGATGCCGCGTGGGCTGAAGCAACCGCGTAAACAAGCGCCATCGACGCCAGAGGAAGGATGTTTTTCACTGTTCGTCTCCGTTTCCTTGGTTTTTGCGACGGCGAATCAAAATGCGTTGGATGATATAAATCCCCCCCATGACGGCGAACGATGCTCCGGCGATCCAGTAGTTCACACTCTGGGTCAGAAAACCGGCTTCGGTCTTGTCCATGCGCTGGTCATCGATGTCCGCCGGGGTCGTCCCGGAGGCAAAGCCAATCCGTATTTGGTTTGAAAGAGAAACCTCCTGAATGAAGCGTACGTCGTAGGTGATGACGCGCCCGCTGGCATCGGCCGCCGCCACTGTGCCGCTGAGACGCTCTGAAACGCTGGGCTCCGTGAGAAGATCCAGGGTCGTTTTTCCACCGTAGCCGCTCACTCCACCGATTGTGGCGAAGAGCTCACCCTTGGACCAAGGGGATGGTAGGAGTTGCACGAAACTGAGGGATGAATCGAAGTCGGCAACAGGGATTGCCTCGCCGCGGAGCATGATCGAACTGGATGGGGATTCAGCACCTTCAATGGCGAGACGGAGATTTTTCCCGAAGGCCAGCGGCCACTGGAACGCGGAACCCAGAATCAGTCCTGAGCGGCCATTCAGACGATTTGGGTCAGGAGGAAGTCCGGGACCATACGTTGCAACCTGAGGCCAGAGCACTGGCATATCGGCAAGCTGGCGACCAAGGTGAATGCCTATCGTTTTGAGGAGTTCGTTGCGCTCTGGACTGCTCTCGGCAGGAATGACAACCGCAGCGCGCCTTAAAAAAGCATCCCGCAGGCAGAGAATCCCGAGACGGCTGAGATCATTGATCAACACCGGCGCGGAGTGAAAATCCACCGTAGAATTCCCACCCAAGTCCAACCAGGCACGCTCCTCATTACGGTGCGCGCAATCGACAGTACCGATATCGAGATAGCTCGATATGGAGAGCCTGGAAGGATCGCGGCCAGTGATGCCGGCCGGAATCAGAAAACGCTGGCGGGTGCCTGAGGCATTTTGAGGAGTGAGAGCGATGCTTCCGATCACGACATCATTCAAACGCACATCGAAAGCCGAGGTTTTTTCGAGCGCTCCGGAGTGGGCGAGGTCGATATCCACAAAACCACCGGGCGTCGTTTGATATCCTGGAGGGAAATGGATATCCCTCGAAGTTTGGTTGCGGAAAAGTCCACGCAGAGTCACGGCACCGTCGCGCAGGGTGTCAAAAGCCACTGGCCCGGCGAGAGGTTGCGCCAACTTCTCTGCGATGGGTGAAACGACAGGCGCCGACGTGATGACCCATGGATTCGCCGGCACATTGCGGAGGGCCATTTCGCTGCCGAGGGTTTGCGCGGCTTTTTCGAGCCCCTCGGAATCCGCTCCACTGACTATGATCCAACGATGCTGTGAATCTGGCGATCCTGTGATGATCTCTGCCAGCAAGCCCTCGCCCGCACCGAGTGCGGTCAGGGATTTTTGAATTTCAGGCGGGAGTTGAGTCTTCGAAAGGGTGGAGCGAAGGGCGATCAGCATGCCGTTTCTGGCGGACGACTCGGCGGTGAATGCCTCGACATCCTTCACCTGAACGGCATTGGGTTCGAAATAAACTGTCTGACCCATGCGAGCAGAGGCAATGAGCAGGGAACGGAGTTCCGCATCACCGGCATCAGACGGCACGAGCAGTGAGACAACCGGCTCAGGACGTTCCTTGGATGCCGTGCGGCGGAACTCCGCAAGATTCATCAGGGCGGGCTCGACGAGGGATTCCGGAAATCGCTGCAACTCGGGAAAGAGGGGTGCTGCAGCGCAGGCCACGCGTATACCGCTGCCAGAGCTCAACTCAACCCATGACGCCGGGTTGTCCACATCCCGGCAGGGAGACTGCGTCGTCTGAAGGAGGCAGCTCACGGTGACGCGGTTCCAGCCTGGTTGCAGCATGTCGGCGGAAAGCGGAATCGAAATTTTTCCGCGATCCTGTGCGTCGGGAGTGTCTTTTTTCGTTCCAAGGCGGACGCTCGTGACCTCGCGGTCATTCAACTGAACGCTCATGGTCGAGACGTCGGGCAACAAAAGCGGGGAGGCATGCCAGGCAAGCATGAGTTCACTGCCGGGCTCCAGGAGCACATGCTCGGGGAGCCTGAAGGCAAATTCTTTTCTGGACAGCACGCCCTCAATGCGGCTTTGAGCGCCTGAGAAAAGAGGAACATCAAAGGACCGGGGCGCTGCAGGACGCTCGGCTGGATAAGCCTGAAGGGCGGAGAATCCCAATCCTGCGGCAAGCAGGGCGGGGAGGATTGCAGGATGCAATGATTTTTTAGGAAGGTTTGGTGTTTTCACGAAGCGCACTTTAGAAGGCGACTTCTCACTGTGGTATGGGGACTATCCCCTACGATGCAGACCCCATCCAGCGCGCCCCGCAATATACGCATTGCGCGAAGCGACTGATTTCGTTGTAATAGGTGGTATAAGGCTTCCAAGTCCGATGTCTCAAAAAAACCCAAAAGAAACTCCGTCTCTTGAATCCGCAATGCAGCGAATCTCCGAACTCGTCGCCGCGATGGAGGAAGGCAATCTGCCGCTTGAGAAACTCATCGATTCCTACGAGGAGGGCATCGGCCTCGTGAAGGACTGCCAAGAGAAGCTGGATGCGGCCGAAAAGAGAATTCAGGTCATCACGCGCAACGCCCGCGGAAGCGTCGCGGTGACTGAATTTGAGCCAGAAGAAAACTGAGGCATGTCAGATCAAATTCCCGGCCCGCTGCTCGCAAAAATTCATTCACCACAAGATGTGCAAGCTCTGCCAGCGGAAGATTTGCCACGCCTTGCACAGGATATCCGCGACGAGCTGATCAGCGTGCTATCGAAGACAGGAGGCCATTTGGGCCCCAACCTCGGAGTAGTCGAACTGACGATTGCACTGCACCGGGTTTTCAGTACGCCCAAGGACAAGTTCGTTTTCGATGTCAGCCACCAAGGCTATGTTCACAAAATTCTGACCGGGCGGCTCGACCGCTTTCCGACGATCCGTCAATACGAGGGGCTGAACGGCTTTCTTCTCCGCAGCGAGAGCGAGCACGACTGCTACGGTGCCGGCCATGCGGGAACGGCGCTCTCCGCCGCGCTGGGCATGGCCGCCGCGCGCGACCAAATCGGCTCCGACGAGCATGTCGTCTGCGTTGCGGGCGATGCCGCCTTCACATGCGGCGTCAGTTTTGAAGCCCTGAACAATGTCGCCGCGACCACCAAGCGGCTCATCATTGTTCTCAATGACAACGAGTGGTCGATCGCAAAAAACGTGGGCGCGGTTGCGGATTACCTGAACCGCCTCGTCACCAACGGGGCGTATGCGAACCTCCATGAAAACGCGGCACGCTTCGTGGAGTGGATCGGCGGAAAAACCGCACGCAAACTCGTTCACAAGGCGGAGGCCGGACTGAAAAGCCTCATTGCGCCAAGCGTGATTTTCGATGATCTCGGCATCCGATACTACGGCCCGATCGATGGCCACGACATTCCACTCCTCACACAAACATTCGAGTTTTTAAAAACCCAGAACGAGCCCGTCATTCTGCACATCCTCACGCAGAAGGGCAAAGGCTATGCGCCTGCATTGGAGAAGCCCGACAAGTTTCATGGGCTTGGCAAATTTCACCTCGATACCGGCGAGACCATGGCCTCCCCCACCCCGACTTACTCGGAGCTACTCGGCACGAAGCTGGCGGACTTTGCAGATGACAATAACAAGATTGTCGCGATCACAGCCGCCATGCCTACGGGCACCGGCTTGATCAACTTCGCCAAGCGCCACCCCATGCGTTGCCACGATGTTGGCATCGCCGAGGAGCATGCCGCGCTTTTTGCCTCCGGCATGGCCACACGGGGATTGAAGCCCTTTCTTGCGATCTACAGCACCTTCATGCAACGCGCGTATGACATGATCATTCACGACATCGCCCTGCAAAACCTGAATGTCGCGCTGTGCATGGACCGCGCTGGTCTCTCGGGTGATGACGGCCCCACGCACCACGGACTCTTTGACATCGCCTACCTCCGCCCGGTTCCGGGAATCATTCACATGCAGCCCAAGGACGAGGCGGAATTCGCCGATATGCTTTGGACCATGGTCAACCACGATGGCCCCTGCGCCATCCGCTACCCGCGCGGTATCGGAACCGGCGTCATTCCCGCCAAGAAGCCCAAACTCATCGAGATCGGAAAATCCGAAGTCATTAGACACGGCACCAAGGCTGCGATCTTCGCCCTCGGCAACATGTGCGAGATCGCCATTCCAGCGGCTGAGGCACTTGAAAAACTCGGCGTTTCCACAGCAGTCATCAATGCCCGTTGGATCAAACCTCTCGACACCGCGACCCTCGAATTTTTTGTCGGCGGCTGCGATGTGATCTGCACCATGGAAGACCACGTCCTCGCCAACGGCTTCGGCACCTCAGTGATCGAACACCTCTCCGACCGACACATCACGACACCAGTCGTCCGCATCGGCTGGCCAGACCAGTTCATCGAGCATGGCACTGTGCCGATCCTACGAGCGAAGCACGGATTGACCATTGAGGCGACCGTTCAAAAAATCCTCGCCGCACTGGAAGCCCCAGCATCAGCGCCTAAAAAAGCTACCACAGCCGCTTAGAAGACAGCGAAAGGTCGTCAGATCAAGGAATGCAAATAGTATCTTGGTGAGATCAGCATATTGGCCACCTATCTTTCTTTAAAACTTGCATCCAAAGCTTCACTCAGCGGACTCAAAAGATAGCTCACCACAGATCGAGAGCCCGTTTTAATTTCCGCTAAAACGCTCATGCCAGGCAGAACCCTGAATCGAGGCTGATCCACGTCGGATCGCATTTTGAGTGTGCACAAAAATGGTTTTTCTTTATTGGCTTGGTCTCCAGTCTTGATCGTGTCTGGCGAAATTTGAACGATGACGCATTTGTAACTCCCGTGCCTTACATAGGGATAAGCGTCCACTTTTACCACAGCATTCTGACCTACATGTAAGAATCCCACATCTTTGCTCTTTATTTCAACAACAACCTCCAAAGTATCGTTTTCAGGCACAACGAGCATGGTTGTCTGACCGGTCTGAGCGATTGCTCCAATGGTGTGGACGGCGAGTTGATAAATAGTTCCAGCAACAGGACTGGTTAGGAGCATGTTTTTTTCTCTGTAATTGATGCGATTCCACTCCTGTTCAGCTTGTTGAATTTGGTAGGCGGACTCAGAAATGCTTTCGCGTAACTTATGCAGAAATCCACTCACGAATGCTTCCTGCTCCGCCGTGGAGCTTTTCAGTTTTTCCTCATTTTCTTGAAGTGAGATTTCAGCATCCCTGAGTTCGCCGAGAAGTTTCAATCGTTCCTGCTCTAAGCGCATAAACTCATGTTTGGATGATGATCCCTTTGTGGCAAGTTCTTTGGTATCTGCCGCAAGTTGGGAAGTGATGGGCAGTGTGGTGTTGATTGTTTCTATGCTCGCCTGAAGATTCAAGTTTCGTGCCAGGATTTAA
>DGXZ01000039.1:15448-18590 GCA_002396485.1 Spartobacteria bacterium UBA5019
CTTTTTCTGAGATTTAAAGTCCATCATGGCACTCTGGAGAAGTTCGCGCTCTTTTATTTGAAACGATGGGGGTTCGTGCCCTGGGTTTTCTGAGACTTCTGGAAGAATCTGGAAGAGCAATGAACGGGCGTGAAAAAGCGTATTTTTGCCTTGAGCCAGCTTAACTTCAACGAGGGCCCTTTCTGCCTCGATCGGCTGCGTATCAAAAGCCAGCAAGGAATCACCCTCTTGAACTTTCTGCCCCTCTTCCACATATATGGCACGAACCTTAGCCGTCTCAAGTGGTTGAATTTGCTTAACGCGACTGGATACCACAAATTCGCCGGGAGCAGAAACAGAAATATCAATACGGCCGATGCAGGCCCATAAAATGGCAATTGTAAAAAGGGCCATTATGAGCTTGAGCATGACCCCATACACAGGCGAAGGCGGTGTTTCCTGAATTTCAATGGCGGCAGGTAGAAACTCCCTTTCCTCGCGCCCAAAACCCTTTGCAATGGATTGATTGCGCTCTTTCCATGCGGCGTGAAACACATCGGAAAAATGCAGGCATTTACCTCGAAGACTTTGAAACACATTTTCAAACCGGAACTTCATGACGAGAAACTTTCTTGAAGAGAATTGAGGTGCGAATAAATGCCACCGAGGGCGAGCAAATCCTCATGCGTTCCACGCTCAGCCACCCTGCCCCGGTCCATCACCAAAATCAGATCTGCATGGCGTATCGTGCTCAGTCTATGAGCAATCAGAATGACGGTACGCCCCTCACAAATATGGCGCATGTTTTTCATGATTGCAGATTCTGATTCATAGTCGAGAGCACTGGTAGCCTCGTCAAAAATCAACAGCCGAGGCGAGGAAATGAGTGCGCGAGCAATCGCGAGGCGTTGCCGCTGGCCACCGGAAAGATTGGATCCCTGCTCTTCGATAAGTGTATCATACTGCTGTGGAAGCTCAATAATGAATTCGTGTGCGGCAGCCAGACGCGCCGCCTCGATCACTTTATCCAAGGCCACAGAAGGCGTTCCTATTGCAATATTATCTCGAATCGAACGCCGAAAGAGCTGGTTTTCTTGCAAAACGACGCCCAACTGGCGCCGAAGCCATGCAGGTTCCGCCAAACGCACATCCACACCATCGATAAGAACCCGTCCCTTTTCGGGCACATGAAGCCGTTGAATTAGTTTCGCAATTGTGCTTTTTCCGCATCCAGAGGCCCCCGCGACTCCAATCACTTGCCCGCTTTGAATGGAAAAAGAAATGTCGTGTAATATCTCGGGGCCATCCGGGCGATAGCGAAACGAAACATGCTCGAAATCAACCCGCCCCTGAATTGGCGGCAAGTCAGCGCGCACACTGGCCTGCACTTCAGGCTGCGCGTTCAGCAAGTCACCAACCCGGTCCACCGCCACTCCCGTTCGCTGCAAGTCCTGCCAAAGCTGCGTGAGTCGAAGAATCGGAGCTGAGACATTATTTGAAAGCATATTGAAGGCGATCAACTGCCCAAGAGTCATGTGGCCGTCCATCACCTCCTTGGCACCGAACCAAAGAATGCCTACACCCAGAAGCTTGCTCACCAACTCAATCGCTCCCCGGGCCAGTGCGGCCATGTTTTTCAGGTCGAAAAGAGTATGCAGGTAGCTGGCAAGCAGATTATCCCAGCGCTTCACAAGCTGCGGCTCCACGGCCAAGGCCTTGATTGTTTCCACTCCTCCCACAGCCTCAACAAGGAAGGACTGGCTTTCCGCACCGCGATTGAACGATTCCTCCACTTTTAGCCGCAAAGCGGGAGATGCGATAATTGTAATGAGCGCGTAGATCGGCAGGGAGCAGAGTACCAACAGCGCCAGCTTGACACTGTAAAAAAACATAACCACAAGGAATACAACAGAAAAAACAACATCCAATATTGATGTCAAAGCAGGCCCTGTCAGGAACTCTCTCACATTATCCAACTCCCTGGCCCTCGCCACGGTGTCTCCCACACGGCGCACCTCGAAATAGCTCAGCGGCAGGGATAACATGTGCCTGAACAATTTGGCACCTAGCTCCACATCCACCCGACTCGTCGTATGGGCAAGAAGATAAGTCCGCAAGTATCCAAAAACTCCTTCAAAGCAGATCGTTGCCACAAGCGCGACAGCAATGACATTCAGCGTGGAATACGAATCATGGGCGAGCACCTTATCCATCACGACCTGAAACAGAAGGGGCATGATCAGCGCAAAAAGCTGGAGGAAAACCGACGCCAATACCACTTGGCCAAGCAGGGCTCGATAACGAATCATCGTGGGGATAAACCACGAAAAATCAAACTTGGCTAATTGTCCTATCGTGGTGGCGCGCGATGTGACCAAAACCAATCTTCCGCACCATAAATCTTCAAACTGATCCCGTGTAAAAATTTCGGGGCTGTTGCGATGAATTCGTTGAATCAGGACTCGAGTTTCATCAACCTTCGCCAAGACAGCATATTCCCCATTTTTTTGCTCAAAAATGGCTGGAAGCGGGGTTTTTTCCAAGTTCTTGATGGCCGAGCGTACGCTCCTGGCTTTGAGCCCGACGAATTTCGCACACCGTAAAAGATCCTGCTCCGAAAGGCCACCCTCCAAATCAAGGTCAAAATGATGGGCCAAACGAGCCGGATCGACATTCACCTCCTGAAGCGCGGCCACAAGCTGCAAACTCCGCAATCCGCTCAAGCAAATCGAAACCGCTGGCACCTCTACCTCTGCGAGATTCATGAGGATAAGCCCCTTGCGCGAATTGAACACCGATCCGTACTATTCATTTTTTAAAACACTCCTAACTAAAAATACTTATATTTCCATGCACCAGCATGTTATTTAACCACAGAGATCACAGAAGAAAATCAAGGGAATGGGTGCATTCGCAACGCGAATGGGGCAGGGCAACAACAAAAACTCCGCAAGCAGGATTGCCAGAATTTTGCTTTTTTTCTGCCAATTCCAGCTTGCTGGTATCATCGGTACCCATCTGTAATCCGTGGTTCGTTTCCCTCGGACCGAGCCGCGCCCGTCCTGCTCGGATGTCCAAGCGCTAAACATTTGAACCACGAATTTCTCGAATAAACACGAATCAAACCGATGATGAAATTCTCCGGCGAAGCCGCTCCCCATTC
>DGXZ01000082.1:0-12153 GCA_002396485.1 Spartobacteria bacterium UBA5019
AAATAGCTCTGCCGATCAAAACAAAGCGATTTTCTCCCCGTTCATTCAGCCAGCTTCACAACCGCCCTTTTGAGAAGGTCCAGGAAAGAGGGACCTTCTCCTATTTTGTCATATTTTAGCGGTGGGGCGGAAAAAGTAAAATCTGGCTCAAGGCTGCAGAGGCTGTTCAAGTTGCAGGCTCGTCATCTTACGGAAATCAGCCATATTTAAAGTCACTATGCTGGTAGCTCCGAAGGCTTCGGCCGTGCGCGTGTGCAGGAAGTCGTGGAAATTGCTTCCGCGAATGCCATCCCGCGCAGAAGCCAATACGGCGGCTTCCAAGGTTTGCGGGCCTGATAAATCCCTAAAGACCAGACGAGAGAATAATCGCTGGGCTTCGCGGGCGGCATCGGTTGGCGAGAGGTTTCGTTTCACCAATTGGCCGTCCAGATCGCGGTAAACCAGACCGCGACCGGTCTGAATAGAAATCCACTCCGCGACCGTGTGCGAACGGGTCATACCCTCAATCGGCATCCAGCCTTCTTTCCACGCCCGCAAAAGGGCGGATGTATCGTAATACTTCACGGGGCGACCAAGCGTTCCAATTCGTCCTCACGGGCTTCGATTACGGCTGCCAAGATACTATCGTCATCCAAGGTTCCACTTTCCCTGGCCTGCGAAGGGCTCACGGTTACGGTCGGCATGTAGGGCACGATCCGAGCGACTGGTTTTCCAAAATCGGTGAGCACAACCTCTTCGCCGCCGTGGATGACTGGACGAACGATGCGACGAGTCTCGCGGTGCAATTGGGATAGTGTGGCGTGCATATTTTTAAAAATATACAAAGTGTGCAGAGTGTCAATTTTGAGGGTTGGATGCTGGATTTTGGGCTTTGCTGCTCGGATGATTAGCTCTGACTGACTTCGGCTAGAACCTGAGAGAGGGGACTTGTTAGCCCGTTCTTCTCCTGTCCACGTGTTCAAAAGCTTTGCGGTTGGCGCTTGACTTCATTGCTGTGTTTAAGCTTGGCCCCAACAAAGGCCTTTTTAGAATCCCAATCCATGAGCAAGGCAGAAAATTCCCTGATAAAATCGGCGAGATTGAGGCTAATTTCTGCGCGCCTGACGAGCGAGGGACATGCCTCTGCATCCTCCTGAATTTCAGCAATGACAACAACTGGAATCGACCATTCGCTTGACGAGGTTCGGAGTCAGGGAAGTGGGAGGCAATCCGTTTCTAAAATGTTTATCAAATTAACTTTGTCGTTTTTAAAATCTCGGCTATTACGTGCGGCGACGGTGAGTTTGTGGGCGATGGCTGATGCGGCAATCAGGCTGTCTTTGATTGGCATGGCGTGGCCCATGGCATCACCAAAGTCCCCGCCCGCCTGGGCCGAAACCGCCGATTCCATACAGCCGTAACCCGAAAAAAATCGCTCCGCCTATTTTTTATCGGCCCCTCAGGTCGAGAAGAAGCGAAGTCAGGTTAAAAATGAGGGAAGGGCAGAATCATTGTTTTGGGGTGGGAGGGGGCGCCTACGCGCTGAAAGAAGCAACAATGAATCTTTGGTTTCCGGGGGAGCTTCGTGGTCGGCGGGCCAGAACCCTTGATTTGGGAAGCTTACCTTCTTTTTGATGGTTTTTCGTCGATGCCTAAGTAACTGAAAACGAGGCTAAAAATGAGGGTTTGGAGGCCAAGGGAGACGAGTGTCCGGCCGGCGATGACGGGGCGGGTGTTGGCGAGCGGGTCTAAGTTTCCAAAACCTGCTGTGGCCCAGTCTAAAAGCGTCAACGAAATAAGCCCAAGTCCTGCAAGGAGGATGGCTAAGCCGCTGAGGAGGCCTTTTTCCAACGTAAAGAAACTGAAAGCCTTTGAGAGGCTGTGATTGGGCGGGAGAAAGCCGCGTGTGTAGGCAAAAATACGGACAAATCCAGCGAGGAGAATCATTTGGTAGCCGAATTGCACGAGCAAGCTGGCAATTTCCAAAGTATTGAGATCGAAATTGACTCCCTTGACAGCGATTGGACCGATCATTAAACGGGCAAAAAAGCCCACGCCAGTTACCAGCATGACCAGACCGGGGTAGAGGAGTAGCCATCTCGGGGAGAAGAGGAGCATGAAGCGGAGGTGGCGCCAACCGTCGCGCCAACTACGGAGGTGCGGCGGGCGGGATCGACCATCCTTGTGCAGTGTGATAGGCACTTCTTCAATAAGAAGTCCGCGGAGCGATGCTTTGATGACCATCTCGCTGGCGAATTCCATGCCAGTGGTGCGGAGATCCAACTTCAGGAATGCCTCTTTACTGAGGGCGCGAAGACCGCAATGGAAATCATGGGCGGGGCAGCGGAAGAGGAGTCGGCCGATGAATGTGAGGGCAGGGTTGCCGATCCATCGGTGTTTCCAAGGCATGGCGCCAGGGATGATCTTTCCGCCGCCTGCTGGCATGCGGCAGCCCATGACGAGATCAGCACCGGCGCGGAGCTTTTCGACGAAGGGTTTGATTTCTCCGAAGTCGTAGCTGAGATCGGAGTCGCCCATGATGAGGAATCGTCCGTGGGCGGCTTCCATTCCGGTGCGGAGGGCGTTGCCGTAGCCTTTTTCGGGGACATTGACAACGCGGGCGCCGAGCTTGCGGGCTATGTCTTGGGATCCGTCGGTGCTGCCATTGTCGGCGATGAGGATTTCGCCCTCGACTCCGGCAGCCGCGAGTCCGCGTTGGGCTGCGGCAATGCAATCGGCCAGTGTTTCAGCCTCATTGAGGCAGGGCATGAGGATTGTGACTTCCATTTTGGATTAATTTCCACTTTCGCCGGCTTTCAAAACGGCCTCGGCCTCGGTTCTGGCACCTCGTTGAGCCAGGAGTTGGGCACCGCGCTGGGCGATTTGGCGTCGGACTTCGGGGGTGGTGTCTTTCATGGAAAGGATGAACTGGTTTTGGGCCTCGCTGAAGCGCTTTTGGTCCACATAGAGGTCGGCGAGTTCCATGCGGATGGCATTGCTGGCCGGGGAGCGGTCGAGAATTCCTTTGAGCATGATCTCGGCAGCAACGGGATTGCCTTCCGAGATGCGCAGGAAGCGGGCGAGGTGGAATTCGGCTTCGTCTTTCGTTTGGTCCGGCACGATCTCGAGCATCAGGACATCCTGTTTCAGCGCGTTCGTCAGGAAATTTTTGGGATACGGGATCGGGCGGGCCCACTGTGGGAGGATTTTTTTGAAAAGGGCGCGCTGTCCGAATGAATTCTCAAGGGATTTTCCAGGAACGGGATTCGGGTAAAGCATTTGAAAATATGGCTCGATAAAGTTCTCCCATGTCATGAGCGAGACATGGGTGATGCCGTGTTCCTTGAGCATGGCAAGCGCCTCCGCGTCGGATTGGGCGTTGAGCATCTGGGCGGCGGATTTCAGGCCGTCCACATTTTCCCAGTACAGTGTTCCTATCGTTTTAAAGCCGCCAAGTGTGGAAAGCAGGCATGAGCTGTTTGGGCTGCTCAGGACCACGACAGGTTTTCCATTCGCATTTTGCAGGATGGTTTTAGCCATGTCGCGGTGCAACAGCGCAAGAAGTTGACCGGAGCCGACCTGCATATTCTGCTTGCTACTGTATTGCTGCCAGAACGGCATGAGCATCCCATTCACGGTACCAACGGAAAAGAGATAAGCTACAGCGCAGAGTGCGATGGCGCCACCAACCCGAAACGCAGGCACTCGTGGCACCATGTGCCACAATTGTGGAATCACAAGAGCTGCCAAAGCGATGTAGAGCGGACCATTGAGCATCCCCCAGCGCACTTGGTAAATTTGCATCGCCGTGATGGCCAAAATAGGAACACAAAGGAAAACCAAGACTCCTTTTGTCGCGGAATTCACATTTTTGAGGAAGGCAATCATCAGCGTGGCGAGAAGGAACAAAGGAAAAAGTCCAAACGCCACCTTCCAAGTGATCGCGCCCATTTGAATTCGCGTCAAAAGCGGCAGCAACTCGGCGATATTTTTCCAAAGGCCGCCCATAAACGGATCGCCGGGGATGTAGACAGAAGGGCCGAGGGTCAGAATAACGATTGGAAGAACGGCGCAGGCGCCGAGCGGCAAGAGCAGTTTTTTCCAAGGAAAGGGGGCTTGTCCGGATTGCAGGTCATTGATCCAGCGCGTGACCTCAAAAATGATCCATCCGCCTCCCAGCCACGCCAAGGCGTAGAGGGGGTGGTTCACTTCCAAACGCATCCCGATGTAGTTGGGAAAATACTCCAAAATGTAAAAACCCAAGCTGCCAGCGGCTGTGGTTATGGCCCAAAGCCTCCAGAGTTCCGGGTGATACTGACAACCTTGCCGGGCTGCCTTTTTGATAAACAGCGATGCCGTGACAATGGCGCCCAGACCAACGCCCACGGCAACAAATGCCGCAGAAAATCCGCTGATCCAGAGTGCGGCAGCGCCGCTGATACCCGAAAAAATCATGCCGTGCCGCGCTTGTTTGAGCGAGGTCGGGATAATGAATGCCGTGCCGTCGGATTTTTGAACCCAGCCCGCACCGGCCCAGGCGATGCCGAAAATGATGCCCAGGAGGGCGAAGGCGGTGATGCCGTGGTGATCGGGGTAGGCGGGTAGGAAGCCCTCGTAGAACGAGGCAGTGGTGATCATTCCGATCGCCAGCACCGATCCGCAGAGCGGGCCGAAACGACGGGCGGAGAGGGTTGCAAAGAGTGCCAGGGCTACGATGAGAAGCAGGGGATTTGCCCAGATCGACATGCGGAAGATGCTGTTCCGAAGCGTGTCGCCGGAGAAGTGGCGGTGGAACTCGCCGAGCGCGCGCAGATACCAGGCGAAGGCGGAGTTCCAGTGGATTTCGCGTCCCTCGGGAGCGTTGTCCATGTCCGTGTAGCGCGAGCGCCATTCCCCATTTTCACCCAGATGCTCCGCATGGCGGTTCCACACATAGCCGTCAAAGGCGATCTCGAGAAGCGGCACGGGGAGGACTTCCGTGGGTTTCGCATTTGGGCCATCGAGCTCGCGGCAGAGCCGCACGGTCACGCTGTCGATGAGAAAGGCGTGGAAGAAAACATAGCTCATGCAGATGAGTAGAATGGCGTAGAATCCGCTCCAGGAGAGGATTCGCACGAGGGGCGTTGACGCCGGGACGGGAGCTGCCGCAGTCGGCGTGGTATTCGTTTCGGCCGCGCTGCGGGATGGAGCGCTTTGTTTTTTAGGAGATTTTTTCGAGGAGTTCAAGGTGCGACACTTTAAAAAGCGAAAGGCAAAAAGAAAGCCCGAAAAAGCCGGCTTTGCAATCGGCGAGGGTCTTTGTTTAAATGAAAAAATGGAATCGATGCGTTGCAGTCTCGGCGAGTCATTCTCACCCACTGATCTCGCGGCGACATCGCTTGGTACCTGCCTGCTGACTATTATGGGTATCGCCGATCGTCGGCATGGAATCCACCTCTGGAAGACAACGGTGAAGATACTGAAGGAAATGACTGCATAGGTGGCAAAGCAAAATATTCATTGAAAAATATACGACATAGTCATATGGAGTTTATAGAATCTTCTGAGTTCACAAAACAGATCACCCGGTTTCCAGATGAAGACTATCGAGCTTTCCAAAACGATCTCGCCAGCGAACCCTTGCAAGGTGCTGTCATGCGTGGTTGTGGAGGCTTTCGGAAGGCACGCATGGCGTTTCCCAGTGCCGGAATCGGTAAGAGCGGCGGTGCGCGTGTGATTTACCTGCACAATCCAGAAAGAGACGAAATCCACCTTGTTGCAATTTATGGCAAAAGTTCAAAAACATCCCTCACCCAAGCAGAGCAAAACGCACTCCGGAAAATTGCGTGCCAAATCCGAAATCCTTGAGGCTCTCGAGGACATGCCTTTTGATGGCGGGCACTTGGTCAGTTTGGCCAGGCAATTCGCGGAAGCCCTGCAGGACTCCCGCAAAGCCACCTTGCGGCGTGCGAGCATCCCAACACCAGAATCGCTTGATCCCAGTCAGATCGTGGACTTGCGCAAGAGCCTCAATCTTAGCCAAGCCGTTTTTGCGGCCTTCCTCGGCGTCCGACCTGCGAGTGTAATGAGCTGGGAGTATGGGCGGCGGCGACCCTCCGGTTCGGCTCTACGCCTTCTTCAGATCGCGACCCGGCATCCTGAAGTTCTTCTGGAAGTCGCTTGATAGCGAAGAGCCCTCTTCATGGTTTGTATGGAATACGCAAAAAGCTAAACCCGCTGTCTCGAAAAAGCCGGCTTTGCAATCGGCGAGGGTGTTTGTTTAGACTGAGCCCATGGTTGAAATTTCGATTCAGTATTTGGGAGATTTGCGCTGCGAGGCGCGGCATGAACCGTCTGGAACAGTCATCACCACGGATGCGCCGGTGGACAACGAGGGGCGCGGCGAGTCGTTCTCGCCGACAGATCTCGCGGCGACATCGCTTGGCACCTGCATGCTGACTATCATGGGTATCGCCGCTCGTCGGCATGGAATCGACCTCGGGAAGACATCGGTGAAGGTGCTGAAGGAAATGACTCCCCAAGCGCCTCGGCGCATTGCCAAGCTCACGGTTGTTTTCACGATTCCGCTTCCTGCCGAGCATCCGCAGCGCACACTGTTGGAAAATGCGGCCCGCAGTTGCCCAGTCCATCTGAGCCTGCATCCGGAGGTGACGCAAGAGATGCGTTTCGACTGGGGGGTGAGGAGTTTTAAGTTTTAAGAATTAAGTTTTAAGTTCGCGCTGCCGCGCGGGGCTTGCACAGACGAGGTCTTTTTCGATTTCACGCTTTTCGTGACTTTAGCCGGATGCCGGAGTTGTGGAGTTCGAGGAGGCCCTGGCGGTAGAGCAGGCCGCCGCGTGGAAGGCGCTTCCGGCGAGGACGCGCAGGGGAAAAATGCCGCACCCAGATCCTGCGCTTGGTGCTGAGCTTTTCCCCTCAAAGGCTCGAGCGAAGCCTTGCCCGGCCAGAACACGGAAACTTTTTTACGCTGCTTGAAAAATCCCCCCCGCCACTTCGGCGGCGACATCTTCGAGAAGTCGCCCGAGCCTATTAACGAAGGCCCCGCCGAGCACATGGGCAACGAAGTCTGGGTCTGCTGGGCTGTGCCGGCATGGCCTTCACCATCTGAAGTCACTTTATTCCCTCCACCTGTTTTCGAGTTTTGATCAAAATCGCCCCGCATCAAATCCCACTGAAAATTTCTTTTGACTTTCTGCGGCGAATATCTTGAAATGAATTCGCTCAGTTTTCGATCATGAAAAAATCATCCCTCTTCGCACTCCTACTCGCAGCGCTCAGTCATTTCGCTTCTCCGGCATCGGCACATGCCTTTGGGAAACCTCCGAGCACACCTACCAGCAATGGAAGCAATTTTCCAAACCAAGGAACCTTTTCCGCTGTCGTCCGTGGAATGAATTTGTCAGGCACTGTCGAATTCAGCACCAGTGGAGGCGCTCAGCCCGTCGAGGGAGCCACTACCGGCAGCGGTTCCTCAGGGTCTTCTCAGATCTACTACAACGGAACCTTGCTTTCCGGAAATGCCCAAGGAAACTATGACCCCCAAGCCTCGACGATGTCGGTCAGCTTTGAGGCTGATGCCGATGGCCAAGGTCAAAGGAGCTATTCGCTTAATCAACAAGTAGTCACTACGTCGGTATTTACCGAATCAAGAGTGCTTCCTGTCGTTGGACCTTACAACCCAAACCCTCCACCCAACCCAGAACAAACTTTTACTAATACACCTTTTTTTCAAGTCAGGTTGTTTGATTGTTACTTCATTAACGGATCAGCTGTGTGCAGTGTTTCCAAAACTCAGCAAACACAGAATTTTAAAGGTGAGGGCAACGCGCAATACCAAGAGCTTCAGACTCCTCCAAATGACGTCGTGCCACGCGTCGTTACGACAGATCTCCGGATTTCGGTTTCAGGCACTCGGATTTCAGATAACGTCGTCACTTTTGCCACCGCCACTGTCCGACCTCCCTCTTCAGGTGTCTTTCAATCCTTTATCCAATGACCTGTCGTTCGCTGATTTCTAAGAATTTTTGTGCCATGGGTCCTCTTTACGCCTGACAAACAATCTGAGAAATCATTACGCTCAGCCTTTTTTAAATTCTCTCAAGCCGATTCAACGTCATTCTTACGGCAAAAATTCTTGATTCACTCTCCGCAACGGACTAATCATAAAAAAACCATAACTTCTCGATCATGAAAAATACATCCCTTCTCCTCCCTTTACTCGCAGCTCTTCTGCAATTTGTTTCTTCGGGATCAGCGCATGCTTTTGGAGGCTCCCCAGGCGGGCCTTTCAGTAACACGAGCAGCTATTTGCCGACTCAAGGAACTTTTACGGCTGTTGTTCGAGGTACAGATCTGACAGGTACCGTTCAATTCAGTACCAGTAATGGCACTCAGCCCGAGGGCGCAGCCGCCAACACCGGGTCCTCAGGATCTTCTCGTATTTATTACAATGGTTTTGAACTTCTGGGAAATGCCAAAGGGTCTTACAACCCACAAGCTTCTACGATCTCGATAACATTCGATGCGGACGCAGAAGGCCAAGGGCAGATCAATTATACTATTAATACATTGCAAGTGACTGGCCAAACTACTGCGATAACACAAAACGCTGATAACACCATTCAGACTCGTACAACAACGACCAATCTTGGCATAGTACCAAACAGGATTGTAGACCTATTCGACAGTTACTATATTAGCGGATCTGCAGTGTGTAACGTTTCTGACAACCGCTCAACTCAGAAATTCAAGGGTACTGGAGACGCTCAATATCAGGATCTTTTTACCGGCCCAGATGATCTTACTCCCGTTGTGCGTACAATCAATGTGCCGATTTCAGTTAGCGGTTCACGGCTTACAGACCAAGCTTTGACTTTCTCCACATCCGTCGTTCGCCCTCCTTCTATTACTGTGCAGTAGAATCACTCCGGGAAATAGGAGATCTCGAATCAGCTGACCATCTTTTTATGCGCCTCAGCCGCCTTCGCGCCTTCACGCTCTTGGAGATGGTGGCGGCCATAACGATCGTTATGATTCTGGTGGCGCTCATCTATCCTGCATTGGAAAAAATTTCACCGAGGGCTGAGTTGGTCGTATGCATGGGTAATCTCAGAAATTTGCGCTCGGCTTTTGCGGTCTATGCGACTGATGGCTGGCCGCAGATCCCGGCAGGAGTCGCTTTGGGTTCCATGGAAGAGCAAAGTTGGTGGATCAAGCGGACCAAGGAAGACTTGGGCCTCCCGGAGAAAACATGGCACTGCCCCTCGCTCACGAGGCTTTTTCGATCGTTGCCAGAGGCGGAGCGTCCGCTCATTCATTACCTCCCCACGCCCTTTTCTGGTGAACCCAACAAAGCCAACAGAAATGCACAAATGCCGTGGTTCATTGAGATCGGTGATGTCCATGGAGCTGGCAACATGCTTGTTCGTCAAAATGGCACTGTGGAACCCTCTGGCAACAGGTGAGAATCCGCTCGCGGTGATGGGTAGCATCCCATCTTCTCGCAAGCGCGTTACAGAAGCATTCCATTAAAAAAACGAGCAGGAGCGGGGGGTATGGATACGAATCATCAAACAACACTTGGCTTTTTACTGCGTCACATTGTTGTGCGGTTTTTTTGTGCGCCCAGTCTTGTTTTCTGGTTTTTGTTATCCCCTTCTTCCCTTTCGGCGGCACCCAAAAAAGACCAAGTTCCTGCTGTCGAGACCTCGGTCATTTATGAGCCCACGGTAAGAGTTCTGCGGGGGGGATCTTGTGAAGTGACTCTGCGCGCGATCTCACCGCAGGGTTACGAGGTGAAGTTTGAGATCACCAAGCAGCCAAGCTCAGGCAAGCTCTCTACTGGGCAGCGGACTTCGCCGGGGTCTATTTCCTACATCTACACTCACGATGGGACGAAAAATGCATCGCAGGATTCCTTTCGCTTCAAAAGCAAATCCGGGCCGAAAAAAGCCTGGGGCTACGGAAAGGCAATGATCTATGTGGACGAGATTCCGGCTCGATTGGTGACGGATGTGACCCAGCTTGACTTTGGGTCCGTTTTTCTTGGTGACGCCCGGACTCTTCCGGTCCAAATACGGAACACCGGAGGAGCTCTTCTGGAAGGCCGCTTGAAGATCAGTCCTCCTTGGACGCTCGAGGCCTCTGCGGACTTTGCTCTTGCGCAGGGCGAGGCGAAAGAATTTCTGATCACATTTCAGCCGCGCTCTGCGGATACCCAGCGTGGCACTCTGGTCATGGAGACTGGTGTCAAGCCCTTTTCGGAAATCCTGCTCCAAGGCGTCGGCGAGAGGCGCTTTCAAGTGCCGGAGAAAGCCGCTTTCGAGCAGCATGTGGGGGCCAACCAACTCGTGATTCCCGTTAAAAATTTCACTGCTGCCGTGCTGGAGATCACCGTGGATTGCCAGCAGCCTCTGAGAGCTCCCCATTCCCTGACGCTGCAGCCTGAGTCTCTTGGCGAGCTGGTTTTGGAACTCCCCTCAAAGCCTTTTGATGAGAAAAACGCTTTGGTGACGCTTGACGACGGATGGGCCAAGCAGGAAGTTCGCATCCAGTTGCCGCCACCCCCTTCCAAACTAGAATGGGAAATCGAAGGGAAAAATTTTCTCGGCACTGTCACGCCCGGGCGCACGGTTCCGCTTGTGGCCAAGCTTCGGAATACTGGCAGTGGGACTGCCACTGCAACATTGCGGCTCACAGGATCGGGAATCGCTCTGGCTGCGGGACAACCCAGCCTCCACAAAGTTCCTTCCGGGGAAAATGTCACCATCGAGGCCACTTGGACATTCCCCGAAAAAGCCGGACTCGCTCAGGCCACTCTCGTTGCGGAGAGCGAGGGCCTGCCGCCCATCGAGGCTGCATGGGAGGCCGATATTCATATCCCTATTGCCCCAGCGCCCTCACCCAAGCCCTTGACTCCTGCCGCCGCCGCTTCCTCCACGGCAGGTCATCCTGAAGTCTTTTCTCCTGGTGAATCTGCCAGGAGCCCTGCGTTTTATCCGCACGACCCGGCCTATCGCTTGGAGATTGATGTGAACTGGTCGGTTTTTTTCCAGAAATCACGAACAGCCACCGCCATTATCTCATGGCAATACGATGGCCCTGAGCCTGTTGAGTTCTTCGTGCAGCGTGAAATCGAGCAGCGAAAAGGCTTCGTTGATAAAACCGTGCCGGACCGCTCCATTTCGACCGTGGAGAAACTCCCTCAAGGCACGGTTCAGTTCGTCTGGACCAATCTGGACCCGGAGACTGCAAAGATCACAAAGCTCTCTGATGGGCGCTGGCAGGCGCAAGTACCTGGACTCTCGAGTGGATATCGCGAGATTCGAGTTATTGCGAAACAATCCGATGCCACGCGAGTAGTTGGCCTCTATTTTAATGTTTTTGTTGGGCTTATCCCGCTCCCTTCGCCTTTCTCCTGGACACTCCCCATCCTGCTGTGTGTATGCACCGCGTACCTTTTGCGAAAAAAAATCCGCTCCCTTTTCGGAAAATGACCATCGAGCCATTGCAAATCCTCTCGTGATCTCATCCCGCAAACCGGATTGTGTTTTTGGCAAAAGCCAAAAGGTAGAGGGCAGCACCGCCGGGGATTCACCCCACTACGGCAACAAGCCATTCTTGCAGGCTGCCGTAGATGCTCATTCGAATGAGGGCGAATTCCTTTGGATCGTCGAGGTCGCGGGGGGCGCGGCTGAGGTCGGCGTCGGTGAATTGGTGGATTTCGGCCAAGGCGAGGCGGGCTTGATTCAGGGCGCTGAGCCAGAGGTCGATGTGGCTGCGCGGAATGGTGAAGTGCAGTGATCCATCCGGATTGCGCTGCGCGCTGCGGAGGTCGGCGGCGACGCATTCGCGCGCGGCGAGGAAGGTGTCGTGAAGGTCAGGCTCGACGAGGGACTTCCAATCATCCAGAAGATCGCCCTCTTCGACATCTTCCGAGGGCTGAGGAAAAAGACGCGACTCGACCAAGGGATCTCCCGACTCCACCGGCTCCCGAATCGAGCAGAGTATCTGGTAAAAAGAATCTTCCACCTGATCGAAAAAAACCGACCCGTTCGGGAGTATTTGAATTTTGATCATTTTCGGATTTTGGGACAGAATTAACAGAATTTCAGAATTATTTAAAATTTTTGCGCTACGAGTTTTATCGTTCGTTTATTTCTATGTTCTCTTGGA